>NZ_JBOIBY010000207.1:0-29893 GCF_050739655.1 Pseudomonas sp. | reverse complement strand
TTGAAAACTTGCTTGACGACCCCCTGAAAAACCCGTTTAATGCGCCCCGTTGCCCAGATAGCTCAGTCGGTAGAGCAGGGGATTGAAAATCCCCGTGTCGGCGGTTCGATTCCGTCTCTGGGCACCAAATACCGAAAACCCTGAATCGAAAGATTCAGGGTTTTTTTATGCCTGCAGATTGACCTGGCTCTGACTTCCCCGTCGCCTAGTCGATACCTCACCATCAAGCGTCGTCCCGAGCGTGACGAATCAAGCTTCCTGACGATGAAGCTCGCCAATCACCATCCGACGCTTCTCACCCTCGGCAACCTTCGCAAGCTCAATGACTTTGGAAATGGGTTTTTACATCTTCAGTTAATGTGTCAGCCCATATTTCCTGCGAAACATTCTGATTCTTCTATTGAATATTTTCTTTCAATTTTGATGGTAGGCTTTCCCGGCCTTCAAAGAGCTTTTTATCAGCGGACAACCTACCGCACACTGCGGCTCATTGAAACTTTCTACAACCAACTTAACTTCAAGTAAAACTCTACCCTTGAATTAAGCACCAGCTCAACAGAATAGAAAACAGCGCCTACGCAAGTAACAACCGCGACTGAACAGGCATTACATGGAATGTAAGAATTGATAGAACAAATTAATCAAAACACTGCTGCACCCCAGAACTCCCAGGAAGTAAAAACCTTTTACTTTGACCCGCAGCAATCAAGACAACTTCACGCATTCTCTGAAGAGCTGGCCGTCCTTGGCGGGCCGCAAGCAGCCGGCGCCAGGCTCAAAGCAACTCTGGCAGCTTGCGAACTAAAACTTTCAATGTCGAAAGACCAATGCGCGCTCCTTCACGCTTATTCTGATGGTCTTGTCTCCTTGCTGATTTTCGAAGGACTGCAACAGATCAGCGATGCAAGCCCTCCTGATGAACTCCCAAACCTCGCCCTACTGGAAAACAGGCACGACGTGCTCTGCCTGGCCGCACGCAATCAGATCTTGTTAAGGCTCGTCGATAACAGCGCTTTTGCCTACGACATGGATAACGAAGGAAAACTGGTTCGACTGGTCGCCAACTTCAAGGGCGGTGGCCTGTGCAAAATCGGCGATGAGCCGGAGATCAAAGAACTCAGCTCTCACTCCGGCCTCGCCTTGGGACCTCACACTGAAGCTCCCTACTGGTGTGCCATGGACGCGCAGAACGACCATTCACCGTCACCTTCGTCGTTAATACTGTCAGCACTGTGGAACCCAAGCATGGAGTGCACCTCAGTTATCGCGCTGCCACCCGTGCTGAACGAGATCGGTGTCACCACCTGCATGGCACTGACGACAAAAAGTTTTCAGTTCACGCGCAGCGATTCATTCGTCAATGGAAAAGGAGAGGACGGTCACGACGTTTCGATCCTGGAATTCAACGACAAAGTCGGGCTCACAACTCGCTTTAACTCATATCGATTCTCAGCAAATGAAAACACTCCAACACTTGTAAAAAACGCTTATGCCAATTTTTGCCAAAGCATTAATGAAGCCACGCCATACGAATATGTATTGACGCAGAGATCTGCAATTATCATCAACAACGTCCGAGCTCTACATTGTCGCGATATCGTAAAGGACAATCGACGCGTACTGGTTCGAGTATTTGGCCTTTCAAAATTTTCAAACCCTATTGTTATTTCGCAAGACCCGTTGCTACTGCAAGGCTGATATTTATTGCACCTGCGCGACTCACACACCCGTCGCACAGGTAAACGAAACTATTCTAATAAAAGGAAGTGCAATGTCCTGGGATGTAATTGGCATGTTGGCGCTCGTTGCTTTTTGCGCTGGTTTCTTTGATGCGATTGCCGGTGGGGGTGGATTGATTACTTTACCTGCCTTGTTTTTGGCCGGCGTCGATCCCATCAGCGCGATAGCTACAAACAAATTCCAGGCGGCTTCGGCGACCGTTTCGGCAACGGCCACCTTTGCTCGCAAGGGAATGATCGAATGGCGAGAAGGCCGCTATCTCATGCTCTGCGGCTTTATCGGGGGAGCCAGTGGAGCGTTACTTGTCAGCTCTGTCGACAAGCGCTATCTGAAGGTGTGCGTGCCAATCATGCTGATCCTGGTGGCCGTGTACTTTGCCTTCGCTCCAAAACTGGCAAATGAAGATCGGCGTAAAAAAATCGGCATTCTGCTGTTCTCCTTTACGGTGGCGCCAATCCTGGGGTTTTACGACGGTATATTTGGACCAGGGGTCGGTTCTTTCTTCATCGTCGGGTTCGTCCTTCTCTGCGGCTTGGGCATGATGCGAGCAATGAGTTTTACCAAGCTGGCGAATGCCTCCTGCAACCTGGGGTCTTTGGCAGTATTTATCACCAAAGGGGTGATCATCTGGCCGATCGCAATCGCCATGGCCCTGGCGGCCTTTATCGGTGCGCAATTGGGCGCGCGGGCTGCTGTAAGGGTTGGCCCAAAACTCATCAAACCCATGTTGATCATTGTGTGTTGCGCATTGGCCATCAAACTTTTGAGCGTTGAAAACAATCCATTGCGGATTGCATTCATGAACTTGCTAGCGGCTTTGTGATTACGAACAGCGACGCCACGAGCGGGAGGAAAACTCTCCTCCTGCTCCAAGCGCTTTTTTAGTTTTCACCATTCCAATGAAACACCAGATTGCGCGCCGCGCCGCTACCCACATCCGCGGTGTCATGCCGCTCTACCCCATTGCGAGTCGCAACTACGGTGTATTTGCCAGGAGGCAACTGGGCGTATACCAGAGGACCGGCCTGGCTCAGGTTCAAGACCGTCTGCCCCGGCGCTTTCTGTACGACCACACTTACATCGGGCACGTATTCATTGCCCGGGCCGGTAGAAAAAGTCATGTGCAGGTTATAGCCAGTGGTCTGTTGGATGGCTTTCGACTCATCCTCGCCAATGCCACCGGATAGATAGGCGACTCCGTTTTGCTCCTGCCGCTGAACTTGCACACCCGCGTTGTCGATAGGGTCGAGACTGGTGGCTTGCGATAGCGTGGGACACATCAACAGGCCAACCGTGGCGAGGGGCAATATCAATGAATGGAAACGTTTCATGATGACGACTCCCGGGTTCTATAGAACCCAATCGTTACTTAATTTGGATTTCTGACTGAGTCGTCATGTTCTAGATCGATTTGCGCTAGGAGGCGCCATGAATAGGACTAGGTAATGGGTCCTCGCGCCTCGAATTGAGCAAAACCAGCGAAAGATTGTTCATCCGCATAACGAGGACTATCGTTGGCCACTACCCGCCAAGGTCCAACGCCGATGAATTTGCAGGACATGCCCTCGCTGGCCCCGACACAAATCGAGCTACAACTGACAGCTGATGTATCGGGCGAGCCTTTCAAGCAAGCCGCTGCAGACGGCTTCATCCTCGGTGGATTCACTTGGCGACACGCTGTCCAGGACACTTCTCGCCCGGTAGTCATCATCAACGCCGCTACCTCGGTCCGCTGCCGACACTACTCACGCTTCGCCGATTACCTGTTCGCCAACGATTTCGATGTGATCACCTTTGACTACCGCGGCATCGGTGAATCGCGCCCGGCATCACTCAAGACGCTTGAGGCGTCATGGACCGATTGGGGCGCGCTTGATTTCGAGGCCATGCTGCAGCGCGCACAGCGCGAGTTTCCGGGCCAACCTATCGACGTAGTCGGTCACAGTTTTGGCGGCTGCGCAGCGGGACTGGGAGCCTCCGGGGCGCATATTCGGCGCATGGTGACGGTCGGAGCGCAATTCGCTTATTGGCGCGACTATGAGCCCACTCATCGCTGGCGGATGTTCGGCAAATGGCATGTGGTGATGCCGATCATGACGATGCTGTGCGGTTTCTTCCCCGGAAAACGTCTTGGCTGGCTGGAAGATACCCCGGCCGGCGTAGTCCGTGACTGGGCCACACCCACGCGACGCTACGAAAAACGCCCCAGCGGCCGTTTGCTGCACGCGACCACTGGTCGCCTGCCCTTCGCCACCGTCACCGCGAAAATTCTCGCTATCAGCATCAGCGACGATCCTTACGGCACAGTCCCGGCCATCGAGCGCCTGCTCGGCTACTTCTCGGGCAGCACGAACACCCACTTGCGTATCGCCCCCGAAGACATCGACGAAAAAGAAGTCGGACATTTCGCCTTTTTTCGTAGCGCATACCAAGCCACACTATGGCCCATTGCATTGTCCTGGCTGCAACACGGCGAACTGGCTCCCGACACACCCGGCCAGACCGTGCCACGCCCCTGAGCCATTGCCCTTTCAACGAATTACGGAACGACGCCCATGGCCTCCGCCAACAAGCAGCAAAAACGCGCCACCCGCGCCAAGGCCAAGGCCAAGCAGAACCGCACCCAGCGCGCCGCCGCGCCGGTCGAACTTGACCCGAACGACGACCGCATCGACTTCGAATCAGTGGACCTGACCGATCTGTTCAAAGAAATGATCGATGCGCAGAAAATCAGCCAGCAAGCCATGTGCAGGGCTTTTCTTGAACATCCGCTTCTAGCGCTGGTACTGGAGCAGGAAGGTGAAGAGACAGCCACCGATTTCATCATCGGCGCGCTGATCGAGTATCGCCAATGGTCTACCGAAACCGACGAAGCCGGCGCCCTGGCGTGGATTGAATCCCCGGCCTTCCAGGCTGACTACGTGGCCGCATCCGAATCCATCGCCGCCGAAAACCAACAGAAATCGAACTGAGTTCCCATGGCCTCCCTGAACAAGCAACAGAAACGCGCCAAGCGTGCAAAAGCCAAAGCCAAGCAAATCAATATCCACGGCAGAAAGCCTGCCGCACAGGATGATGACCTGGGCCACCTGGCCGAACCGATCCCGGAATACACCCTGGCGATGTTCAGCAAAATGCGCGACGCCGAGGCCACCAGCCGCAGCGAAATGCTCTCGATCCTGTTGAACGATCTCTCCGGGATCATCAACGATCATGCTGAACTGCTGGACATGGAAAACGCCGACAACGAAGCCATGGCCGCCACCCACCTGGCCGCCGACATGCTGATCGACTACCGCATGTGGGCCGACGGCATGGACCGCGACGCCGCCCAGGCCTGGCTGAGCGAGCCGCAGTTCATTAACGACTTTGGCGATGCGCTGGATACTTACCGACAGTCGCTGGAAGCGCAGGAAGAAAAAGGCGAATAAACCGCCGGTACTGCAAACAAAAACGGCCGCTTGTCATCACTGACAGCGGCCGTTTTTTTGCTTCGAATGGTTGTTACGCTTCGTCGGAGGCCATGTATATCCCATTGACATATCCCTTGTGAAACCTATCCTTTGAGCACATCACCCCAGCCAAATGCGCAGGAGGTTCAAATGGAACAAACAACTCTCTTCATGAGCAATCGAAGCCAAGCGGTTCGCCTGCCCAAGGCCGTAGCAATGCCCAGCGACGTAAAACGTGTCGACGTCGTCGCCGTAGGTAGAGCCCGCATCATCACCCCTGCTGGTGAAACTTGGGACAGCTGGTTCGATGGCGACGATGTCACTGCAGACTTCATGACCGATCGCGAACAGCCCGCTGACCAGGAGCGTGAGTCGTTCTGATGATCAAATACATGCTCGATACAAACATCTGCATATTTACCATCAAGAACAAACCGCAGGTCGTGCGTGATGCCTTCAATCGCCATCACGGTCAACTTTGCATCAGTGCGGTAACCCTGATGGAGTTGATTTACGGAGCGGAAAAATCCGCAGCTCCTGAAAAAAACCTGGCTGTCGTCGAGGGGTTCGCAGCCCGCCTTGAGATCTTGCCTTTCGACAATGACGCAGCCGCGCACACCGGGATGATTCGATCCGAACTGGCAAAGAACGGGACCCCTATTGGCCCCTACGATTACATGATCGCTGGCCATGCACGCTCGCGAGGATTCATCGTAGTAACGAATAACTTGCGAGAGTTTCAGCGAGTACCAGGCTTACGCGTAGAAGACTGGGTCGACGCCCGCTAAATCGAATCGCCACCGCAAACAAAAACGGCCGCTAGTCATCACTGACAGCGGCCGTTTTTTTACACCTGCAACATCTAGCTCAAGCCAAACACTCAGCGCGCAACAACAGCACCCAGCTGTTCGTTACGACGACGGCGAGCAACCAGCAAACCAGCTGCTACCACCAGGACACTGAGCAGGCCGGTCGCGAGGATTTCCACGCGGTGGGCGTCCTGGAACAGCATGATGGTCAGGGCCGCGACGATGAAGATGATCACCGCGTAGGTCAGGCCCGGGAACAGCCACATGCTGAAGACGATTTTCTCACCACGCGCCATACGTTGTTTGCGCATGCGCAGTTGCGAGATCGCGATCACCAGGTACACCAGCAGCGCGATGGCGCCGGAGCTGGCCAACAGGAACTCGAACACCGCAGCCGGGGCTACGTAGTTGGCGAAGGTTGCCAGGAACGCTGCACCAGTGGACATCATTACTGCCCAGTAAGGCGTGCCGCTCTTGTTGGTGCGGGTGGCCATGGCCGGTGCATCACCGCGCTTGCCCAGGGAGAACAACATACGCGACGAGGTGTAGAGCGCCGAGTTCAGGCAGCTGGTCACGGCAACCAATACGACGATGTCGACAATCATCTTGGCGTTCGGGATGCCCATGCGCTCAAGAACGGTCTGGTAGGAGCCGAGGCTGGCCAGGACAGGGTCGTTCCATGGCACCAGCGCCACAACGATGAAGATCGATACGAGGTAGAACAAACCAATGCGCCAGATCACCGAATTGGTGGCCTTGGAGATCTGCTTGCCAGGGTTTTTCGATTCCGCGGCCGCGATGGTCACGATCTCGGTACCCATGAAGGAGAACATGGTGGTCAAGATGGCACCCAGCACTGCGCCCATGCCGTTTGGCAGGAAGCCCTGAGTGTCGAAAAGGTGCGAAACGCCGCTGACCTGGCTGTTCGGCAGGAAGCCGAAGATCGCCAGAACGCCCAGAATAATGAAGCCGATGATCGCCACGACCTTGAGCAGCGCGAACCAGAACTCGAACTCACCGTAGTTCTTCACGCTGAACAGGTTGGTTACGGTCAACAGCATGGTGATGACCAGGGCGAAGGCCCAGATGTCCACACCCGGGAACCACGCATGCAGGATGGTGGCGGCGGCGTTGGCTTCCAACGGGATGACCAGAACCCAGAACCACCAGTACAACCAGCCGATAGTGAAGCCGGCCCAGTGACCGATCGCGCGATCGGCGTAAGTCGAGAAAGATCCAGTGTCCGGCGAGGCAACAGCCATTTCACCGAGCATGCGCATCACCAACACCACCAGCATACCGGCGGCAGCGTAGGCCAACAGCACAGCCGGGCCTGCAGCAGCGATAGCGTGGCCGGAACCTACGAACAGACCGGCACCGATAACACCGGCAATCGACAGCATTGTTACGTGACGCGGTTTAAGCCCCTGTTCGAGGCCGTTAGAGCTTTGGGTACTGCTCATTGAAACTACCTTTGTAAGGAAAAGCGAATGCATCATCCCGTCCGGGCGTTCTCTTCTGTAAAAAGAAACCAACGGGGCGTTCCGTAATCTGCACGCAATAATTGCGCCAAAATGTTTCAAAAGCCTCTAACCCGGCGATTCCGTCGAGACTCGACACTGATCGCAAGTCATTGAAAGTAATGGCACTTTGCCAAAACGTTACCCCGCGACCCACTTTATGGACGGAACAGCGCACCGGAAACACACCCTCAAAGTCGCTTGACGCACAATAAAAGTGCTGAACGGCGGTGCCTGGTCCTTTAGCGCTTCCAACACCCCGCCAAAGCTGGCAACATCGCGCCCTTTTTGCGACAGCCGACCCGCTTTCTAACTGGAAGCACGCTTCAAACGGCTGTTCGGTTGTTGGTGGGGCGACAGTCTGCTGTACCGATGCGACAACCTGCCCAATGCCACCCGCTTACCGCCCGTAGCGCTGTTGGCTGCCATCGAAACGCTATGCTAGGTTGGCCGCCTCGTCAGGAAGGCCACCAACAGCAGGAGCGCAACATATATGAGGAACGCACATGGCTGAGGCCACGCCCGCGCTTGAAATCCGCAACTTGCATAAACGCTACGGTTCGCTGGAGGTGCTCAAAGGCATCTCGCTGACCGCCCGCGACGGCGATGTGATCTCGATCCTGGGCTCCTCCGGTTCTGGCAAGTCCACGTTCCTGCGTTGCATCAACCTTTTGGAGAACCCGCATCAGGGCCAGATCCTGGTGGCTGGTGAAGAACTCAAGCTCAAGGCCGCGAAGAACGGTGAACTGGTCGCTGCCGACGGCAAGCAGATCAATCGCCTGCGCAGCGAGATTGGTTTTGTGTTTCAAAACTTTAATCTGTGGCCGCACATGAGCGTGCTCGACAACATCATCGAAGCCCCGCGCCGCGTGCTCGGCCAGAGCAAGGCCGAGGCCATCGAAGTCGCCGAAGCCTTGCTGGCCAAGGTCGGCATCGCCGACAAGCGCCACGCCTACCCTGCGCAATTGTCTGGTGGCCAGCAACAACGCGCGGCCATCGCCCGCACCCTGGCCATGCAGCCCAAGGTTATCCTGTTCGACGAGCCGACTTCCGCCCTTGACCCGGAAATGGTCCAGGAAGTACTTAATGTCATCCGCGCACTGGCCGAAGAAGGCCGCACCATGTTGCTCGTGACCCACGAAATGGGCTTCGCCCGTCAGGTCTCCAGCGAAGTGGTGTTCCTCCACCAGGGCCTGGTAGAAGAGCAAGGATCGCCACAGCAGGTGTTTGAAAACCCGCTTTCGGCGCGCTGCAAACAATTCATGTCCAGCAACCGCTAACGGAGCTACCCGCATGCAGAATTTCAAAAAGGTCTTCCTGGCCGCCGCCGTCACCCTGGCGTTCAGCGCCGGTGCCATGGCAGAAACCTTGAAGATGGGCATCGAAGCGGCCTACCCGCCGTTCAACAACAAAGATGCCAGCGGTAACGTTGTCGGCTTCGACAGGGAAATCGGCGACGCCCTGTGCGCCAAGATGAAAGTCGAGTGCACCGTCGTGACTTCCGACTGGGACGGCATCATTCCAGCCCTGAACGCCAAGAAATTCGACTTCCTGATCTCCTCGATGTCGATCACCGACGAGCGCAAGCAGGCGGTGGACTTCACCGACCCGTACTACTCAAACAAGCTGCAGTTCATTGCCAAGAAAGACGTCGACTTCAAAACCGACGAGGCTTCTCTGAAGGGCAAAGTGGTCGGCGCACAACGTGCGACTCTCGCCGGCACCTGGATGGAAGACCACATGCCTGGCGTTGAAACCAAACTCTACGATACCCAGGAAAACGCCTACCTCGACCTGACTGCCGGACGTGTAGATGCCATCCTCGCCGACAAATACGTCAACTACGAGTGGCTCAAAAGCGACGCCGGCAAATCCTACGAGTTCAAAGGTGACCCGGTGGAAGAAAGCGACAAGATCGGTATCGCCGTGCGTAAAAACGATCCAATCCGCGAGAAGCTGAACGTCGCGCTGAAAGAGATCGTCGCCGACGGCACCTACAAGAAGATCAACGACAAGTACTTCCCGTTCAGCATCTATTGATACTGACATGCCGGACCGACGCTGCCCTACGGCGGCGCCGGTCCCCGGCCTTGCCTGCCGCGATTTGAAAAGAAATCCATGATTATCGACCTCTACGGATTCGGCCCGGCGCTTGCCGCTGGCGCGCTGATGACTGTGAAACTGGCACTCTCGGCCTTGTGCCTGGGGCTGGTGCTGGGCCTGCTCGGCGCCTTGGCCAAGACTTCCCCGTACAAGCCGCTGCAATGGCTTGGGGGCAGTTATTCGACCCTGGTTCGCGGGATTCCGGAATTGCTCTGGGTCCTGTTGATCTACTTCGGTACGGTCAACCTGATGCGCGCCCTGGGCGAGTTCTTCGGCAATCCCGATCTTGAACTCAATGCCTTCGCCGCCGGCGTGATTGCCCTGGGCCTGTGCTTCGGCGCCTACGCCACGGAAGTGTTTCGCGGCGCGATCCTCGCCATTCCCAAAGGCCATCGTGAGGCCGGCGTGGCCCTGGGCCTGTCGAAATGGCGCATCTTCACCAAATTGATCATGCCGCAAATGTGGCGCATTGCCCTGCCCGGCCTGGGCAACCTGTTCATGATCCTGATGAAAGACACCGCCCTGGTATCGGTGATCGGCCTGGAAGAAATCATGCGTCACGCGCAAATCGGCGTGACCGTCTCCAAACAGCCATTCACCTTCTATATGGTCGCTGCGTTCATGTACCTGGGCCTGACGGTGCTGGCGATGACCGGCATGCACTTCCTGGAAAAACGCGCCGCTCGCGGCTTCGCGAGGAGCGCCCAATGAACTGGGAAGTCATCATCAAGTGGCTGCCGAAACTGGCTCAGGGCGCGACCCTGACCCTGGAACTGGTGGCCATCGCCGTCATCGCTGGTTTGCTATTGGCGATTCCGCTGGGCATCGCTCGCTCGTCACGCCTGTGGTGGGTACGGGCATTTCCCTACGGCTATATCTTCTTTTTCCGTGGCACACCGCTGCTGGTTCAACTGTTTCTCGTCTACTACGGCCTGGCCCAGTTCGACGCCATCCGTAGCAGCTCGATGTGGCCTTATCTACGCGATCCGTTCTGGTGCGCGACAGTCACCATGACCCTGCACACCGCCGCCTACATTGCCGAGATCCTGCGTGGCGCCATTCAGGCGATTCCACCGGGCGAAATCGAAGCAGCGCGAGCGCTGGGCATGTCCAAGCCCAAGGCACTATTCTACATCATGCTGCCACGTGCCGCGCGCATCGGCCTGCCGGCCTATAGCAACGAAGTGATCCTGATGCTCAAGGCCAGCGCCCTGGCCAGCACCGTGACCCTGCTGGAATTGACCGGCATGGCCCGCACCATCATTGCCCGGACCTACTTGCCGGTGGAGATCTTCTTCGCCGCAGGCATGTTCTACCTGCTGATGGCTTTTGTGCTGGTGCGCGGCTTCAAGCTGCTGGAGCGCTGGCTGCGCGTCGATGCCTGCCAAGGGCGTTGATTCCGTGTTGACGGGCGAGGCCCTACTCGCCCGTTTCACGGCGCTGGATGCTTTTCTGACAGAGCATCAGGCGCTATGGAAGCCACGACCGTTCACCCATCTGCAGCTTCCTTGGGAAACCTCCTACCCCGAACTGGCCGTATGGCTACGCGGGCGTTCTTTGGAGGACGCGGAAAACGCTCACAACCATCCCGCTCTTCTGAACGCACCAGAACCCTTCGCTTCATTGGCGGCGATCTCCCTTGCCCTGAGTGCGGTCGATGAATTACCCGCGCATGCCCTCAACGCAGCGAATCATCGACTGGAAGTCGATGTACCGGGACGCAAATGGCAGCAGATCGAAGCTTTCGCCAGTCGGCTACAGTTTGCCGAGCCACCAAGGCACTGGCTGGACTGGTGTTCAGGCAAAGGGCACCTGGGCCGCCGGTTAATGCAAAGCGGCCAACAACTGACTTGCCTGGAATACGATCCGGCGCTGGTTGCCAGCGGCCAGGCCCTCAGCCAGCGTCATCAATTGCATGCTCTGCATATTGAACAGGATGTGCTCGCGGCCAACGCAGCCGCGCTACTGGAGGCTGAACATACGCCAGTCGCACTGCACGCTTGTGGCGATCTGCACGTACGACTGATTCGGCTCGCCAGTGCGGCAGGCTGCAAGCAACTTGCCGTTGCCCCTTGCTGCTACAACCGGATCAGTCTTGGCCAATACGCGCCAATATCCTCTACAGCCCAAGGAACTGAACTGCAGCTATCGCTCGACGATCTCTCGCTGCCAATGAGCGAAACCGTTACCGCTGGCGCGCGCGTGCGACGTCAACGCGACACCTCCATGGCCCGGCGCCTGGGGTTCGATTTGTTACAGCGAGAGTTGCGCGGCGTTAACGAATACCTGCCAACCCCGTCCCTTCCCAGCGCCTGGCTGGACAAATCCTTCGCCGATTACTGCCATCATTTAGCTCAACTCAAAGAGTTATCCACAATCGGTCCGCAAGACTGGGTGGCACGTGAAGCCGCTGGTTGGCAGCGACTGGCACAAGTGCGCAATCTGGAGCTGCTGCGCGGACTTTTCCGACGCCCGTTGGAGCTTTGGTTGGTCCTTGATCGGGCACTTTTCCTCACGGAGCAGGGATATGAAGTGCGCCTGGGAACATTCTGCGAAAGCCCCCTCACACCGCGTAATTTCTTGCTTCTCGCTGAACGTAACTAAGGCTCACCGACCTGTGGATAACTCTGTTGATGGAATTATCGTGGATCCAATATTTACAGCTGTTTCAGAGGTGAAACGGAACTGTCCAGTTTTCGTACAGTCGCAGAAAAAACCAGAAAAACAGTGATTTGCGAGAAGATGAGAACGGCTCCACAAAATCTTCCCTAATTGGCTCCATCTCAAATTCCGTTGTGCATAAGCACTCGATGAAAGAGACATAACCGCCAAAATAGAAGCAGGGTAAGCAGATATGCGTACTCTCGACTGTTCATCAAAGACATCCCGCCGGGGACGACGTTTTACAGCGCTCGATGAGGTTCAGCGAGCGCCAAAAATCCTCAATCAAGGCGAACGCAAAAATAGTCTGAATTCAGGGGTTTACAGAACCTTCCCAATCGCTATAATCGTCGCCCTGACACGCCGGTATAGCTCAGATGGTAGAGCAACTGACTTGTAATCAGTAGGTCCCGGGTTCGATTCCTGGTGCCGGCACCATACAAGGTTCCAGAGAAGGCTTTCAAAATCTCTGGAACCCCCGAAAAACCCGCCTTCTGGCGGGTTTTTTCGTTTTGGCGTTCCGTCAGATTCCGTCAAAATCTGTTGGATTCCGACCGTTTTAGGGATAGATATAGGGGTAAGGTCATTCGATAAAGGGAGGAGTACCCTTATGTCGCGCACCACTGCACCACTCTCCGATTCGGCTTGCCGCGCAGCCAAGCCCACCGACCGCGCCTACAAGCTTTTCGACGGCGACGGCCTCTACCTCCTCGTCCAACCCAATGGCCGTAAAGGCTGGCGTCTCAGGTATGTAAAACCTGATGGACGCGAAGGACTGACTTCATTCGGCAACTACCCCGTGGTTGGTCTCGCCGATGCGCGCCACAAGCGCCTGGAGCTCAAGCGGATGTTGGCGGAAGGCGTCGACCCCATAGAGTCCAAACACCAAGCCAAGACGCAGGCCGCAATCCAAGGCCGAACCTTTGAAAGCGCGGCCCTGGACTGGCACAAAGCGATGTCTGCCAAATGGGCACCGGGCCATGCCAAGACGGTTCTGAGCCGCCTCAAAACCCATGTCTTTCCACTGATCGGCGCTCGCTCTATTGTCGACTTGGACACCCATGACCTGATGCAACCTCTGGAAGCCATCCAGGAGCGCGGCACAATTGACGTAGCTTTAAGGGTACAAAACTACCTGCAAAGCATCATGCGCGAGGCGAAGCGTGCTCGACAGATCGCGGCAAACCCTGCCTCCGACCTTGAAGGTTTGATCAAAGCCCCGAGGGTTGTTCACCGCCCAGCGTTACCCTTATCGCGTCTGCCTGAATTGCAGGAGCGCATTGAGGGTTATAACGGCCGCGTACTTACCAGGCTGACGGCCATGCTCTCGCTGCATGTGTTTGTCCGCTCCAGTGAACTGCGCTTTGCCCGTTGGAATGAATTTGACCTCAAGCGCGGCACCTGGGAGATTCCCGACACCCGTCCCGCGTTGGACGGCGTCCCCTTTTCCACAAGGGGTACAAAAATGGCCGGGGATATCCATCTTGTACCCTTATCGCCGCAAGCCGTGGCCCTGCTTGAACAGATCCACGTCCTCACCGGTAAATTCGACCTGGTGTTTGCAGGCGATACCAAGCCCTGGAAACCCATGTCTGAAAACACGGTGAACAGCGCGCTTCGAAAGATGGGCTACGACACCAAAACCGAAATCTGCGGCCATGGCTTTCGTTCGATGGCCTGCAGCGCACTGATCGAATCAGGATTGTGGTCGGAGACAGCCATTGAACGGCAGATGAGCCACAAGGAACGCAACAACGTCCGCGCCGCTTACATCCACAAGGCCGAGTTCATCGAGGAGCGCAGGCTGATCATGAACTGGTGGAGCCGGTACCTGGAGGCCAATCGGCAGGAGCATGTCACTCCGCACGAATTTGCCAATCAGACCGGGGCGAACGTCACGCGACTCAAGGCGAAAAGCCGCTTGAGGGAGTAGGCCGTTAGCCTACTCCTCGTCCTGCCCACCCATGTGCGCTTTGTACGCCTGCTTTTCATGAGTCTGTCCCAAGCATCGATCATCGGCGCGTCAATATGATTGCTCAACAAGCAGTCATCATCGTTTCGCTGCATATCCAGTTCGACGTTATGTTCGGAGCTAACCCCGTTATGTTCGGAGCTGCTGGCGTAATGTTCGGAGCTCTGCAGCGGACCTACGAACACTTGCTCCCGCGTAGGCAGGTCACACGGCCAAAAGCCAATCGCCAATCGCGGCGCAGCAAAGTAAGCGTACGTTCTCGAAATCTCGATGATCCGCTTGTCCACGCGGGTCCATCCAAACAGGGCTGCAAAGCCGCCCTGCTTGGATGGACCTCACTTAAAAAATCTAAAACCCATGCAACTGTCTGTGGAAAACCACAGATTTCCACCGGTGGATAATTTCATCCACAGCCGCAGAACTCCCGAAAATTAGAGTCTTGACCCGAATTATCCACAGGCGTAGATAAGATCGGGCAAAGCGCTGTCATTGACAGCAACCCAGGTAGCCAGAACCTTTAAGGCTACGCCACACCGTGGTGGTTCTCCCAAAGTGCGATTAGCGTCCGGCGGCTCGCACGGTCACAGCGATGTGATGGATGCCTACTTTTACCAGTGTGCCCACTGCGGCAGCTCATTCCCTTTCATAGCTGCCCTGCAGCAACCTATCCGCTTAGCCATTTCATTGCGCCAACCTGCGCCCGTCTCTTTCTCCCAGAAAGAGACGGGCGCTCCTGACACTGCTGCAGCCCTGATCGCACATGGCTTTGCGGCAATCCCCCTCGTGACAATCGGCGTGACAAACGCCGATGTCACCAGCAACAGCGCTGTAGATGATGGTGCCGCAGACCAGGGAATGGACTGCACCTGACTGACAGTCAGGCATGCACCGGTCATCGCATTGCTGCTTGCACCTGGCTCAGGATCTCGCGGCACTGGTCTCGTCAGCCAATGCACCCTCCACCCGCCCACCGGTAACGGTACTCAGGAGGCCAGATCATGAGATGCCCTCGCTCCCGGATGTAAGGAGCCGCCAGTCCCGCGTTAGAGGACGTCCCCACAGGTCGCAGGGGCCTTGATCCCTGATAACACTCAGCATTCTTGGCGGGATGACGTGGGGTGAGGACTGAAGAGCAAGAGATGAGGTGACCGACATGGCATTGGTGGGTAGACGCGATGGTCGTAATTTCGGCTACGGCAGGCAATTGAGTTACGCAGGACCTCAGGCACTGAAAGACATGTTCGGCGGTGGCCACTACGGCACGGTCAGGGCGCACAGTGATCGCTGGTTGGCATTCGTGAGGTGGTGCCGCTCCGAACAGGGGCCCGGCATCAATGATGCGCGGCAGATTGATCGCAAAGTGTTGGCCGACTATGCGGCGTATCTGCGTGACGTGGTTAGGCGCGGTGACCTCGCCGTCAGCACCGCACAAAACCGGCTATCCAGCGTTAACAGGACCATGGCGGCGCTTCGCGGTGATCAGTATGTGAAATTGTCCAGCCCGAGCAAGGCGTTGGGTATGCAGCGCACTGGGGTTCGACACTCGGTGCCTCAGGGCCAAGACCGCGAACAGGTTAAGCAGATTGTCGATGTGCTTTGCAGCCATCATCAGCTGCGGGCCGCCGCGATCGTTCTGTTGGCGCGAGCCACCGGCATGCGCTTGCGTGAGGCCATCTTGGCTGACCTGCCACGGCTGAGCCGTGAGGCTGAAGACTTAGGCAGGATCAACATTCAGGACGGCACCAAAGGCGGCCGGGCCGGAGCCTCGGCGTCCCGCTGGATTTCGGTCGATGATCAAGTTCGAGGTGCACTTGGGGTTGCATGGCAGGTGTCGCCTGCCGGTAGCCGCAACATGATTGCGCCACACGAAAGCTACCTGAGTCTTCTACAAGAGATCATCCGCCCTGCGCGCGACATCCTGCATGCACACAACCTCAAAGGCTTCCATGAGCTACGAGCGGCCTATGCATGTGAGCGCTATGAGCAAATTACTCAACACCACGCGCCCATCAACGGCGGCCATTGTTGCCAGGTAGATAGGAACCTTGATCGTGAGGCCCGGAGGCAAATCAGCTATGAGCTGGGGCACGGTCGGATCGACGTGGTCGCTGCCTACATTGGCGGACGGGCATGAGTAAGCCATTCGATATGGAGCTATTCATGTCAGGGGTACTTACCGGGTCTCATTCCACACGCGTACGTCATATACGCCAAGCAAAGGCCATCCAAGCAGCCATCTCTGATCGCTGGCACCGGGAAAACCCATGGACTTGGCAACAAAAGCATCTCGAGTGGTTTCTAAATCACCATGTGAGCGTGCTCACTGAATCAACACGCTATTACTATCTACTCACAAGCCGCTTAATCACTCTCCGCTTAGGAAAACCTTGGAAGTTTAATGCTCCAAGGCGAGTACATATCTAGGAGTGGTTCAATACGCGCTTTCTTTGCGTACGGCGATACGCTGCTAACGCTCCTGGAGAAGATATATTCACCTTGCGCGAAGCCTCTGCCGCGGATATTGTAGTAGCAATTTAATATCGCAGACCTGCATTAGATATTGTCAATGCAGCTAGCGGATTCGGTATCGATGTAGCTGCTTAGTGCCCCTAGAGTCTTACGTGATTAATTGAGAACCTCGATGATTACAGATGATCTACAACACATCCTTCAATTACAAAAAGATCTTTGGCGCTGGCCGAAGTCTAGATCTTCCGTGATGATTGGTGCAGGATTTAGCTTGAACTCCCAAGCACTGCCCGGGGTAACTTCACGTTTCCCCACATGGAATCAGTTAGTCAATAGAATGTTTGACGAACTCTACCCAATACAGGCTGGGATGACAGACACTGAGAAGAAAAATAGAAAAGAGCGCTTTCAAAGTGAAAATTATCTTAGATTGGCTAGCAAATATGAAGCGGCTTTTGGTTATGCCCGGTTAGATAAATTAATAAGAGACATGAACCCTGACAATGACCATCTGCCGGGAACTTTGCACAAAAAACTTCTTGAACTGCCATGGAATGATGTATTCACCACAAATTATGACACCTTACTAGAGCGTACGGAAGCTTCAGAAAGAACATATCAGACAGTATCGAACGCGGCAGAGTTACCTGGAACTTTATCACCACGAATATTTAAACTACACGGATCATTTTCTAGAACCGAACGTTTAGTAATTGCCGAAGAACATTATAGAACATACCCGAAAGATTCAGCTCCGCTTGTTAACTCGGTACAACAATCGTTACTGGAAAACAGCTTTGTTCTATTAGGTTTTTCAGGAGACGACCCCAACTTTTTAGCATGGACTGGCTGGATTAGAGATGAACTACAAGATAGGCACTCTGCCATCTATCTTGTGGGCCCACTGAATCTAGACAATACAGATCGACTACTACTAAAGAAACGTGGGGTCACACCAATAGATCTTTGCCCCATGTTCAAAAAAAATGAACACTATGATGCACTTTTATGGTTTTTAGAGTCATTGGCAAAAGCAGAACCACAGCGCCCTGAGAACTGGCTAGATAAACTTCCAGCTACGAAATTTCAATCTGCATTACCACTAGCCACCGCAATTCAAGATCTTCCACCAGCCCTCCCAGACTTTGAATCAGGTACAAAAATATTGCTCCCAAGCGATATTCGCGACCTAACAAACATCTGGAAACATGAGAGACTTTCATATCCAGGATGGATCGTTGCACCAGAAGCGAAACGAGATATTGTTTGGCGATCAACGCAAAAATGGCTAAGTGCCTTTCAAAACACGATCACCACGCTAGATGAAATTGATAAATTGATTTGTATAAAGGAGCTAATCTGGCGCTTCGAGCTTTCGATGATGCCGCTCGATCAAGGATTAATATTCTCGTTTTACGATGACCTGGTGAAAACTTATTCGGAGCTCGAATCTCAGAAATTTAAAGCCAAGAATCACAAAAGCGCTCTATTCGGTGATCTATCAGGCGTTCAAATCAATGAAATGTGGTTATATATTGCGCTTGAAGTGATGCGAGAGGCGCGAGAGGTATATGACGATAGCCGCTGGTCTGAAATCTCAGCAATGGTTAAGAATCTTTTATCGGAAACCAGAATAAAATCTGAAAAATTCATATACGAGGGCTTTCTAAAGGCTGCATGGGATGTTCAATTGGACCTGGATATGAAGGAGCTATCAGCATGGGCTCCGCCCGCCAGTATGCCAATAGCACAAATTTGGAAAGCCGGCTTGTTGATCGAAACTGGTGGAGCGAACGAAGCAAAGTCGCTTCTACGATCCGCTTTAAAAAACATAAGAAGAAGCGCGCAAAACAAAACCAACAATATCGAACTTCTTTCACTTGAAGGCTGGTGCACATACTTAATTAGCTATGTGAGCTTTGGTTATCGCCGGGAGGTAGAGTTCAACCACCGGTGGCAGGAGCTCAAAGCGTGGGATTGCAATCCATGGGAACTGCGCAGAGAACTTGAGCGCCCACTCGACGAGACGAATTTAACTGACTCCACGAATGAAATCGTTAAACGTATTGGCTTTGATCCTAAGGCAGTCAGCCGTGCAAAAAATTATGGTGGTGGAGTACGCACCATCAGATCCGCTTTCGCTTACTTACGTCATTTTGAGCAAGTCGGAATGCCGATGTACTGCCCCGGCATAAGAGTTTCGGGCAATCATTTGGAAAAAGCCCTGCAAATCGTCAAACCTTATTTGGGCTTTTGGAGCCCAGCGATGATGGTAAGGGCACGCCAGTTTGAGCAGATCACAGAAAACCCAAATTTACTGAGCCGTCCTGAAGTAGCTACTATGGATGTAGAGCTAGCAAAGAGGCTTAATAGGTGGGCATTAGCTATATTTGAGAAACAAACAGAAAAATATTACCAGTCGCGACACCAAGAAATACTCGAAGACAATCTCGTCGTTGGCTTACCAGAAATTCTATCAAGGCTCTCATTTAAACTTTCGCCGGAAGAGCTACAGTATTCGTTCACTGTTGCCTTAAGACTATATTCTAACTTATCTAATATTTCCGTTCGAGCGATGACCAGTGTTTGTCACGTTTGGCTTACTCGGATCTATCAAGCAGCGACAGATCAACAACTTGAAAATTGGTTACCACAATTACTAAGAGCTCCCTTCCGCGAAGCAGAGAGTGACTTCTCACGAGGCCGCAGCGGTTGGATAGATCCCATGAGCACTTTGCCAATACACAGAATCTCCTTAAAACCTAGGCAGCTATCTTCAGATCTAAAGAGCTCTATAGCTTGGTTAAACGGCAAGATTCATAGCCTTACCGGCGAATCGAGATCATCGGCAATTTGGCGATTGCTAATGTTGAACTCCGCAGCGCTGCTTGACAAAGAAAACAAAAAAACGTTCAAGGATCTATTATGGCTTGATGTAGCGCCTGATGCACTACCATCGGACTTACATCCTTTTAACTACCTCCATTTGCCTAAGCGCAATGAGCGGTCATTTCATGAGCTTTTCAAAAAACATTTAATCAGCATCCCATTTGTCAGCAGCCTCACTGTAGATGATGGACGAGCTACACTTCGATCAAATCATGAATTCCCCTCAGAACGCTTTAACAACATCACAATGTCATCACAACCGCCAGTGCAGCTGATCAATCAGCCCAATGGCTTAATCACTTGGACAGCGAACGAAGTAACAGAGTTATTCGATGAACTCTCAAACTGGTGGAGCGAGATAAAAGAGTACAGTTTTAAATTTGAAGAAATTCGTCGACCTGGAGCAAGAAACATTGGAGATTTCATAGCTCGCCTGGTTGGTACGAATGCCGACACGCTGCCTGCAACATTTGTGCAAAGAGTTATTGATTGGGTTCTATCGCTTAGAAATTACGAAATTTTTGCCGACACCGCCTTATCAGCTTTATATTTCCACGGCTCATCTTCCCAAGAAACCATAAAAACCCTAATACTGGGAGATGTAACTAGCTGCGACGAGCTGAAAGTATTAGGCGCAGCTGATGCCATACAATACCTTTACGCAATAGCACAAAAACAATCAAGGCCGATAGACTCCGAACTTCTATTGCAGCTAATGTATCGTGTAGCCTTCCGATCAGAGGTCGGTCTCACTAAGGTTATAGAGCGCGTCATGTTATTAGTAGCGCAATTCCCAAGCGCTTTTGATGAAAACACGATCTTGATGCTTTGCAATAGTCTAAACTATTGGAGCGAGGCCGTTTCACTCCCCGTAGAAGATGAAAGTCATGGTTTCCATAAATTGACAAGGCCAGACCTGCAAGCTGGAATAGCAACTTTGGCTGGCGCGTTGTCGGCGTGGTTATCTCAGAACCCGGGAACGCTAAAGCAACACACCGCGATTAAACACTGGCGTGAACTATGCGCTAATAGTTGCCTTCCAGAGGTAAAGCGAGCTTTTTCCGAGGGATTGAAATATTCAAAAATGAAATAACAATTGATGCAGCATATATTATGCTGCATCATAATCTAGCCAAAGCCAAAAAGGGCAGATCGTTCTCAATAACTCCACCCCGACACAATTAGTTGGGGCGGAGTCACA
The DNA here is from genome assembly GCF_050739655.1 of Pseudomonas sp. Classification (GTDB taxonomy): domain Bacteria; phylum Pseudomonadota; class Gammaproteobacteria; order Pseudomonadales; family Pseudomonadaceae; genus Aquipseudomonas. The sequence continues at coordinate 9,077 of NZ_JBOIBY010000207.1, read as the reverse complement.
TAATACTATATTCATGTGACTTGATTATCGCGTTTTTAATTACCCACAGGCCCTGCTCTCAAGCGCCACTTCTGCTCACTCGGCTATGTTTAGCTTACAGCCATAATTAGGCGAGTCGAGTCGACCATCAGTGATGACAATCTGATTCTTATCGCGAAATCTCTAAAAGGGTAGTTATTGGGATAGAAAATAATCACTAAACAAGTAAGCCCTTTGTTATGAATGAGTTAGTCAACGATTCGACTCCTGGTGCCGCACCATACAAAACAAAGCCCTCGTAGAAATACGAGGGCTTTGTTGTTTCTGCCTTTTGAAAACCCGCTCTTAGTGCCCCGCGCTCTGCCCACCATCCACATGCAAGATCTCGCCAGTCACAAACTTCGCATTGTCCAGATACACAACCGCCTGCGAAATGTCGTCGATCTCGCCCATGTGCCCGACCGGGTGCAAAGCGCCCAGCGCGGCGTGGGTTTCTTCGCCGTGCATCGGGGTTTTGATGATGCCGGGGCTGACTGCGTTTACTCGGATGCCGCGCTTGGCGTATTCGATGGCCAGGGAACGGGTTGCGGCGTTCAAACCGCCTTTGGTGAGCGAAGCCAGTACCGATGGCACGCCGTCGATGGCGTGGTCCACCAGGCTGGTGGTGATGTTGACGATGTGGCCGCTGCCCTGCTTTTCCATCTCGTTAATGGCGAGCTGGGTGATGTAGAAGAAGCCGTTGAGGTTCACCGACAACACATTGGCGTAGTCTTCAGCGGTGTAGGCGGTGAACGGCTTGGCAATGAAGATCCCGGCGTTGTTGACCAGGGTGTCGATGCGGCCGAAACGTGCAATCGCTTCACGGATAACGCGCTGGGCAGTTTCCGGTTCGCCGATGTCGCCGGCCACGGTGAGGATGTCTGGATCGGTGGATGGTTTGATCGAACGCGAAGTGGCGACGATCTGGTAGCCCTGCTCACGGAAGGCCTTGACCATGCCGTCGCCGAGACCTTGCGATGCGCCAGTGATAACGATGACTTTTTTCGAATTGCTCATGATGTATACCTCTAACCGATAATGTGATTTGAAATTGGGTGGATCAGGCTTCAGCAGGGGCCGACGCCATTTGCCGCAAGACTTGTTCGTAGTACTCGACCGACTGCGAACCGGACACCAGGTGACGGCCGTTCAACACCATGGCCGGGACCGAATTGATGCCGTGCTGGCGGTAAAACTCCTCAAGTTCACGCACTTCGTTGCCGTATGCACCCGACACCAACACCTTGCGTGCACGTGCCTCGTCCAGGCCGGCCTCGGCCGCTAACCGCACCAGCGTCTGCTGATCGCTCAGGTTCTGGCCTTCGCTGAAGTAAGCGCGAAGCAGGATCTTCTTCAGCGCCACCTGACGCCCTTCTTCCTGCGCCCAGAACAGCAAACGGTGAGCGTCGAAGGTGTTGTAGAAGTGAGTGCGCTTCTCCAGATCGAACGTGAAGCCGATGGCGTTGCCGCGTTCGATCTGCATCGCTTTGCCGTTAGCCACGTCCTGGGCGGTGCGCCCGTATTTGCGCATCAAGTGCTCGACGGCTTTCTCGCCTTCGGGCGGCATGTTCGGGTTCAGCTCGAAAGGCTTGTAGGTCAGCTCCACCGAGATCTCACCCGCCACGTTCTCGATCGCCTGCTCCAGGGCTGTGGCGCCCAGTGCGCACCAGGGGCACACCACATCGGAGATGAAATCGATGGTCACCGGCGCGGTCATGACTTCCCCTCTTCCGCCAGTTGTTTGCGGTATTGGGTGGTGGTAATCCCGGCGTAACCCCAGTTATCGGTATCGACTTCCTCAATCACGATGTGGGTCAGGTCAGGGCGTTTGTTGAGAACGCGTTCCAGTGTTTCAGTGATTTCGGCAATCACCTGAGCTTTCTGCTCAGTGGTAACGCCATCACGGGTGATGCGGACGCTTACGAAAGGCATGAGTGAAACTCCAGTGACCTTCCCGTCGGGATGATGGGAGAGGCGTTGGAGCTCAATTTAGGGATTTCGGGGGAGGGGAAAAAGATGGGGCGGGGAACATCATTAGTTACGCGGAGTAATAGATCATGCACGAATAGACAAAATGACTGCTTCAAGAATCATCATTATTTCAGACACGTAAAAGGCGTCCCTGTAGGAGCTGCCGCAGGCTGCGATCTTTTGATCTTGCCTTTAAAAAATCAAAAGATCGCAGCCTCGTTGCACTCGACAGCTCCTACAGGAGGACGCGCGTGAAGGCACCGAACGCGCACAAAAAAGCCCCGACTAGTCGGGGCTTCTCCTATCTCAGCCTCACATCAGGCCTCGATCGCAAAACCCATCATCAGAAAACGTTGATCGGGTAATCCACAAACACACGCACTTCGTTACCACCAACGTTGTACTCACTCGACTTCTGCGACACGCGCAGGATCGAGCTGCGCAGTTTCACGCTGAGGTCTTTGGCCGGGCCGCTTTGTACGACGTATTTGAACTGGTTGAAGATTTCGCGCTCGGTGCCGCCTTCGCTGGTGGACGTGGTGATGTTGTCACCGCGTACGTAGGCGAAGTTGTAGCTCAGGCCTGGTACACCGAAGGTGCTGAAGTCGAGGCCGTAGCCCAGTTGCCAGCTGCGTTCGTCTTCGGCGTTGAAGTCGGACCAGTAGGAGTTGGCCAGGTAGATGGTGTTACCACCGTCGCCGACGCGGTTCTGGTCTTTCTGATAGCCGCCGTAGGCATAGCCCAGGTTACTGTCACCGGTGCTGCGCTGATGCGCGAGGGTGAACGAGTGTGGACCGGTGGCGAATGTGGCTGCCAGGCTCCAGATCTTGTTGTCGTCGCCGGTAATGCCGTTATCGCGAACGTAGGAATCTTCCAGCTTGGTACGGTAGCCGTTGAAGTCCAGGGTCAGGGACTGATCCTTGTCGATCGGGAACACGTAGTTGGCGTTCACGTATTGCTTCTTCAGCACGTCTTCAACATCGGAAGCGTACAGCGCAGCCTTGAACTGTTCGGTGAACTGGTAGCTGCCGCCCAACACGTTGATCGACTTCAAGCCACCACTGTCACGACCTTCAGCGCTTTTACGCGATTCGGCGGTGAAGCGGCCAGCGTTCAGTTCCAGGCCTTTGATCTCTTTGGAAGTGATCAGGGTACCGGTGTAGCTTTCCGGCAACAGACGGCCGTTGTCGTAGCTCAGTACCGGCAAGACCGGCATCTGGTCGCCGTAGGTCAGGGTTGTGCTGGACAGACGGAATTTGACCGCTGCGCCGCCCTTGGCCAGGTCGTCAGCCGGTTCGCCGCTGGCACCCTTCTTGAAAAAATCGATACCTTGGGCACCGCTACGGTCTTCGTTGCGCTCCAGATTGAGTGCATATAGACCAAAGGCGTCCACACCCACACCGATGGTGCCTTGGGTGAAGCCCGACGAGAACGTGCCGATGACGCCTTGGCCCCACTCGGACTTATCGTCATTGCCGTCTTTGAAATCACGGTTGATGTAGGCGTTGCGCAGCAGCACTTTGAGGCTGCTGTCTTCAACAAAACCCTTGGATTCGGCCTGGTCGTTAGCCATGGCCTGTGAAGCGCTCAAAATCCCCAGAGCGATCAGGCTAATTCGCTTGTTCAACATTTTGTTTTCCTTATTACGGGTTGAAACGCACTGTGTCGAACGACTGAAACGGCACTATCGCGCTCTTTTTTCATTCCGCAAACAAAAAGGCCCGCCCACGATGAGTCGCGGCGGGCCTTTTTATTATTTTGGGATCATGGCGGTCTGCCACAGGCGTTGGACCGAATCGTAGCTGTGGCGTTAATGGTGTGTCAATTTCATGGATCTTCTTGAACCAGGCAAAAAACGTCTAAGAAATGACTTTACGCAGCAGAAAAATTTAATAGGAAGCCAATAATCTATCCTTCGAGTGAAGTAAAACGAACCAAACGTAGCAATATCGACACAATTGGAAACAAACCAGCACAGGGGCTTATCAAGAATAATTAACGCAAGTAAATAACAAGCATTACCATTCGTGACGTTCAAGCTACAGCCCCTAAAAATCCCACGGATGCGCTTTTCAATGCCTGCCCCTTTTCGCCTTCTGCCCTACAGTCTTGGGCTTTCTGCATTTCTGTCTGCCGGTTTTTCCTACGCTGCAACCACTACCTTGCCTGCCACCGCGATCAGTGCCGAGGCGCAAGCCGATGACCCGCGCGTAACCGAAACCAATACTGCGACCCGAACCAACACGCCGGTGCGTTACGTGCCACAGGCCATCGATTCGGTGAAAACCAAGAACGTCGTCGATTACGGCACCAACGATCTTGGCACTGCGCTCAGTGGTATTCCCAACGTCAGCAGCGGTGCCGACACGCGCTTCGACAGCCTGCGCATCCGCGGTTTCGATGCCAGCAACGACTTCTACCTCGACGGTATCCGCGACGACAGCCAGTACGTGCGCGACTTGCATAACATCGAACGCATCGACGTTCTCAAAGGCCCGGCCGCCGTGTTGTACGGCCGCGGCAGCCAGGGCGGGATCATCAATCGGGTCAGCAAGCTCCCGGAATTCGGGCGTCGCTCGACCATTGAAGCCCAAGGCGGCAGTGATGATCTGCGCAGTTTGTATGCCGACCTCAGCACTGACCCAACCGAAAACATCAGCCTGCGCCTGAACATGGGCAACATGGACCAAAACAGCTTCCGCGATGGTGTGAGCGGCAATCGCCAATTGTTCGCGCCGTCGATGAGCTGGCAACTGACGCCCGATCTGAACTGGCTGGTGCAGTACGAATACAGCCGCTACAACCGTACGCCGGATCGCGGTATTCCCGGCGTAAACGGCCGCCCGGCCGATGTAGGACGCGACACCACCTACTTCAGTGATAACGATTTCATCGACGACAAGTCGCAATCCCTGCGCTCGAAACTCACCTATGAACTAAGCGAAAACTGGCAACTGCGCCAGACCCTGGGCGTGTTCAAGCTCAACAGCGATTTCGACAACACCTATCAGACCGGCTACAACCCGGCGACCAACCGGGTCACGCGCCAGCACTGGCAACAGGACCTGACTACCCGCAACGTCTACAACAACGTTGAGCTGGAGGGCGGGTTCGATACTTTTGGCCTGGAACATCGCTTGTTGACCGGCATCGAGATCGGCAGTCAGCGTCGTGACCCAACCTTGTACAACGCCGCCACTTCCGGGCCGGGCAGTTCACCCGTCCCGTCGCTTGACCTGAACAATCCCAACCGCGATCTGCGCCACACCGGGCGCATGCAGGTATCCAGCAGCTCACACACTGAGGTCGAAAGCCGTGCGGTTTATGTGCAAGATCAACTGCGCCTGAACGATCAATGGCAACTGCTCGGTGGTTTGCGTTACGACACGTTCGATATCGAATCGACCAACAAGTTGCGCGACATTTCCGAAGACCGTGACAGCCATAGCACCAGCCCCCGTGTAGGACTGGTCTGGACACCGCTGCAGAATCATTCCTTCTACGCTTCCTGGTCGAAGACGTTCTCACCCGTCGGCGGTGGTTTGATCGGCATCACGCCAGGTGCTGCCGGCAACACCAACGACCTGAGCCCCGAATTGACCAAACAGAAGGAAATCGGTGTGAAGAGCGACTGGCTCGACGATCGCCTGAGTACCACGCTGGCCATCTATGAGTTGGAACTCTACAACCGCCGCACCAGCGACCCGAACAACCCGACCATCACCCTGCTCACCGGTGTGCAACGTTCCCGCGGGGTCGAGCTGACCGCCGCCGGCAAGATCACCGGCAACTGGTACGTGCGCGGTGGCGTGGGCGTGCAGGACGCCACGGTCGAGAAAGACAACAACGGCTTTGAAGGCAAACGCATCAGCAACGTGGCCAAGCACAACGGCAGCCTGTTCCTGACGTGGAAACCGGAGATGGGTTGGTACGCCGAAACCGGTTTGACCCTGGTTGGCGATCGTTACGCCGACAACCTCAACACCACTGTGTTGCCAGGCTATGGTCGCTGGGATGCTTTGGCCGGTTTCCGGCACAAGGACTGGGATTTGCGGGCGGCGCTGAACAACATCAGCGACAAGACGTATTACTCGTCGGCTACCAGTGCGGCGCAGATTCAGCCGGGGGCGCCGCGTAGCGTGGTGGTAACTGGGACCTACAGCTTCTAAATGCAACACAAACCCCTGTGGGAGCTAGCCTGCTAGCGATGACGGCGGCACATTCGACATCTTCTTTGAATGTGAACCCCCTATCGCTAGCAGGCTAGCTCCCACAGTAGTCATGGGTCGGTCACAGAATGTGCGATCAACTGAATTTAAGGCTGCTGGGTCCCCCGCAACATAAAATCTCCCACAATGAGTGCAAAAAAAAACGCTGCCATCCCGGCAGCGCTTTTGTTTTATCAATCCGTTGTTATTTTTCTTCTTATCCTTCCATCACATCCCACAACGCATCCAGTTCCGCTTCGCTGAATAGACCAGCAGGGTAGCGCTCGATCATTGTCCGGCGCGGATCAGTTTCGCTGATCGGACGCGTTCCATTGGACTTGAACCAGTGCGCCAGGATCTGGAGCGATTCGCTATTTACAGCCAGGGGATGCAACGCCCGCTCGCCCACAATGTTAACTTCGGCGTTCATTTCAGCGCTCTCTCCCGGTTTGTGAGCGGCTAACTTATCCAAGGTTTATGACAGAACATCGCAGTTCTCCCCCTCCCTGATTTGCACCAGTGGAGATACAAGAGCTATGCCAATGTTTCTCATCTACCGATGAGTGGATACAAAAAAGCCCGCAGTCCTTAAGGCTGCGGGCTTTGAGCAGGAGCGAAGCGCGAAAACGTTTGCCTGAATTATTTCGCAATTAACTCAAGCTGTTACAACTGCACTCACTCTTTGTGCGGCGCTGGCTGTTGTTGGGTAAGGCAGTGGATGTTACCGCCACCCAGTAACAGTTCGCGGCCCGGCACCATCACGACTTCGTGCTGCGGGAACAGGTTCTGCAAAATCTCTTTAGCCGGACCATCCTGAGGATCGTCGAAGCACGGAGCAATGATGCCGCCATTGACGATCAGGAAGTTCACATAGGAACCGGCCAGACGTACCGACGGATTACGTTCCTGCGTGCCGTCCACCGGATCGACACCGGCGCATTCTTCCTCGGTCGCGTAAAGCGGCCCCGGAATCGGCATTTTGTGCACCGTGAAGGGGCGTCCTTTGGCGTCAGTGCTGTTTTGCAGCACTTTCATCGCTGCCTGGCAACGCGGGTAGTTCGGGTCCTGCGGGTCGTCGGTCCAGGCCAGCAGTACTTCACCCGGACGCACGTAGCAGCAGAAGTTATCCACATGGCCATCGGTTTCGTCGTTGAACAGACCTTCCGGCAACCAGATGATTTTATCCACAGACAGATTGGCACTGAGCACCGCTTCGATTTCTGCACGGTTCATGTGCGGATTGCGATTGCGGTTAAGCAGGCATTCTTCGGTAGTGATCAGTGTGCCTTCGCCGTCGACGTGGATCGAACCGCCTTCGAGCACAAAGCCCTCGGTGCGATAGCGCGGGCTGCGCTCGATCTCGAGGATCTTGCCGCCCACCTGCGAGTCACGGTTCCACGGCGAGTACAGGCCGCCGTCAAAACCACCCCACGAGTTGAAATCCCAGTTCACACCACGGACTTCGCCGCTGTTATTGATGACGAACGTCGGACCGGTATCACGGACCCAAGCGTCGTCACTGGACATTTCCACCACGCGGATATTCGGCACATCCAGGCGGGCACGGGCGTTTTCGTACTGGCCAGCGGACACCGCCACGGTGACTGGTTCGAAACGGGCAATGGCCTTGGCCACTGCCACATGCGCGGCCTGGGCCGGTTTGCCACCCAGGCGCCAGTTGTCCGGGCGCTCGGGCCAGATCATCCAGGTCTGGGTTTGCGGTGCCCACTCGGCCGGCATGTAAAAGCCGTCTGCGCGAGGGGTGCTGTTCAAAGTGGTCATGGCGATCAGGACTCCAGGGATCCGTCGAGGGTTTTGATAGCACCATACAGGTTCGGGCGACGGTCGCGGAAGGAACCCCATGCACTACGGATGTGTTCAAGTTGGTCGAGGTCGAAGGTGTGCACCAGTACACCCTCTTCGGTCTCGTTGAGCTCCTGCACTTTCTCGCCAAACTGGTTGGCGATAAACGACGAGCCGTAGAAGGTAATGTCGTACCCGTCTTGTTCTTCGTTGCCGATGCGGTTACTGGCGATCAGCGGCATCAGGTTGGCACCGGCGTGGCCCTGTTGCACACGCTGCCAGTGATCGCGGGACGAAATGGTCTTGTCGTGGGGCTCGCTGCCGATGGCAGTCGGGTAGAACAGAATTTCCGCACCTTGCAATGCCATGCTGCGCGCAGCCTCAGGGAACCACTGATCCCAGCAGATGCCCACGCCGATTTTCGCGTAACGGGTGTTCCAGACCTTAAAGCCCGTATCGCCCGGATTGAAGTAGTACTTCTCGTGGTAGCCAGGGCCGTCCGGGATGTGGCTTTTACGATAAATCCCGAGGTTGCTGCCGTCGGCATCAATGATCGCGATGCTGTTGAAACGGGCACGACCTGCCAGTTCGTAGAAGCTGATCGGCAGCACCACTTGCAACTCTTTGGCGACTTTCTGGAAGTGCTTGATGGCGACGTTGTCTTCGACCGTCGTGGCCAGTTGCAGGTAATCCGGGTTCGGCTTCTGGCAGAAGTACGGCGCCTCGAACAACTCCTGGATCAGGATGATCTGCGCACCTTTGGCCGCGGCTTCGCGGACCAGTCTTTCAGCAACTTCGATGTTGCCTTCCAGATCCCACGAACAGGCCATCTGGGTGGCGGCGACGGTAACGATACGGCTCATGAATCATCTCCGGGCAAGTGCTTGACGGTCGGGCATGGCTTATCCACGCCCTGGCAATGGCGACTTTATATCCGATAAAAATCGGCTTTTGAAGTGATTAGTTTGCCTTCCGTCTTAATTATCGCAATTTATCCAGATATTAATCGATCTACAGAAACCAATGTAGGAGCTGCCGCAGGCTGCGATCTTTTGATCTAACGGTGCGTGGCAATCC
>NZ_JBOIBY010000206.1:0-22834 GCF_050739655.1 Pseudomonas sp. | reverse complement strand
TCGCAATCCTCTGCCGGCGCCTCGGGCCTATTCTTATCACCAGAATCACTGCTCGGACAAACAGTCCAGTGCGGCTCGCCCAATCAGGCCAGCCGCGGCCGCCACCCCCACCGGGGATGCGCTGGCCCCCGAGCTACACACTGTCCAGAAGACGGCGTGAGGTGAGCCGACGTCATAAGCGTCGAGCACGGACGAAGTTCTCAAGGGGAGGCCGACGGGTCTCCCCTTTTTCTTGCCTGCAATTTGCCACCAGCCCTCAATAAATAAGTTTCGCGACTGATAACCTGTTGCAGAACCGGCCTGTGCATTTCCAGTCTTACATACAGGCCCTAACCCTCAGTGAGGAAAAGCATGAAGTCGCGCATCTGGCGTTTGGCCGGTGTTGGTTTGCTGTGTGTCAGTGTCACTGCGCAATCGCTGGCCGATGAGCCGCAGAACCGTGGGCCTGATGGCGGGCAGCATGGAGACGGCGGTCATCAGGGCAATAATCAGGGTCAAGGCAGCAACAATCAGCCGCACCCGCAGAACGGTCAGCAGCAGAATCAGTCGCGTCCGCAGAACAACGAGGTCATTCGCGGCGACAACAGCCGCCAGTTCGAACACAACGGCCAGAATCAGAACAACGGCCAATGGCAAAGCAACGGTCAGCATCAGAACAATGGCCAATGGCAGAACAACGGCCAGAATCAAAACCCGAACAACAGCCAATGGCAGAGCCGCCCACAACCAAACTTAAACAGCGGGGTCCGGCCGCCACCACCGCCGCCGCAGCTGCCGGCCAATGATTTGCCCATCCAGCCTCGACCCGACACCGTGCAACAGACTCAGCCGCCACGGCGTGGCTACTATCAGGACGAGCCGCGGCGCAACAATCCCAACCAGCAATGGAATGGCTACATCGGTGCACCGTCCAATGACAATCACTGGCAAGGTCGCCCAAGTGGTCATGGCAACGGCTGGGGGCCAGGCCCGCAATATCGTCCGGGGCATGTGATCGACCGTTTCCCGGATCGTGACTATCGCGTGCCTTATGGTGGGCGGGATTACTTCTATTCAGACGGCTACTGGTATCGCCCGCAAGGCCCGCGCTATGTGGTGGTGCAGCCGCCACGGGGGATTCGCATCCAGTACTTGCCCGACTACGCCCGAGAGGTGTGGATTGGTAGTTCGCTGCTGTTCCTGGCGGCGGGCTCCTATTACGCCTATCAGCAAAGCACTCAGGACTACGTAGTGGTCGAGCCGCCGGGCCAACCGCTGGCGACCGGCAATAGCTATGACGTGGAAGCTTACCCGACCAACGGCCAGTCACCGGAGCAGGTCAATCAGGACGGCTACGATTGCTATCGCTGGGCGGTCGAGCAGAGCGGTTTCGACCCGCGCGTTGACACCTATCAACCGGACCCTTCGGTGGTGCAAACCTACCGACAGGCCCAGGGCGGTTGCCTGAGCAGTCGCGGTTATCGAGTGACGTTCTGAGCCCTGGCGGCTTTCACCACTTCCTGCGGGTCGGCGTGCACCAGCACCTCGGCTCGCGGGTAGGCGGCGTGAATCGCATCGGCGGCTTGATCGCTGATGCCGTGGGCGACTGACAGCGTCAATTCGCCGGGCAGCTCCAGGTGCAGTTGCACAAACCACTGGTTGCCCGAAACCCGTGTGCGCAGGTCATGGGCGCCCAACACGCCCGGCACGCTGCAAGCCAGTTCCAGCATGTGCTGGCTGACATCCGGCGGCAGCTCTTCATCCATCAAGACCGTAAAACTTTCCCGGGCGATCTGAACCGCACTCCAGAGGATGTAGGCGGCGATGCCCAGGCCGAACCAGGGATCAACCTGATGCCAGCCAAAACCGGCGAGCACCAGTGCAATCAGGATGCTGCCGTTGAGCAGCATGTCCGAGCGGTAATGCAGAGAGTCGGCGCGCACGGCGTTGGAGCCCGTGGCCTTGACCACTCGATGCTGCAACATCAGCAGCGCGAGGGTCAGGGCCAGCGAGAAGACAATCACACCAATGCTGATCCACGGCGCGCCTACCGGTTCCGGATGCTTGAGCCGGTCGATGGCCTGCAACGCAATCAGCACCGCACTGCCGCCAATGAACAGCGCCTGCGCCATGCCGGCCAGTGACTCGGCCTTGCCGTGCCCGTAGCGATGGTCGTCGTCAGCCGGACGCAAGGCGTAGTGCACCGCCAGCAGGTTGAGCAGCGATGTCACGCCGTCGAGTGCCGAGTCGGTCAACCCGGCGAGCATGCTCACCGAACCGCTCAACCACCAGGCGATGGCTTTGGCGATGACCAGTGAGCAGGCCACCGCCACCGAGGCACGGGTCGCCAGCCTTAGCAGGCGGGCGTGTTCGGAGCTGGAGATCATAAGTGCGGTCGTTCCTTCAAGAGCACCGATTACGCGGCAGGTTGCAAGCCGAGCAGGGCCAGTTGCTGGGTGCTGCCCTTGTGCTGGATCAAGCGTGGATCGTCCAGCGGCAGGCTGCGGCCCAGTTCATGTTCCAGAATAGTCTGCAGTTTGAGGTTATCGACCTTGCCGTCGGCGCCGATGGCTTCCTTGAGTTTTTCTGGGGCGACCTGCGCGGTTTCTCCCGGTGCGAAGTAAATCGCGCCAGTGGCGAAGTCCACGGCAAACGCGATCAGGCCGGGAATGATGTAGAACAGCAGGCCCACGGCATCGAGCACGGCAATGGCCGGGTCGATCTTGCCGTCGATCTGGCCACGGCGGTCCGGGTAGAAGATCGAACCGCAAGCGGTGATCTGGGTCAGCAGGGTCGCGACCAATACACCGCCAATCAGGCGAAAGGGAGCACGCATATGAAATCTCCTTGGGTAATCTGAAAACGAAGCGTCATCGATATGAATTAGGACCGTGATAAACGCCAAGCAGTTCGCCGTTATACTCGGGCCTCTGTTTGGGAGCCAGCATGATTTCTTTGCCGATCGATGAAGTTTTACCCGCCCTGCGTGAAGCCCTCGCTACACGCCACGAAGCCGTGCTTAAAGGGCATCAGGTAATTCAGCTCTGTCTGTAACATGATTATTGCACGGTAACATTTGCGCTGTTACTGTGCGTAAATCGTGTTGCGTGGTGCAGGAATGAAAACCAGCCGGCAAGAGATTCAAAACTATTTCGAGTTGATTTTCGGGGCTAAACCGGAGATCAAACGGTGGACGAAATCCAAGGGTTTGCCTTTTTATCTCTTGGATGAATACGCTTTCGACGTCGTGACACTTCATGGGTGCCAATGCTTGGTGTTGCTCGCTCATGAGCCCTTCGAAAATGCAGCGAAGATTCGCAAGCACATCGACGTTCTGAAAAAAATCGTAGATCACCCGATTCTCTATGCGACCGGCGCACTCTTGTCATTTGAACGCAAGCGCCTGATTGAGGGCGGAGTTCAGTTTGTTGTTCCTGGCAACCAACTGTTCGCACCCCAGCTTGGGCTGGACCTTCGCGAGTTTTATCGCAGTAGGCAGGCAGAAAAAAAAGTCTTGAGCCCGGCCAGCCAAGCTGTGCTTATCGCAACTCTCAATCGCGGCTGGGAGGAGATGCAAACCTTTAGAAGCACAGACTTCATTGACGCAGAGCTCTACTCCAAAATGACGCTTTCCAGGGCGATGAGAGAGCTTCATTCGTTCGGATTGATAGAGCCTGTATCCAGTAGCAAATCAATACGCTGGCGTTTCGTTGCAGCCCCAGAAGCGATATGGGAAAAATCCCTTCCTGCCCTGCAAAGTCCGGTGAAGCGAGTGGTGTATGCCGATTGGCAACCAAAGGTCCAGAGAACCGCAGGATTGTCTGCACTCAGCAGGATGTCGCTGCTCGGCGAGCCATCAATACCCGTTATTGCATTCACCAAAGAAAGTTGGGACTTGGAAGTCGCGCGCTCCGGCCGTGTGGAAGTTAACCCATTCGACGATCCGGTCGTTGAGGTTGAGATCTGGAGTTATTCACCTGCGCTCATTACGGGGCAAGCCCGGATTGCGCTGCCACCAGAAAGCGTGGACCCACTGTCTCTTTATCTGAGCCTGAGGGACAACGTTGACGACAGAGTTCAGCTGAGCCTTGAGGAAATGATGGAGAAGATCGAATGGTAAAAGGATTGGACACCTTCCGCGAAGCCTTCGCCGGTCACGCGGAGCGTTACGTGCTCATCGGCGGTGTTGCGGCCAGCCTATGCCTGGAGAAGGTGGGCATTGAGTTCAGGGCGACGCGGGATCTGGACATCGTGCTCATCATTGAAGCGTTGGATGAAGTGTTCTGCGCCGAGTTCTGGGAGTTTGTCAAACGTGGGGGGTATACCGAGCGACAGGAACTTGATGGTCCGTCAAAGCGGTACAGGTTCGGCAAGCCTTCTGATGAACGCTACCCTGTTCTTCTGGAGCTTTTTTCAAGAGCGCCCGACGGTTTAATCCTGCCAGAAAACACTGATCTGACACCTGTCCCTGTCGATGGTGAAATTTCCGACTTGTCCGCCATTCTGCTCGACGATGCCTATTACAGCTTCATCGTCGCAGGTCGCAATCATGCGAATGACCTCGCTTACATAGGTGTGGACCGGCTTATTCCACTCAAGGCACAGGCATGGACCAATCTCCGTCAGCCAGATTGCGCGGAAGAGGGAGCAGGCCGAAAAAGTAATAAACACTTGAAGGATGTTGTGCTTTTGTCTCGTCTTCTTTCGGCTGATTCAGACATTGATCTACCGGAAAGCATTGCAAACGACTTGCGAAGATTTCTCGACGTTATGCCCACTTTGGAAGTCGACATGAAAGCCGTGGGGCTACGGGGTGTCACCATGGCTGAAGTCGCAGGGCGCATACGTTCAGCGTTCAAGGTATAGGGCTTTTCACCGCTATACTGCCCGGCTTGTTTGGGAGCCAGCATGATTTCTTTGCCGATCGATGAAGTTTTACCTGCCCTGCGTGAAGCCCTCGCTACACGCCACGAAGGCGTGCTCGAAGCACCGCCCGGCGCCGGTAAAACCACCCGCGTGCCATTGGCCTTGCTCAATGAGCCGTGGCTGGCCGGGCAGACCATCCTGATGCTCGAACCGCGTCGCCTGGCTGCGCGCGCAGCGGCTGAACGTTTGGCTAGCGAGTTGGGGGAGAAGGTTGGCGAAACCGTGGGTTATCGCATCCGGCTCGACAGCAAGGTTGGACCCAACACCCGCATCGAAGTCGTCACCGAAGGCATCCTCACTCGACGCCTGCAGGACGACCCTGCGCTGGAAGGCGTCGGTTTGCTGATCTTTGACGAGTTTCACGAGAGAAGTCTCGATGCTGATCTCGCCCTGGCCCTTAGCCTCAACGGCCGGGAACTGTTCCGTGACGATCAACCGCTGAAAATCCTGTTGATGTCGGCGACGCTCGAAGGCGAACGCTTGGCTGGTCTGCTCGACGACGCGCCGATCCTGCGCAGCGAAGGGCGCATGTACCCGGTGGCGATGCGCTGGGGTCGACCGTTCCAGGCCGGTGAATTCATCGAGCCCCGTTTGGTGCAAACCATCCTAGAAGCCTTGAATGATGAAACCGGCAGCGTCCTGGTGTTCCTGCCGGGGCAGGCGGAAATTCGTCGCGTGCATCAACAGCTGGCCGACGCGTTGGCCGACAACACGCAGATTCTGCTGTGCCCGTTGCACGGTGAGCTGGACCTGGCCGCGCAACGTGCGGCGATCGATCCGGCGCCTGCTGGTAAGCGCAAAGTGGTGCTGGCCACCAACATTGCCGAGACCAGCCTGACCATCGACGGCGTGCGAGTGGTGATCGATGCCGGGCTGGCGCGGGTGCCGCGTTTCGACCCCGGCAGCGGCATGACCCGCCTCGACACCCAGCGCATTTCCAAGGCCAGTGCGACGCAGCGCGCGGGCCGGGCCGGGCGACTGGAGCCCGGTGTGTGTTATCGCCTCTGGTCTCAGGATCAACACGAGCAACTGGCGGCCTACGGCAGTGCGGAAATTCTCTCGGCGGATCTGGCCGGTTTGGCTTTGCAGCTCGGCCGCTGGGGCGTGTCGCCCGGGCAACTGGTGTGGCTCGACGTACCACCCGCTGCCGCGTATGCACAGGCGCAGGATTTGCTCGACCGCTTGGGCGCGCTGGACGGCGAAGCGCTGACTCGCCACGGTCAGGCCATGGCCGAATTGCCGGCGCACCCGCGTATCGCCCATTTGTTGTTGCGCGGTCAGGCGCTTGGCTTGGCGGACATGGCCTGCGATGTCGCGGCGTTGTTGGGCGAGCGCGATATCTTGCGTGGTGCCGGCGCGGATCTGCACAGTCGACTGGTGTTGTTGTCCGGTGAAGAGCGGGCGGCGCGTGGTGCCCAGGGCGGCGTGCAGCGAGCCCGGCAACTGGCTCGGCAGTATCGGGGTTATCTGCGGGGCAAAGCCTCGGAGCCGGTCAGCGACCCCGATCATCCGCGTTGGCTCGGCGCGTTGCTGGCGCTTGCCTATCCCGACCGCGTGGCCCAGCAGCGGCGTGCTGGTGGCGCGGAATATCGCTTGGCCAACGGTCGCGCCGCCTTGTTCGCCGAAGCCGACAGCCTGATGAAACAACCCTGGCTGGTGATCGCCGATCTGGGCAGTCGTCAGGGCCAGCGTGAAGAGCGAATTTACTTGGCGACGGATTTCGATCCGGCACTGTTCGATTCGGTGCTGGCCGAGCAGGTGCGTTGCGTTGATCAACTGGATTGGGACGAACGCGAAGGCGTGCTGCGCGCCGAGCGCCAGCGCAAGGTCGGTGAGCTGATCCTCAGTCGTGAACCGCTGACAGGTCTGGATGAAACCGCCCGCAGTCAGGCGCTGGTGAATCTGGTGCGACGCAAAGGCCTGGAGCTGTTGCCATGGACCCCGGAGCTGCGCCAGTGGCAAGCTCGGGTGGCGTTGTTGCGGCAACTGGACCTGGCCAGCAAGGGCGACACTGAGTGGCCGGATGTCAGCGACGCCGCACTGCTCAAAAGCCTTGAACACTGGTTGATGCCGTATCTGGGCAAAGTCTCGCGGCTCAGTCATTTCGCCAATCTCGACCTGTCCAGCATCGTTCACAATCTGTTGCCTTGGCCGCTGCCACAACGGCTGGATGAGCTGGCGCCGCATCACTTGAACGTACCTTCAGGCTCGTCGATTCGTCTGGATTACAGCGAACAGCCACCGATTCTCGCGGTGCGCTTGCAAGAGCTGTTTGGCCTGGCCGAGACACCGCGCATTGCCGGTGGCCGGCAAGTGATCAAGCTGCACCTGTTGTCCCCGGCGCGGCGACCGGTGCAGGTGACTCAGGATCTGGCGAACTTCTGGCGTAGTACTTATGCCGAGGTTAAGAAGGATTTGAAGGGGCGCTACCCCAAGCACTATTGGCCGGATGATCCCTTGGTGGCCGAAGCCACTGCGCGGATCAAACCACGCAAATAATCCCACCCCTCTGTAGGAGCGAGCTTGCTCGCGAAAAACTGAAGGCCCCGCGACCATTCAGGATGCTCGCGTCATCGTTAACTATTATCGCGAGCAAGCTCGCTCCTACAGGGAGGGCGCGCGCGGTCTGCGCAGGCCAGCTTTTTCCTGCTCAATAGCCACAAAAAACCTGCTTTCTCCCTTTCCAGTGCATGAACAGAATGCAATTGCGCGTGCATTGGACATTTAAGGAGTGAGTCATGACGTTCTCGATCATTGGGCGCTGCCCTGAAACCGGGCAGCTCGGTATTGCCATCAGTTCTTCAAGCATTGCGGTAGGCGCACGTTGCCCATGGGCGCGGGCGGGTGTCGGTGCGGTCTCAACCCAGAATATTACGCTGCCTGCTCTCGGCCCCCAGATTCTGGACCTGATGGAGCATCAGCATCTGGAGCCTGACGCTGCACTGGACAAGGCGCTCACCTCCAATGGCTGGAGTCAGTACAGACAGGTCACGGTGATCGATGCGTCAGGGCGGATTGCGCTGTTCAGTGGCAAAGAATCTTTGGGCGTGCACAACGCTGTGAAGGGCGAGCAGTGTGCAGCGGCGGGTAATCTGCTCAGCGACGTGCGGGTTATCGAGGCCATGGTCGAGGCGTTCGAGGCCGAGCCGGGGCAGTTGGCGGATCGTCTGTTGGCGGCCATGCACGCCGCCATGGCCGCTGGTGGCGAAGCGGGACCGGTTCACTCCGCAGCGCTCAAAGTCGTGGGGGACCACACATGGCCCATCATCGACTTGCGGGTCGACTGGGCCGAGGAAGATCCCATTGGTCAGCTTGCCGGGCTGTGGCAGGCGTATCGACCACAAATGCAGGACTACCTGACTCGCGCACTCAACCCGACGACGGCGCCGAGCTACGGGGTGCCGGGGGATGAGTGAGGCGTCCAGTCGTGATCTTCTGGAACGGCTGGTCGGTTTCGCTACCGTCAGCCGGGATTCCAATCTCGAATTGATCCGCTTCATCGAGACGTACCTGGCCGGGCATGGCGTTCAGAGTGAGCTCTTCTACAACGAAGAAAAGACCAAGGCCAATCTGTTCGCAACCATCGGCCCGCTCACGTCGGGTGGCGTGGTGCTCTCGGGGCACACCGATGTCGTGCCGGTCGATGGGCAAGCCTGGACTGTCGACCCGTTCTGTCTGAGTGAAAAGGACGGGCGTCTTTACGGGCGTGGTACGGCAGACATGAAAGGGTTTATCGCCTCGGTCCTCGCCGCGGTCCCGACCTTTGTCCAATGTCCACTCCTGGCGCCGATCCACTTGGCGTTTTCCTACGATGAAGAGGTGGGATGCCTGGGTGTCAGGCCGATGCTCGCCGAGTTGGAGAAGCGGCCATACAAGCCTCGACTGTGTTTGATTGGCGAACCGACAGAGCTCAAGCCTGTGCTTGGCCACAAGGGCAAACTGGCGATGCGCTGTGAAGTGCGCGGTGCGGCGTGCCATTCGGCGTATGCGCCTTATGGGGTCAACGCGATCGAGTATGCCGCGCAACTCATTGGCCGGTTGGGCGATATAGCAGAACAGCTGTCGCAACCTGAGTTTCACGACCCGCGTTTTGACCCACCGTACTCGACGGTGCAAACGGGTGTGATCAAAGGCGGGCGGGCACTGAATATTGTTCCCGCAGAATGTGAGTTCGATTTTGAAGTCAGGGCGCTGCCGGACTTCGATGCTCAGGACGTGGCGGACCAGTTGCAGGCGTTCGCCCAGGAAAAGCTATTGCCCAGGATGCGGGCGGTTCAAGCGGACACGGATATCAAACTGCGCCCGCTGAGCGCCTACCCCGGTTTGGCGACTTCACCGGAGAGTGAGGCGGCACGTCTGCTGTCGATTTTGAGTCAGTCTTCATCGTTTGGCACCGTGGCCTTTGGCACCGAGGGCGGTCTGTTTGACCAAGCTGGGATACCCACGGTGGTCTGCGGCCCCGGCAGCATGGATCAAGGGCACAAGCCTGACGAGTTCATCTCGCTGGATCAGTTGAGCGGCTGTGATGCCATGCTGGGGCGGTTGGCTGATTACCTGTGTTCTGACGCGGCGCGCTCGTAATCAATCTGGCTTTTTGATCGTTCCCACGCTCCGCGTGGGAATGCAGCCCGGGACGCTCTGCGTCCCAAGAGCCGAACGCGGAGCGTCCGTTGAGGCATTCCCACGCAGAGCGTGGGAACGATCTGCAACAAGCCAGCTTCTACAGGTTTGCGGTGTTTTGCTGGGCAACTTTCTGGCTCAGTTGTTCGCGGCAAAAGTCTACGAACAGCTGGGCGGGCTTGGTCAGTTGGCTGCGTTTGAGGTGGGCTGACGCCAGGCCGGACATTGTTACCGGTTCCTTGATATCCACCGATACCACCTTCTTTCCATCGTAAGTGCATTCCGAATGCGGGCGGGTGACCAGGATTGAGAAGCCGAATCCCTGGCCGACCATGCCCCGTACCATCTCGATCGACGGCGAGCTGAACACGATGTTTGGCGTCAGTTCCAGTTCGTGGAACAGGCTGACAAAGTAAGTCCGGCTCGGTTGCACATCGAGAAGAATCATCGGCTCCACGCACAGATCCCTGAGCGATACCTCCTTCTGGTCGGCAAAGCGATGCCCTTCAGGCAGCAACACGTAGGGCTTTTGCGGTGGCATCAGCGGTGTGGTTTCTATGGTGCCATCGAGCCCGTGATCGTAGAGGAAGGCGACGTCGAAAGTGCCTGCGGTCAAGCCCTGTACCAGATCCTGCTGCTCACCATCGCGAATGCGTATGTCGACGCCCGGGTAAAGCTTGCGAAAGTCGGCGATGAGCTGTGGCAAGTACAGCGGGGCCACCGTCTCGAAACAGCCAATGTCGATCTGTCCCGACACCGTGTCGTTATCCGCCAACGCATTCTGTTCAAACTCCCTGGCCATGCGCAGCAGCTCTTGCGCCTTGTGGTAGAAGCGCGTGCCAGTGGGTGTCAGGGATACGCCCTGGGCGTGATGGCGGATGAACAGCTGGACGTTGAAAGACTCCTCCAGGCTCTTGATCGCCGTGGAAACGGAGGGCTGTGCAATGTAGAGCTGTCGCGAGGCTTCGGCGACGCTGCCGGCTTCTACCGTTGTGACGAAATACTTGAGTTGCCGCAATGTATAGGAAGCCACACGCACCTCTTTCTGCTCTGTTTTGCGATGAAAGCCCGAATGGCCGTCGCACAAATCCGTGACTGAACCTTACCTTATGCGGGTTCCGGGCTGGGCGCGGGCTTGCCAAGTTTTTTCTTATACCCCGAGCACATTTTTAATAATTTTCCTCTTCGTACGGTTGACGCACTATCGCTACATCCTCTGATAACAACCCGACCACCCAGGCGGTCGCAAAGGGAGCGTAGCGTGTTCGACCTCGACTATTGGCAGCAGCGAGCTGCCAGGCAAACCTTCTTAGACAAAGCCGTGATTGGTGGCCAGCAGGTCTGTGCGTCTTCAGGCGCGACATTCGACGCGATCAACCCGGCGACCAATCAGTTGCTGGCCCGTGTGGCTGCCTGTGGCGAAATGGAAGTGGAGCTGGCTGTTCGCAGTGCGCGCCGCGCCTTCAACGAAGGCCCTTGGGCGCGGATGGCGCCGGTTGAGCGCAAGCGGGTGATGTTGCGTCTTTCGGATCTCATTCTTGCTCATCGCGAAGAGCTGGCACTGCTCGACTCGCTCAATATGGGCAAGCCGGTCATGGACGCCTACAACATCGACGTGCCTGGTGCCGCCCATGTTTTTGCCTGGTATGGCGAGTCGCTGGACAAGCTCTACGATCAGGTAGCGCCCACCGCGCCATCGGCGCTGGCGACCATTACACGTGAAGCACTGGGTGTCGTCGCGGCCGTCGTGCCGTGGAACTTCCCGCTCGATATGGCCGCCTGGAAGCTTGCGCCGGCCTTGGCGGCGGGCAACAGCGTGGTGCTCAAGCCTGCTGAGCAATCTCCGTTCTCGGCGCTGCGCCTGGCGGAGTTGGCACTGGAAGCTGGTTTGCCGGCAGGGGTTCTGAACGTGCTGCCGGGGCTGGGCGAGTCCGCTGGCAAGGCGCTTGGCCTGCATCCGGATGTCGATTGCCTGGTGTTTACCGGCTCCACCCAGGTGGGCAAATACTTCATGCAGTATTCCGCGCAATCGAACCTCAAGCAGGTTTGGCTGGAGTGCGGCGGCAAGAGTCCGAGCCTGGTGTTCGACGACTGCCGTGATCTCGATCTGGCTGCGGAGAAAGCAGCATTCGGTATCTTCTTCAATCAGGGCGAAGTGTGTTCCGCCAACTCGCGACTGTATGTGCAGCGTTCCATCAAGGACGAGTTCATCGAGCGCCTGTTGGAAAAAGCCAAGGACTGGATGCCGGGCGATCCACTCAACCCTGCAAGCCGCGCTGGCGCTATTGTGGATTCGAGCCAGGCATCCCGTGTGATGAGCGTTATCGAGCGCGCCCGGGAAGACGGTGCGCGGCTCCTCTCCGGTGGTCGTCGCTTGAGCTTCAACGGTTCCGATAACTTTATCGAGCCGACTGTTTTTGCCGACGTTGCCCATGAGTCGCATCTGTCACGCGAAGAAGTATTCGGGCCGGTGCTGGCGATCTCCACGTTCGACACCGAAGAGCAAGCGGTGCGCCTGGCCAACGACAGCATCTATGGCCTGGCTGCGTCCGTGTGGAGCGATGATCTGAATCGCGCGCACCGGGTCGCCCGTGCGCTGAAGGCGGGTACGGTTTCGGTAAACACCGTGGATGCCCTCGATGTCAGCGTACCGTTCGGTGGCGGCAAACAATCGGGTTTCGGCCGCGACCTGTCGCTGCACTCTTTCGATAAATACACCCATTTGAAAACGACCTGGTTCCAGTTGCGTTGAACGTGTCGTGATGAACCAACCGCACACTGAAGAGTGTGCGGGTTAAAGAATAACAAGATGTCCTCGCGCGGATTGTATTGCGCGAACTTGCGGCTGCGTGGCCGTGACTGCCTCAGTAACTAACCACAATTAAAAAGTGAGGGAGCTTCTATGTTCGGTTCTAACTATAAAAGCATTACAAGTGTGTCTGGTTTAACTGCACTTCTGGTATTCACAGTGCCTGTTGTGACGCACGCCGAAAGTTTGACCGTTATTTCATTTGGTGGTGCCACCAAGGCAGCGCAGGAGGGCGCTTACTTCAAACCCTTTGAGCAAAGTGGCGCTGGCAAAGTCGTGGTCGGCGAGTACAGCGGTGAACTGTCCAAAGTGAAAGCCATGGTTGATGTTGGCCAGGTCAGCTGGGACGTTGTCGAAGTGGAAAGCCCTGAACTCTTGCGAGGCTGCGAAGAAGGGCTGTTCGAGCGGCTGGACCCGAAACTGATCGGCGACGCCGGTAACTACTTGCCCGGCGCTGTCAGCGAGTGCGGTGTGGCCAGTTACGTGTGGTCGATGGTGCTGGCCTACAACTCGAACAAGGTTGCCGCGGCGCCTACGTCCTGGGCGGACATGTGGAACCTGCAGCAATTTCCTGGCAAGCGTGGCCTGCGCAAAGGCGCCAAATACACGCTGGAAGTCGCGCTGCTCGCCGACGGCGTCAAGCAGCAGGATCTTTATAAAGTCCTCAATACCAAGGAAGGGGTTGATCGGGCGTTTCAAAAGCTCGACCAGATCAAGCCTTCAATCCAGTGGTGGGAAGCCGGTGCCCAACCACCGCAATGGCTCGCCGCTGGCGACGTAGTCATGTCGGCCGCCTACAACGGCCGTATCGCTGTCGCGCAAAAGGAAGGTTCGAAACTCGCCATTTCGTGGAACGGTCACCTCTACGATCCTGATCACTGGGCCATCGTTCGTGGCAGCCCGAACAAGTCGCTGGCCGAGCGTTTCATCGTGTTTGCCAGCCAGGCGAGCGGCCAGAAATCCTTCTCTACCCAGATCCCTTACGGCCCGATTCGCAAGGAAGTGCTCGCTCAGTTACCGGCCGACACGCTTTCCCAGCTCCCCACAGCCCAGGCCAACCTGGCTGAAGGTCAGTTGGTGGATGCCACGTTCTGGGTCGATCACGGCGAAGAGCTAGAGGAACGCTTCAACGCTTGGGCGGCCCGTTAAGCCGCTCACCCTTTATCCCCGCCTCCCAAGTGGAGGCGATCAACAACAAGAAAGCACGGGGAGTTTGTCATGAGTTCAAGTTCAACCGCGTCCATCCAGGGGCAGTCAGGCGGTTTGCGCCGTGTCCTGGGGCTGGGCTCGTTGCTAGCCGTTGCAGTGGGCGTCGTGGTGTCGCAAGGCGTCATGGTGCTGATGCTGCAAGGCGCGGGCATCGCCGGTTTCGGTTTTATCATTCCATTGGCCATCGCCTATGTGCTGGCGCTGACCTATGCCTGGTCGTTTTCCGAACTGGCCTTGATGATTCCTCGGGCGGGCAGTCTCAGCAGCTACACGGAAGTGGCGATCGGGCATTTCCCGGCAATTCTGGCGACGTTCTCGGGGTACATGGTGGTCGCCATGTTTGCGCTCTCCGCCGAACTGCTCCTGCTGGATCTGGTGATCAGCAAGGTGTATCCGGGTGTCATTCCACACATGGTGGTGGCCTACGGGGTGTTGGGACTGTTCACCGTTCTAAATCTGTTCGGGATCGATGTCTTCGCCAAGCTTCAGAACGTGCTGGCGCTGGTGATGGTGGTGATCCTCATTGCCATGGGCCTGGCTTCGCTGACTAACGATCAGGCAAGCCTGCAGTTGCCGCTTGATCAGGGCTGGAACCCCTTGGAATTCGGCGCAATCACCTTGGCTGCCATGGCGGTATGGGGCTTTGTAGGGGCTGAGTTCGTTTGCCCGCTGGTGGAAGAAACCCGCAATCCCGAGCGCAACATTCCACGCTCGATGACCATTGGCTTGACGGTGATTTTCGGCGTGATCGCGCTGTATTGCTTTGGCGCGTTGCTGTGTATTCCCCGTGAGCAACTGGCGAGTGATGCGCTGCCTCACTACCTGGTCGCCACCACCGTTTTCGGTGAGGCAGGCAAACTGTTTCTTATCGTCGCCGCCATTACCGCAACATGCAGCACCGTGAACTCGTCCTTGGCTGCCTTGCCGCGCATGCTCTACGGCATGGCGCAAAACGGTCAAGCCTTCCCGCAGTTCAAACGCCTCACTGAGCGCGGCCGTACACCCTGGGTGGCTGTGCTGTTTGTTGCAGCGATTACCGGCCTGCCGATCCTCATTCTGGGGCATGACTCCGCCGCGATCAGCTTGTTGCTTCTGGCTGCCGCGCTTGCCTGGCTGCTGGCCTACATCATCGTGCACATCGACGTGATCGCCTTGCGCCGGCGCTATCCCCATCTGGCCCGGCCATTCCGCTCACCGTTTTATCCATGGCCGCAAGTCGTCGGCATCGCAGGCATGCTGTTTGCGATCTACCACGTATCCCCGACACCGGAGATGACCGCGAGCATTTTTGGCTGTGCCGGCGTGGTGCTGGGCGTGATTTCGTTGATCGCTGTGGTATGGGTCAAGTTCGTGATGCGCAAACCGCTGTTTACGCCAGAGCCACTCATTCAAAACGATTCGCAGGACAACGACGTACCGAACGTGACACCGGTTGCCACTGTTTCTGGTAGCTGAGCCTTCATTCAATTCAGGAGAACAAGAAATGACAACCGAATACAAACCCCAGCGCGAGACCAAGGATTATCAAGCGGCCGATGCCGCCCACCACATTCACGCGTTCCTGGATCAGAAGGCGTTGAACGAAGAAGGCCCGCGCGTGATCGTCGGTGGTGATCGTCTGCACCTGTGGGACAACGATGGCAATCGTTACCTCGATGGCATGTCGGGTCTGTGGTGCACCAACCTGGGTTACGGACGCAAGGATCTCGCCGCGGCGGCAACCCGTCAGCTGGAGCAGCTGCCGTACTACAACATGTTCTTCCACACCACTCACCCGGCGGTGGTAGAGCTGTCGGAGCTGCTGTTCAGCCTGCTGCCCAAGCACTACAGCCACGCGATCTACACCAACTCCGGCTCTGAAGCCAACGAGGTGCTGATTCGTACCGTGCGCCGTTACTGGCAGGTGCTCGGCAAGCCGCAGAAGAAGATCATGATCGGTCGCTGGAACGGATACCACGGCTCTACCCTGGCCGCCAGCGCAATGGGCGGCATGAAGTTCATGCACGAAATGGGCGGTGTGATTCCGGATGTGGCACACATCGATGAACCATACTGGTTTGGCCATGAGGGTGACCTGACGCCTGCCGAGTTCGGGTTACGCGCGGCCCGGCAACTGGAAACCAAGATCCTCGAACTGGGCGCGGAAAATGTCGCTGCGTTCATCGCTGAACCTTTCCAGGGCGCTGGTGGCATGATCTTCCCGCCTGAGAGCTACTGGCCGGAAATCCAGCGAATCTGCCGCAAGTACGACGTTCTGTTGTGCGCTGACGAAGTGATCGGTGGCTTTGGTCGTACCGGTGAGTGGTTTGCGCACCAGCACTTTGATTTCGAGCCAGACACCCTGTCGATCGCCAAGGGCCTGACCTCTGGCTACATCCCCATGGGCGGGCTGATCCTGAGTCGGCGCATGGCCGAAGTGCTGGTGGAGCAGGGCGGTGTATTCGCTCACGGCCTGACCTATTCCGGTCACCCGGTGGCGGCCGCCGTTGCCATCGCCAACCTCAAGGCGCTGCGTGATGAGGGTGTGGTCACCCAGGTCAAGAAAGATACCGGGCCGTACTTGCAGCAGTGTCTGCGTGAGGTGTTTGGCAATCACCCTCTGGTGGGTGAGATCCAGGGCGTCGGCCTGGTGGCCGCATTGCAGTTTGCGCAGGACAAAGCGACCCGCAAGCGCTTTGCCAACGAAGGCGATATCACCTGGCGCTGCCGCACTATCGGCTTCGAGGAAGGCGTGATTATCCGTTCGACACTCGGTCGCATGATCATGGCGCCGGCACTGATCGCCACGCGCGGTGAAATCGACGAACTGGTCTCCAAGACGAAGATTGCCGTTGATAGAACCGCCCAGGAAATTGGCCTGCTCTAAAAAGCTATCAAGCTCGCTCCTCAAACTGTAGGAGCGAGCTTGCTCGCGAAAAACTCAAGAACGCCGCTGGGTGTCTGGTTTAACGCATTATCGTTAACGACCATCGCGAGCAGGCTCGCTCCCACAGTAATTGCGCAATATCCAAGTTAGTTGTTGGTTAGTTTTTTCATGGGCAACAACTACAAAAATCATAATTTCGCTATTTGCATTCCCCGAACACAATAAAACCACCCCGCAAGCAAAGCTATAACGCGCGGAACTCAATTATTAAAACGGCTGATCTGTAGCGACTGGGTGCGCCATAGTCGCCTCTGAGAAGGACACAAGCATGAATGATAAAAAGATCGAAGTAGATACGCTTGTTGTCGGGGCCGGCCAGGCTGGCGTCGCCATGAGCGAACACCTGAGCAAGCTCGGTGTTCCGCACCTCGTGCTGGAGCGTAACCGCATTGCTGAAGCATGGCGCACCGGGCGCTGGGATTCGCTGGTTGCCAATGGCCCGGTCTGGCATGACCGCTTCCCGGGGCTGGCGTTCGAAGACCTTGAGCCCGATGCCTTCGCTTCCAAAGACCAAGTGGCGGCTTACTTCGAAGCCTATGCCGAGAAATTCGAAGCACCGATTCGCACCGGCGTAGACGTCAAGAAAGTGGTACGCAACGCCGATCGTCCTGGCTTCACCATCGAAACCTCCGAAGGTGTGATCCAGGCCAATCGCGTGGTGGCGGCAACCGGTCCTTTCCAACGCCCGGTCATCCCACCGATTGCGCCGAAAGACAGTGACATCATGCAAATTCACTCGGCGCAGTATTACAACCCGCAGCAGTTGCCTGAGGGCGGCGTACTGGTTGTCGGTGCGGGTTCCTCAGGCGTTCAGATCGCCGATGAATTGCAGCGCGCCGGAAAGCAGGTCTATCTGTCGGTCGGCCAGCATGACCGTCCGCCTCGCGCCTATCGCAACCGTGACTTCTGCTGGTGGCTGGGGGTTCTGGGGCTGTGGGATGCCGAAGTAATGGAGCCGGGTCGTGAGCACGTCACCATCGCGGTGAGCGGCGCGCGGGGCGGGCACACCGTCGACTTCCGGGGGCTCGCCAAACAAGGTGTGACGCTGGTGGGGCTGACCAAATCTTTCGACGATGGCGTGGTGAGTTTCCAGCAGGATCTGGCGCGCAACATCGCTGCCGGGGATGCGAATTACCTGTCTCTGCTGGACGCTGCGGATGCCTACATCGCGCGTAACGGTCTGGACCTTCCAGAAGAGCCCGAAGCGCGGTTCATGCACCCCGATCCCGAGTGCGTGACCAACCCGATTCTTGAGCTTGATCTGGCCGAGGCGGGCATCACTTCGATCATTTGGGCAACCGGCTACGCCGTCGACTACAGCTGGCTGCAGGTCGATACCTTTGACGAAAAGGGCAAGCCTCGTCACCAGCGCGGTGTCTCGAACGAGCCAGGCATCTACTTTGTTGGCCTGCCGTGGTTGTCGCGTCGCGGTTCGAGCTTTATCTGGGGCGTTTGGCACGACGCCAAACATGTCGCTGGCCACATCGCCACCCAGCGCCAGTACCTCGAATACCGAGACCCGTCGCAGCGTTAAGAATCGATCGAAGGAATGGCCTTGAGGTCATTCCCGATCCACCGCCTCATTCATCAAATTCCGGGAATCAGTTGATGCCTACTCACACTCGAATTCGCATGTTCAATACCAAAGACACCTACCCCAATCAGTCTCTGGACAACGACCTTTGCCAGGCTGTGCGTGCTGGCAACACGGTGTATGTACGAGGCCAGATCGGCACCGATTTCGATGGCAACCTGGTGGGGCTGGGCGATCCGGCTGCTCAAGCCGAGCAGGCGATGAAAAACGTCAAGCAGCTTCTGGAAGAAGCCGGGAGCGATCTTTCGCATATCGTCAAAACCACCACCTACATCATCGACCCGCGCTACCGTGAGCCGGTTTATCAAGTGGTGGGCAAGTGGCTCAAAGGCGTGTTCCCGATCTCGACGGGGCTGGTCATTTCCGGGCTGGGGCAGCCGCAATGGCTGATGGAGATCGATGTGATTGCGGTCATTCCTGACGACTGGCAAACGAACTGACACACGATCCTTGTGGGAGCTAGCCTGCTAGCGATGACGGCGGCACATTCGACATCTTCTTTGAATGTGAAGGCCCTATCGCTAGCAGGCTAGCTCCCACAGGTTACGAGGCAGTCGTTACGGCGATGCAGGCAGCAGGAATCGGGCGATTACAGGCAAGTGATCTGAGATGCGCAGCGTATCGTCCTGCCTGACGGCTGCTTCGACCCGTTTAAGCCGCGGGCTGTAAAACAGATAGTCGACGGTCCGGTCCGGACCGCTCAGGTTCGCATCGTTCGGGTAATGGGTCAGCCAGCGCGCACGGTCGATCCCGCTGGCTTCGTTGTTGGTGGGGATCATCGGGTATTTGTCCCACAGCACATGCAGCGCACTGTCGGCGGAGTAGGGCGTGCGTTGCTCGTTGGACAGGCGTTGGTATTGGCCAAGCGGCAACAGATTGAAGTCGCCACCGATCAACCACGGTGTGCCATGGCTTTCGTACTTGTCTATGACCTTGGCCACGGCCGAGACCTGCGCCTGCAATGTTTCGTCGGGTTGCTTCGCGCGGTCCAAATGGGTGTTGAGCACGGCGATCTGACCACCATCGCTCAGTGGCAAGTAGGCGACCAGCACGGCGTTTTTCGGCTGGAATTGGCGACTGATCAGGTTGGCCGACGCCACCGGCAATTGTTCGCGCTGGGCATGTTCGATCTGGAAGCGACTGAGGGTTGCCAGTTGCCGGCCCACGCTGCCGAATATGTGCGGGTCAGGCACGAAGTCAGCCTTCCAGTCGAAGGCGTGGGCGCTGCATGGGTACAGATCGGCGAGCCGTTCCTGCAGCAGTTTGAGCTGGTTCTGGTAATCGCTGGCCTTGGCGCCGTCATCGAGTTCCTGCAACAGCACCACGTCCGGTTGCTCGTCGCGAATCACCCGCGCCACTTCATCGAGGCTGAAGGCCATGTCTTCTGGCGTGGGGGATTCATCGGTGCCAGCGGCAAGGTCATTCCAGAACACGTAGCGCTTGCCCGCCAGGAACTGGACGTTCCAGGTCATGACTTTCAACGCCTGGCCGGGGGCCAGGGTCGGCGCCTTGGTACTGCAACTGACCGGCAGTACTTCGCGGGCTTCGGGGCGCCAGGTCAGGCTGTAGACCGTCACCCAGGCCAGCCCGATGACAATCAACAATCCCAGCAATGTGTAGCGCAGCAGTCGGGTCATGGCTCGGCTTTATAGCGTTACGGAAGATGACCCCGAGCATACCCGACTGACGGGCGGTCACCCAAGGTCAGCGTGGCCCTTCGATTTTTTCCGGCACATCGGTGATCAGCATGAACAAGCGGAACAGCACCACGCTGGTGAACAGTTGCAGGAAGCTGTGGGCACTGTCGATCAGCAGCGAGATCACCGGGTTCTGCGGTTCGGGATACACCGCCAGTGTCGCGCCCTTGAGCAGCCACAACGGCCCCATCACGCACAGGATGCACGCCAGGATGCGCAGGAAATGGCCGCGGGTCAGGCGCAGGCTTTCCTTCATCGCTTGCAGCGGTGCCAGGCCTCGCAATACCAGCAGATACTCGCCGAACGCCAAGGTCACCATCAGCCAGATGCCCGGCAGGAAATACAGCGACAGGCCTAGCAGGATCAGCAAGGTATTGAGCGCGGTCAGCAAGGCGAAGCGTGGCCACAGATAGGCGGACCTGGACAGCAGTTCGCGGTTGCTCGGCGATTCGCCACGGCTGCGGGCGTCGAGAAACAGGATCAGGGCCGCGGTGTACAGCGGATAGACCAGCAGGCCGACGATCACGCTGATGCCGGGGAAGCTGTCCGGCTCGGTGGAGTGGTCGACCACTTGTTGCAGCAGGGCCTCGATGATCACCAGCGGCAGGCACAGTTGCACGATCTGGCCCAGATTGCGCTTGAAGAAATACAAGGAGTCACGCAGTACGTCGAACGGATTCATCAGTCGGTATCGCAGTGGAAAGCAGTGCCCCACTTTAACCGATGATGTGCTGCAGGGCGCAAACGTAAACGTTGGGTAAAGGTCATTGAAACAACTTGTTTCAGCCTCCATTAAGGTCGGGCACCTTATCCTCAAGGGCAAAGGTCAACGATTTCCCCCGGCAATCTACGAGGTCGCCATGAATAGCGAAGAACAAACCCTGATCGACGGACTGTTTTCCCGGCTGCAACAGGCCGAAACGGACTCAGCCCCGCGTGACGCCCAGGCCGAAGCGCGGATCAAGGAACACCTGACGCGCCAACCGGTGGCGGGTTATTTCATGACCCAGGCGATTCTGGTGCAAGAGGCAGCGATAAAGAGCCTCGATGAGCAGAGCAAGCAACTGACGGCGCAAGTCCAGCAATTGCAGGCCGAACTGCAACAGGCCAAGGCTCAGCCAGCGGCTGCGGCGCCGAGCGGTGGAGGCTTTCTGTCGAGCATCTTTGGTGGTGGCAACCGCGAACCGCAGCCAGCACCCGCGCAAAGTGCGCCGGTTTCGAGCGGTGGCGGCTGGCGTGAGCCGGCGCGCCCCTCTTTCAACTCGCAGCCGCCGCAGCAGGGCTTTCCCCAGCCAGGCTATGCACCTCAACAACAGGCACCAGCAGCGGCGGGCAGCAGCTTTCTCGGTGGCGCATTGAAAACTGCGGCTGGAGTGGCGGGTGGCGTGATGCTGGCACAAGGCATCAGCAGCCTTTTCAATCACAACCAGCAACCACAGGAAGTCGTCGAAGTCATCAAGGAAGAGCCGGCCCAGGTCAACGATCAGAGCAACGGCGGCTGGGGCGAAGAGCAGCGCATGGCCGGCAACGATTCCTGGGGCAATGACCAGGGCGGTTTCACCGACGCCGACTACAACGATGACAGTTCATCGTTCTTCGGCGGCGACGACGACTCCTTCATCTGATACGCCATTCGTCCGGAGCGCTTCGGCGCCTCCGGGCGATTATTCGCGAAACCCTCCTTTTGACTGGCATACTGGGCGCCTTTTCGGGCCTTGGTGCCTGATCCTGTCTGCGCGCAGCCAGCCCAAGGGCCTGCGCGCCAGCGCTCTAACAAAAGGTGCCCGGTGAAAAAGATCGCAGTGTTCGCCGATGTCCAGAACCTCTACTACACCGTGCGTCAGGCCTATGGTTGTCACTTCAACTACGCCGCGCTGTGGGCTGACATCAGCAAGCAGGGCGAGATTGTCGAGGCCTATGCCTACGCCATCGATCGTGGCGACAGCAAGCAGCAGCAATTTCAGCAGATCCTGCGCAATCTTGGCTTCACCGTGAAGCTCAAACCCTATATCCAGCGCAGCGATGGCTCGGCCAAGGGCGACTGGGACGTGGGCATCACCCTCGACATCATGGACGCGGCGGACCACGTCGACGAAATCGTGCTGGCCTCCGGTGACGGAGATTTCGACATGCTGCTCGAACGCATCATCAGCAAACATGGCGTTCAGGCGGTGGCCTACGGCGTGCCGGGCCTGACCGCCAACTCGCTGATCCGCGCGGCCAGCCGCTACGTGCCCATCGAAGGCGCGTTGCTGCTCAAGAATTGATTTTTACGGAGTTGAAACAGGTTTGGAACGCATCGCAGTCATCGACTTTGAAACCACCGGGATCTCCCCGAGCAGCAGCTGCCGGGCCACGGAAATTGCCGTAGTGATCCTCGAACAGGGGCGCATCGTCGACCGTTACCAGAGCCTGATGAATGCCGGCGTGCGCGTCCCGGCCTTCATCGAACAACTCACCGGCATCAGCAACGCCATGCTGCGCACCGCGCCCTCGGCCGAGCAAGTGATGAACGAGGTCAACGAATTCGTTGGCATCACACCATTGCTGGCGCACAACGCCGCGTTCGACCAGAAGTTCTGGGACTTCGAACTGGGGCGGATCAAACGCACACGCCTACAGAACTTCGCCTGCTCGCTGCTTCTGGCCCGGCGCCTGATGCCTGCGGCACCGAACCACAAACTCGGCACCCTCACCACTTTCGCCAACCTCCCCAACACCGGCAAGGCCCACCGGGCCATGGCCGACGCCGAAATGGCGGCCAACCTCACCTCGCACCTGGCCGAAGAACTGCGCCAGACACACGGCTTGCGCGAGCTGTCCCATGATTTGCTGTGCAAGTTGCAGAAAGTGCCGGCGGCGAAGGTGGGCGAGCATCTGAAGCGTTATCGCTGATTCTGAACACACTTCGAATCCCTGTGGGAGCTGGCTTGCCAGCGATGGCGGCGTGTCAGGCGCCATAGATGCTGGATGTGCCGGCCTCATCGCTGGCAGGCCAGCTCCCACAGTGGGTCGGTTGTGAGTGGGGAGTTTGCATACGACGGTGATCCTGTGGGAGCTGGCTTGCCAGCGAT
>NZ_JBOIBY010000205.1:0-10334 GCF_050739655.1 Pseudomonas sp. | reverse complement strand
CCATCACAGTCAACAGACCCACCGCCTTCGCGAGCAAGCCCGCTCCCACAGGTAACGCGTCTGCCACGGCTTTTGTGGAAATGAACAATTATCCCCGCTAGCGCTTGTGCAGCAGACCGGCGTTATTGTCTGTGCCAGCTGGCAGCATGGAGCCATTGGAACTGGAGAACGCCCATGAAAATCGTCATTGCCCCCGATTCGTTCAAAGACAGCCTCAGCGCCCAAGGCGTGGCTGATGCTATTGCCTTGGGTTTGGCCGAGGTGTGGCCCGATGCACAGTTGATCAAATGCCCGATGGCCGACGGAGGGGAGGGGACAGTCGAATCAGTGCTGGCGGCCTGCAATGGCGAACTGCGCCGTACTGAGGTTCGTGGACCCTTGGGCTCACCGGTGAATGCCGCGTGGGGCTGGTTGCCCGACAGCCACACCGCGATCATCGAAATGGCCGAAGCCAGCGGTTTGCAGTTGGTCCCGGTGGACGAGCGCGACGCGACGGTCAGCAGCACCTTCGGCACCGGCGAACTGATTCGTGCGGCGCTCGACGCCGGTGCGCAACGGATGATCCTGGCCATCGGTGGCAGCGCGACCAATGATGGTGGTGCAGGGGCGATGCAGGCGTTGGGTGTGAAACTGCTGGATGCACAAGGCCGATCCCTGGCGCCGGGCGGTCTGGCATTGGCGCAATTGGCGCGGATCGACCTGAGTGAAATCGACCCGCGTCTGGCCGACGTGCAATTCGACATCGCCGCCGACGTTAACAATCCGCTGTGCGGCCCCCACGGTGCCTCGGCGATTTTCGGTCCGCAAAAGGGTGCATCGCCCGAGCAGGTCGAACAACTGGATCGCGCCCTGGGGCACTTTGCCGCGCATTGCGCAACAGTCCTGAACAAGGACGTGCGCGACGAGCCGGGCAGTGGTGCCGCGGGTGGTTTGGGATTTGCGGCGAAGGCGTTCCTGGGGGCGCAATTCAAGGCAGGCGTTGAGGTGGTCGCCGAACTGGTTGGGCTGGCTGAAGCTGTGGCCGGCGCCGATCTGGTCATCACCGGCGAAGGGCGATTCGACGCGCAAACCTTGCGCGGCAAGACCCCGTTTGGTGTGGCGCGCATTGCTCGTGAGCGCGGCGTGCCGGTCATCGTCATCGCCGGCACGTTGGGCGAGGGCTATCAAACGCTGTACGAGCATGGCATTGACGCCGCGTTCGCCTTGGCGAGCGGGCCGATGACCCTCGAAATGGCCTGTGCCCAAGCTCCGAGGCTGTTGCGTGAACGGGCGACGGACATCGCCCGGGTCTGGCAAATGGCTTCCAGCCAGCGATGAGCTTCGTCCAGTCGCTCGCTGTGGCTATCGCAAAAAAACCGGGCATACCTGTCAACTTTGACAGTATCGCGTTTAGAAAAACCGGCGCTTAATTTGCCCAGGTCCTGAGACCGGGCAGAACGACAGGGTGCTTTGCAGCTGTGAGCCATGCGTTTACTGCCAGAAAAGTTTTGCCGGCCTTGATCTTGTTCATGGCTGAACTGAAACGGATTTGGAGAGACAAGCATGGCCAGTTCATTCGAAAAATTAACCGCTGAGCAGGTGCGCAACCAATATCGTCAGCGATTCTTTGTTGCGGATTTAACGATCCCCAAGATCCTGGATGCCATGGTCGGGGATCCCGATGGTTTGGTTCACAAGGACAAGCAGGGCGCACCGTTGAGAGTCGAACTTCCAATTTGGGATGACCGGCCTCCGGCGACAGGGCTGGTGAATCAGTTGACATTGGAGTGCAAGCTTTCAAGTTCGCCGGAGTGGATACTTATCAGTCAGGAAGATATTCCCGGGCCAGCAGATTTTCCTGATACTAACTTCCCTTTGCAGAGGGAGATCCCGCTTTCCATCTTCCAGAACTATGAAGGTAAGTTTGAATTTCGTTTCACCGTAAAAAACTGGAATGGCGCCAGTATCCGGGAGTCTCCAGCGGCTCCGGTGACGATCGACAGAACCGGGCCGCTTTGGGCGGATCCGGAACACGCTGTCATCGACATCGTTGAAAAACCCGTAATCACCGATGCCGTTTTGACACGCGATAACGGTGTCTTTTGCGTGATACCCGATTTTATCGAGGCGAAAAGGGCCGATGTAACAGTTCACGTCGCCTGGTTGGATAGAGTGCCGTTGCCAACGGAGGATATCACTCAGTTTATTGTGTTTAGCCGCCTCGGTCGCCAGTTGAGTTACACCGACGTGCTGGGTCAGCAGCAGACCTATCGCTATGACACCAAGGGACGGCTTGAGCAGACGCAACTGGGCACCACGGCGTCGACGTTCACCTACGATGCCATGGGCCTTACGGCAACCATTACCACCACCGACAGCGCGGGAGGGCAACGGGTCGGCATTACGTTGAAGTACGATGAGTTCGATCGGGAAATCCTGCGTAGATTCGACCTCAACGGTGTGATTCAGGAGCTGACCCAGGTGTACAACGATGTCGACGGCCTGGCCCAACGTACCCTGAAGGAGGGCACGGTGGTACTGCGCGATGAG
Source organism: Pseudomonas sp. (assembly GCF_050739655.1). Lineage (GTDB taxonomy): Bacteria > Pseudomonadota > Gammaproteobacteria > Pseudomonadales > Pseudomonadaceae > Aquipseudomonas. The sequence goes on along the minus strand of NZ_JBOIBY010000205.1, from coordinate 7,805 downwards.
GTCTACGGTTACGACCTGCGTGGCCGGCTCACCAACTACACCTGTGAAGGCACCCAGCCGCCCGTTGATCCCTATAACAAAGCCATCACCCGTCAGCTGTTCAGTTTCAGCGAGCTGGACAACCTACGTTTTGTCACTACCTTCTTTGCGGGTGGCTCCAACCGTGCGACTTACACCTACGACACGGTTGACCCCACGCAACTGCGTATTGTGAAAAACACCCATGCTGATTACCCATCGGAAATCTTGCTGAACTACAACGCCGACGGCCACATGATCCTCGACGAAGCCGGCCGTACCCTCGAATACAACGCCCTCGGCCAATTGATCAGTGTCAGCAGTTCTTCAGGCGGCAGCTCCGAGCGCTTCAGCTACGATCCGCTGAACAAGCTGGCCGGCAAGAACAACGGCGGCGCAGGAGAACAACGCTTCTACAAGGGCGATAAATTGGCCAACCAGGTCGATGGCTCAAATAGCAGCACTTACTTCCTGGGTGACGAAGTGGTGCTCGCCGAGCTCAAGGGTGGTGCTGACCCAAAGTCCCTGCTGCTGGCCGGTGATCATAAGAACAGTGTGACGAGCGAAGTGAGCAAGAGTGGGCGTAAGGATATTGCTTATTCGGCGTATGGGCATCGTGCGCAGGATGCGTCCGTGAGTGGTTCGCTGGGCTTCAACGGGGAGCGACGCGAGGAGGGGACTGGGTGGTACTTGCTGGGGAATGGGTATAGGGCGTTTAGTACGTTGTTGATGCGGTTTATGAGTCCGGATAGTTTCAGTCCGTTTGGGGCGGGGGGATGGAATTGTTATGCGTATTGTGACGGAGATTCGATCAATAACGTTGACCCGACCGGGCACTTCAGTTGGCTGGCCCGCCTTTTCAAACTAAACACCAACTCCCGTGGTGCACAAGCGATCCCTGCTAATTTGCGAGAAGTGCCAAAGGGCAAACCCTCTGCGGTGCTGCATAAGGTAACTTTGAATGATATTAAAGGTGCGGGATCGATCGCTGATGCGGCGGGAAAAAAATATGATAATTACACGCAGGCAAACCAATCACATTACGATCACTATAAAAAAATCCTGAATAACGAGCAGAAACTTAAGAAGGTAGGTGCATTGACGAACAATGCATACGGAGAAAAGGCTGAACAGTATTATAAAGAACATAAAAGTGGCATCGATGGCTATGCCTCGTGGATAGAATATGACAAGGCTTATAGTGACTATGAATTTTTATACAAAAACCAAGAAAGAAAGGCGATCACTCGGCTCAGCTCTGATCGATTGACAAGCTATGCAAATGCAGATGCCGCGCTCAGGAAAGAGGCGCGCCTCAATAACTTTGGTAACCCACCCACCCAAAAACAATTGCGCAGAGCCGCACAAAGAGTTGCACGCACTGCGGGTCACGTTAGAAAGCAGGAGTTCGAGAATTAACGGTTAACAGTTAGATAGCCCGGCATTGGTAATTTGAGTTATCAATGCTGGGCTTTATCGTGGCGATTTTGAAGAAGATCTCAGGTTTTGTAGTGTTCCCGCTCGAATCTTGCCGTTATTTATACACCTCAATGCAACTCAATCAACCCCAACTCCAACGCCATCATCACCGCCGCCCACCGCGAACTCACCCCGAACTTGCGTCGTATATTACTGAAGTGATAGTTCACCCCGGCTTCCGTGCAATTAAAAATCCGGCTGATTTCCCACGACGACTTGCCTTTGGCACTCCATAACAGCGCTTCCTTTTCCCGGGTGGTGAGGGCGATGCTTGTCGCCTGCCGGGTATTGGCGATTGGCAAATCAGACGTGAGGGTGGGGGCACGAGCGGGGATTGGGGTCTGGTGGTTCATGACGGTGTTCCCATTTCGATCAATGAGGCGGGCGCGGCGGTTCCTTCCGGATTCGGGCGTGGTTGCGGCGTCCAGCGTGATGGCTCAGCCCCGTTATAGCGTTTATCCCGGGCCTTGGAACCTGTAAAAAGTAACAGGTCGGGTTCAGGCAACAGCGTTGTGTTTGCCTGCGCTTTCGCGCGGATCTGCTTGTTTTGGCTCGCTAAAATCGCTGCGGATCCTTCGATTCAGCAGCCTCCGTTCGTCGTCTTATCCATGCATTAAATTCGTGGTCCTTGAATCGAAGGGTTCGACTGTCAGCGATTTTCAAGGGCCAGGCTGGCGTGTTCGATGATTTGAGATAGGGTTGTGGCTTTGGAACCCGCGCGACAGGAGAATCACATGCGCTATTCAGCCTTGACCCAACGAATCGCCGGTGACGGAGCGGCGGCCTGGCAGATTCACGATCGTGCGCTGCAATTGCGCGAACAGGGCGCCGATGTACTGTTGCTGTCCATCGGCGATCCGGATTTCGACACCCCCGAACCCATTGTCCAGGCGGCCATCGCCAGCCTGTTGGCCGGTGACACCCATTACCCCGAAGTGCGCGGCAGCCGCGGTCTGCGTGACAGCATCGCGCGCCGGCATCGGCAACGCTGCGGGCAGACTGTCGATGCCGACCACGTGATCGTTTTTCCGGGGGCGCAGTGCGCGGTGTATTCGGTGGTGCAATGCTTGCTCGATCCGGGTGACGAGGTGCTGGTGGCCGAACCGATGTACGTGACCTACGAAGGCGTGATCGGCGCGTGCGCGGCCAAGGTGGTGCCCGTGCCGGTGCGCCCGCAGAACGGCTTTCGCGTTGACCCGGTGGATGTCGCCGCACGTATTACCCCCAGGACTCGGGCCATCTTGCTCAACAGCCCGAACAACCCATCGGGCGCCAGCCTGTCGAGGGCGATCTGGCAGGAACTGGCCGCGTTGTGCATTCGCCATGACCTGTGGCTGATCAGTGACGAGGTCTACAGCGATCTGCTCTACGAGGGTGAACACATCAGCCCCGCGAGCCTGCCGGGCATGGCCGAACGTACCGCGACCATCAACAGCCTGTCCAAATCCCACGCCATGAGCGGTTGGCGGGTGGGCTGGGTAATTGGGCCAAAACCCTTGGGCGAGCACCTGGTGAATTTGTCCCTGAGCATGTTGTTCGGCATCCCGGACTTCGTGCAGAACGCGGCGCAACTGGCGCTGGACGAAAATTTGCCGCAAGTGGCGTCGATGCGTGAAGAGTATCGCCAGCGTCGGGATCTGGTCTGTGATCACTTGAGCCAATGCCCGGCGCTGCATCCCGTGCGCCCCGATGGCGGCATGTTCGTGATGGTCGACGTGCGTCAGACCGGGCTGAGCGCGCAACGCTTCGCTGAGTGCCTGCTGGAAGGGTATGGCGTGTCGGTATTAGCCGGTGAGGCGTTCGGCCCGAGTGCGGCGGGGCATATACGATTGGGGCTGGTGGTCGACCAGCCGAAGCTGGCGGAGGCATGTCGACGGATTGCGTTGTGCGCGTCGCACTTGCTGCAAGCTCGCAGCGCCTGAACCCCACCGTCGGAACCCGGCCCGGAGCAAACGCGCTTTGGGCCCAATTCCAACGATGAGTGCCGCAATGGTTCAGCTATTCCACGCCCCGACATTCACCAGATTGGCCGGTCGCTGACCCGCCAGCGCCGCCAGCAGATTATCCACCGCACAACGGGCCATCGCCTCCCGCGTCTCATGGGTGGCCGAGCCCATGTGCGGCGTTGCCACCACGTTGTTCAACTGCAACAACGGTGAGTCGTGGTTCAACGGTTCCCGCTCGAACACATCCAGCCCGGCTGCGCGGATCTGCCCTGCATGCAAGGCCTCGATCAGCGCCGATTCATCGACCACCTTGCCTCGGGAAATATTGATGAAGATGCTTTGCGGCCGCATCAGCGAGAACTGCCGCGCACCGATCAGCCCTTCAGTTTCAGCCGTCAGCGGCAGCGTCAGGCAGACAAAATCCGCCTGCTGCAACAACTCGGTCAGGCTGCGGTACTGCGCATTGAAGCGTTGCTCGACGGCCGGTTTCGGAGACTGACTGTGATAGATCACCGGCATGCCAAAACCGAAGTGCCCGCGCTTGGCCAACGCCTCGCCGATGCGACCCATACCGATGATGCCCAGGGTCTTGCCATGCACGTCGCTGCCGAAATGCGCGGGGCCGATGTTGCGTGTCCATTGGCCTTCGCGAACCATGTTCGCCAGTTCCACCACACGTCGGGCGGTGGCCAGGATCAGTGCGAAGCCGGTGTCGGCGGTGGTTTCGGTGAGCACATCCGGCGTATTGCTGAGCAGGATGCGCCGTTCGGTGAGGTAGTCGATGTCGTAGTTATCGACGCCCACCGATACGCTGGCGATGGCTTCAAGATCTGGCGCCAGGTCGAGCAGTTCGGCATCCAGTTTCAGGCTGGCGCCGAGCAAACCGTGGGCGCGGGGCAGGGCTTGGCGCAGTTTGTCGAGGCCTTCGGCGTCGAGGCTGTCGATCAGGGTCACTTGCGTGTGTTCATGCAGGCGAGCCATGAGCAGCGGCGAGAGTTTCTTGTACAGGACGACCTGCTTTTTCATCGTGATGATCTCAACTTCAATTCAGGAATGAGCCGTGAGGGGGCGCGCTACCGTGGGCCGCTCCCGGTCGCTGGCGCCGGGCTTGAGAAACACCGTCAGCACCACCGAGAGCATCAGCGCGCCGCTCATCAGCAGGTACGAGGCAGCGGGTGAGCCGGTGGAGCTGTTCAGGTAACCGACCAGGTAGGAGCCGCCAAACGAACCGAGCGCGCCCATGCTGTTGATCAGCGCCATGGCACCGCCCGCCACGTTGGCTGGCAGGATCTCCGGAATGATCGCGAAGAAAGGGCCATAGGGCGCGTACATGCAGGCCCCGGCGATGACCAGCAGGGTGTACGACCACCAGAAGTGCTCGGCACCCAAGGCGTAGGATCCGTAGAACGCAATCGAGGCGATCAGCAGCGGCGGCCAGACGAAGCGTTTGCGCTTTTGCAACTTGTCCGAGCCCCAGGACACCAGCAGCATGCCGATCACGGCGGCCAGATATGGCAGCGCCGAAAGCCAGCCCGCCTCGATCATGTCCATCTGTGCGCCCGCCTTGAGGATCGACGGCAGCCAAAGCACGAAACCGTAGACGCCGATGCTCCAGCAGAAAAATTGCAGCGCCAGGATGATGACCTTGGGCGAACGAAAGGCTTCGGCGTAGTTTTTCACCGCTTTGATACCGACCTGCTCGGCAGCCAGGGCGCTTTGCAGGTCCTGTTTTTCCTGGTCATTGAGCCACTTGGCCTGGGACGGGCGATCGTCGGCCAGACGCCACCAGATAAACGCCCAAAGCACCGCCGGCAAACCTTCGATGATGAACATCCAGCGCCAGCTGTAATGCTGCACCAGATACCCCGAGACCACTGACATCCACAGCATGGTCACCGGGTTACCGAGGATCAGGAAGGTGTTGGCCCGCGAGCGTTCGGCACGGGTGAACCAGTGACACAGGTAGATCAGCATGGCGGGCATCACCGCCGCCTCGACCACGCCGAGCATGAAGCGGATGACGATCAGCCAGTAGGCGTTGGAGACGATGCCAGTCAAGGTCGCCAGGCTGCCCCACAGGATCAGGCTGACGAAAATCAGTTTTTTCACGCTGTGCTTCTGGGCGTAGATCGCCCCTGGCACCTGGAAGAAAAAGTAGCCGAGGAAGAACAGCGCGCCGAGCATCGACGACAGGCCCGGTGTGATCATCAGGTCGGCAGCCATGCCGGACGCGGCGGCGAACCCGTAGTTGGCGCGATCCAGATACGCCAGGCTATAGGTGATGAACACGATGGGCATGATGTACCACCAGCGGCGGGTGGCGAGCGTTGCGGTTTTCATGGGTGGTGCTCCTGAGCTTGTTGTTTTTGTCGCAGCAGGTAACGGGTTTAGATCTTCAGTGACTGTTAGGGCCTCATCGCGGGCAAGCCCGCTCCCACAAGGTCCGATGGGGGTATGAAATTTATGTTCGACACAAATCCCCTGTGGGAGCGGGCTTGCCCGCGATGGCGGCCTCAAATTCAACGGACATTTCAGAACGGGTCGGCAACCCCTCCATATCCCCACGGCTCTGCACCGCCCGGCTACCAATCCAGTTGGCCCGCTGTACGGCGTCGGCAAAGCTGTGGTTTTCCAGCAGCGCGCTGATCATGCCAACGGCAAAACCATCGCCGGCACCGACGGTGTCCACCACCGTGGCCACGGGCACACCGGCAACGAACCCGGCATCCAGATGCGTGCGGTAGTAGGCGCCATGCGGGCCAAGCTTGATCGCCACCGCTTCGCAACCCTTATCCAGATAAAACCCGGCGATGTCGGCCGGGTCTTCGTAACCGGTCAACAAGCGACCTTCACTCAAGCCCGGCAGTACCCAATGGGCGAGGGCGGCGAGGCGGTTGATCTCGGTGATCATCTGCTGTTCGCTGGCCCACAGGCTCGGGCGCAGGTTGGGGTCGAAGGACACGCTGCGCCCGGCCTCGCGCATGCGGGTCATCAGTTCGAATGACATCTGCCGCGCCGTTTCCGAAAGCGCGGGAGGAATGCCGGTGGCGTGCAGGTGTCGGGCGTTGAGCAATTCGGGAACGATCGAATGCACTGACAAGTGACTGGCTGCAGAGCCGCGGCGGAAGTACTCAACGGCGGGGTCGCTGCCGTCGTCGGTGCGGGATTTGAACTGAAAGCCGGTGGGGTGCGCGGTGTCGATGTCGACGTGGCGACAGTCCAGGCCTTCCTTCTCCAGTGTGTCGATCACGAACCGACCCAGCGAGTCGGCGCCGACCCGGCTCAGCCACGCCACGTTGAAACCCAGTCGCGACAGGCCAATGGCGACATTGCTGTCGGCGCCGGCAATGCGTTTGTGGAACGCGCTGACGCTAGCCAAATCGCCGGCTTGCTCGGCGACGAACATCGCCATGGTTTCGCCGAACGAGAGGATGTCGATCTCAGACATGAGCGCTCTCCCGTTGCGATTGGCCGAGGCGGGCGAGGGCGGTGACATGCTCGGTGGTCAGCTGCACCAGGTCGTCGCCTTGCAGCGGGTATTCCGCCGCTCGCATAACGCCTTTGGCCATATGCCGCAGCAGGTGTTCCCACTGTTGCAGGTCACTGGCGGCGGGCGGGATGGCGACCAGTTTGCCGTCTGTTCGGCGGGTTACGGCTTTGCAGTGCACATAGCCGACATGGCGACCGAGCAAGCGCGCGGCGCTGGCGGCGCACTGGTCCTGCCAATGCCAGTTGCCGATATCGAAGGTCATTTTGATCGGCAGGTTGTGTTGCTCGACCTGGGCAAAAAAACGCTGGAAGGGTTCGATGCGGCCACCGTGCAAGGTCTGGTCGTTTTCCACCAGCAGTTGCACCGGGTTCGCGTCCAGTGCTTGAGCGAGGGCATTAAGGTCGCAGGTCTCGGTGAAATGTCCCAGGGACACTTTCAAGTACTTCGCACCGAATGCCCCGGCGCGTTGCAGGGCGCTGAGCAATTCCGGATTAGGCCGGGACTGACCGGCCTGCCACAGCTCCATGGGTGAGGAGTAAACACTTTCCAGCCCTTCGGCCCGCGTGGCTTCGGCGAGCTGAAGCGGGCTTTCGCCGCTCAACAATTCCTCGCGCCATTCGATGCACGTAGCACCGGCGGCAGCCAATAACGGGATGAAACTGCCCTGGCCGCGCTGGCGCACCAGATCGGCGCCGTAGCTGGACAGGCTGATGGAAACGGTGGGTTTGATCATTGTTGTTTTACCTCTGAAACCGGTTTCATTTTTGTTCAAAAAAAATCAGGGGGTTGATGTGTTGATCTTTCAGGCCCCATCGCCAGCAGGCTGGCTCCCACAGGGGATTTGTGTTGAACCTAGATCCAATGTGGGAGCC
>NZ_JBOIBY010000204.1:0-13756 GCF_050739655.1 Pseudomonas sp. | reverse complement strand
AGCTTGCTCGCGAAAAACTTCAGGACGCCGCGTTCATTCAGAATTTCCGCGTTATCGTTAACGTTTTTCGCGAGCAAGCTCGCTCCTACAGTTGACCTTCATCGCTTAACTGACTGGCATTAAGGCTAGCCCGCGAAGAACGAAAACACGGCGCAACAGATGCATCGCAGCGCCCTGTTCGCCGGCAACCCTGGCTTCCTACATCGGTCAGCGGATCTGATGCTTGTGCAACAAACGGTAGAAAGTCGGCCTAGAGATCCCCAGCACCTTGGCGGCGATACTGAGATTATCGCTGTGACGGTTCAGTACGTCGCACAGGGCCTGGCGTTCCGCCCGGTGCTTGTAGTCTTCCAGCGTACCCATTGGCGTGGATACAGCCTGATGGCTGATCAGCCCCAGGTCTCGCGCTTCGATTTGCCTGCCTTCGGCCAATACCAACCCACGGCGTACCCGGTTGGCCAGCTCGCGAACGTTGCCCGGCCAGTCATGATTGCCCATGGCTACCAACGCGTCCTCGCTGAAACTCCGGGGACGGCGGCCGGTTTCATGGCTGTAAAAATGGGAAAAGTGATTGGCCAACATGGCTAGATCGCCATTGCGTTCACGCAAGGGTGCGGTCGCGACCTGCAACACGTTCAGGCGGTAGTACAGGTCTTCACGAAAGCGTTGCTTGCCGATTGCCGCCTCAAGATCGACGTGGGTCGCGGCCAACACCCTCACATCCACGGGAATTGGCTGACTGCCACCCACTCGCTCGATGTGCTTTTCCTGGAGGAAACGCAACAGGTTCGCCTGCAGCTCCAGGGGCAGATCACCGATCTCGTCGAGAAACAACGTGCCGCCATTGGCCGCTTCGATCCGTCCGACCTTGCGCTGATGGGCGCCCGTAAAGGCCCCCTTCTCGTGGCCAAAAAGTTCAGACTGGATCAAGTGCTCGGGAATCGCACCACAATTGATCGCGACAAAGGGTTTGCTACGACGCTGGGATTGTCCATGCAGCGTGCGTGCGACCAGTTCTTTACCCGTCCCGCTTTCACCTCGAATCAACACCGGCGACTCGGTGGGCGCCAGTTTGCTCAATAGCTTGCGCAATTCGCGTATGGGCTTGCTGTCGCCCAGCAGTTCGTGTTCGGGCTGATCGATATGCACCGTGCCTTGGCCGCGCAAGCGCGCCATGCCAAAGGCTCGGCCCAATGTGACCTGGACCCTGGAAACATCGAACGGCAAGGTATGAAAATCGAAAAACCACTCACAGACAAAGTCACCGACATTCTGTAGCCGCAGCACTTCCTGGTTGAGCACGGCGATCCACTCGGTACCGCTACGACTGATCACCTCCTTGACGGCATCCGGGTGTTCCAGATGACTGGGCTGCAAACGCAACAGACCCACGTCACATGTTCGGTCCGTGGCGTTTTCCAGCGAACAGCTGTCAACATCCCAACCCACAGAGCGCAACCCTGGTAAGAGACGATGGCAGTCGTCGCAGGGGTCCACTACTAATAGACGTCGTAAGGCAGGCGTTTCGCTCATGACTTTTCCTTGGCGCCAAATTTAGGAAATATTATTAAAAACAGTCATTTGGCGGACCTGGCTGTAACATTAGCAAGAATTTGACGTTGCCTTGTATCGTTTGACTATAGAGATATCGCCTAATTAGTTATAAGCACCGCCTTCGTTAGTTACCTAACGAACCGATTCTTTCATTACGCTTTCAATAACGCGTGATTGCATTGGGCTTGCGAAAGAAAGTTGAAATTTCTTTTGTTTGTGTGTGACCCGAACCCCGGTTGCGGGCATCAGTACAAGTAACCTGCCGAACGGTAAGCCCAACCCTCGGCACATCACTTGATTGGGCATACTGAGAGAACATTCCATGAACGCCCCGCTCCGTATCAACGAAGCTCTTTTGATTGCCGACCGCGCATTCCAGCCTTTCCAGTGCGTGGCCTGGGCACCGCAAGACGGCAATGGCGAACTCAACCTGACCGTCATCGACCGGACCAACAACAGTATAGGCCGCAAGCTGATTCCCAGCAGTGCCTACACCGATCCTGCGCAACTCGAACGTTTGCTTGAAGAAGCGCGTAAAGAACTGAGCCTTGAAGGTTACAAACTGCAGTCGTGGTCCATGCCGCATTAATTGTTTTGCGGATTACCCCGAGGGTAATCCGCGCCCCTTCTTTATCGTTAGTTGCTCTGCCGCAATGGCAGGCCATAGTTATAAACGAGTCTCGATTTTAACTGGCGCACACCTCGATACATTGCAGGCTTGCCATTGGTTCGCAAAGACATTGTTGTGGCACACAACGACCCTCCGCCTGTTATTTCAGTCAGTTGTGCATATCGTCATTCAAGGATTGAATAGTCTACTTAACCAGTCGCCACTCCCCACCTGGATCAGGACGACTCGCAAGGAGATGCGTGCATGTCCATCCAGTCCGTTTTAGCCTTCCCAACACCGCTCAATACATCAGGAAAGCTCGACACAAACTTTGCCACCCACGGCAAAGCCCATGTGTATTTTTCCGGCAGCCTCTCAAGCATGACCAACGGGATTGCGGTTGATTCGCTTGGTCGCTTGCTGGTGGCCGCGAAAGTCGGCATGCCTGGCGGTAGTCGATTTGGTCTGGCACGCCTGCTGGAAGATGGTTCGGCGGATCTTTCCTTTGGCAATCAAGGCAGTGTTATTGGTCAGTACGAACAAGGCTTCGAAGCGATGGCCGCAAAGGTTCATGTGCTGCCCGATGGCTGTCTTCTGGTTGTGGGCTTGCACTACGAAAATGCTCACCGCTCGCTCCCCGCGCTGGCAATGTTTGACCCACAGGGCCGTCCGGTTCAGGACTTTGGCGACAATGGCCGATGCATCGTGCGCTTGCCGGGCAATCTGTCACTCGGCGTGCGCGATGCCTGGCTCCCGCCGGGCGTGCCTGGAGTCGAAGCCTGCGACGTCAACGTTCAGGAAGACGGTCGAATTTTGCTGGTAGCCAACCACCATTACGAGCTGGCGGACCATGCCGGCATACTCATACGCCTCAATACCGATGGCTCACTGGACCATCGCTTCAATGGACTCGGATTCGTCATCGTACGGCACCTGCTGATGAACACCTGGCTCAGCACTTTGAAGCTGCAGCGTGATGGTCGAATCCTGGTGGGCGGGTCGATCAATTTTCCCGAAGAAGGTCTGCTGGCCCGTTATCACGCCGACGGCAAACTGGATGAAAGCTTCGCCGTGGACGGATTCATGAGTTTCAGGGCGCAAGGCCAAGGCGCCCGGATCAGTCAGGTCATCCAGCATGAAAACGGCGACGTGCAATGTTTTGGCAGCAGTCGCGAGCCGATGCTTTGCCTGTCTCTGAAGGTGCACAGCAACGGCCGCCCGGACAACCATTGCAACGATGGTCTGCCGCACTTGCTGGAAATCGGTCATACCGGCAGTCAATGGTCCACCGCGCAGGCGCAACCGGATGGCAGCGTATTGACGGCTGGCGCCACCATTGGCGGAGTCGAGGCCGACTTTATTGTGGGTCGATACCAGCCTGACGGGCAGCTCGATCGCGATTTTGGCGAGGGCACTGGATGGGTTCGCACACGCCTGGGGCGCAGTCTGGATACCGCCACTTCTATCCTCGCCCAGGGCGATGGAAACATCTTCGTTGGCGGCTACTCATTAGATGGTAACTACCGGGCTGTTGTCGCACGCTATTTGGCGTAGTCCTCTGTACTTTTCCTACACTTGATCTTCTTCTCCGCTTACGGCAACTTGCGCGCTTCTTAATACAAGGAGTAGCCGATGTCCGGTTCCATGGTCCAGGCGTTCGCGCATAACTTTCTCGGCAACTCACCCCGTTGGTACAAGGCTTGTATTGTCGGTTTCCTGATACTCAATGCGTTGGTGTTGTGGACCGCAGGCCCCGTGGCAGCGGGTTGGCTACTGGTGCTGGAGTTCATCTTCACACTCGCCATGGCGCTTAAATGCTATCCATTGATGCCGGGCGGTTTGTTGCTGGTCGAAGCGCTGTTGCTGAAAATGACAACGCCCCAGGCACTCTACGATGAGCTGCTGCACAACTTCCCGGTGATCCTGCTGCTGATGTTCATGGTGGCTGGCATCTACTTCATGAAAGATTTGCTGCTGTTTCTGTTCTCGCGACTGCTGCTTGGCGTTCGATCCAAGGCGCTGTTGGCGTTGATGTTCTGCTTCCTCTCGGCGTTCTTGTCGGCATTTCTCGATGCGTTGACCGTTACCGCCGTGATCATCAGCGCCGCCGTGGGTTTCTACTCGGTGTATCACCGCGTCGCCTCGGGCACCGATCCACGTCAGGACAGTGAGTACGGTGATGACCAGCATCTACCCACGCTGCATCATGGCGACCTCGAACAGTTCCGCGCCTTCCTGCGCAGCCTGCTCATGCACGGCGCCGTGGGTACGGCGCTGGGTGGCGTTTGTACGCTGGTCGGCGAGCCGCAGAACCTGTTGATCGGCCATGAGATGGGTTGGCACTTTGCCGAATTCTTTCTGAAGATCGCGCCGGTGTCCTTGCCAGTGCTGGTGGCCGGCCTGGTGACCTGCGTGTTGCTGGAAAAGCTCCGCTGGTTCGGTTATGGCACCTTGCTGCCGGACAACGTGCGCACCGTACTCGCCAATTACGCTGACGAAGACAATGCCCAGCGCACTTCACGCCAGCGTGCTGCACTCATCGTGCAGGGCGCGGCGGCGTTGATTCTCATCACTGGCCTTGCCTTGCACATTGCCGAAGTGGGTCTGATCGGTCTGATGGTGATTGTGCTGATCACCGCGTTCACCGGTATCACCGATGAGCATCGGCTCGGCACCGCGTTCAAGGACGCCATGCCGTTCACCGCGCTGCTGGTGGTGTTTTTTGCCGTGGTGGCGGTGATTCATGACCAGCAACTGTTCAGGCCGCTGATCCAGTGGGTATTGGCCCTGCCCGCCGATCAACAACCGGGCATGCTGTTTATCGCCAACGGGTTGTTGTCTGCCATCAGCGATAACGTGTTCGTGGCGACCATCTACATCACCGAAGTGAAACAGGCCTTCCTCTCGGGGCACATGAGCCGCGAACATTTCGAAACCCTCGCCATCGCCATCAATACCGGCACCAACCTGCCAAGTGTGGCGACGCCCAATGGCCAGGCTGCATTTCTGTTCTTGCTGACGTCGGCGATTGCGCCGCTGATTCGGCTGTCCTATGGGCGGATGGTGTGGATGGCGTTGCCGTATACCGTGGTCATGGGGCTGTTGGGCTGGTACGCGGTGAGTTTCTGGCTTTAAAACACCGCCCACTGTAGGAGCTGTCGAGTGAAACGAGGCTGCGATCTTTTGATTGTTTAAATCAAAGTCAAAAGATCGCAGCCTGCGGCAGCTCCTACAAGGGGATGTGGATGTTGCTTATCCAAGCCCATGCCAGACGCGACCGTCGCGCGTCAGCAACTCTTCGGCGGCCGTAGGCCCATTTTCACCCGCTGCGTAACCCTGCACCGTTGCATCCTGATGCCAGGCATCCAGGAATGGTTGCACCGCGCGCCAGCCATTTTCGATGTTGTCGGCACGCTGGAACAGCGTCTGATCCCCGGTCAGGCAATCGTAGATGAGTGTTTCGTAGCCGGTGGACGGCTGCATCTCAAAGAAATCCTTGTAGGCAAAACCCAGTTCGATGTTGTCCATCTTCAGGGCCGGGCCGGGCCGTTTGGCCAGCAGATCGAACCACATGCCCTCGTTGGGCTGGATCTGGATACGCAGGTAGGTCGGCTGTAGCTCTTCGACCTCGGTATCACGAAACTGCGCATAGGGCGCCGGCTTGAAGCAGATGACGATCTCGGTGTCACGCACGCTCATGCGTTTGCCGGTACGCAAATAGAACGGCACGCCAACCCAGCGCCAGTTGTCGATCATGACCTTCAGAGCCACGTAGGTTTCGGTGTTGCTGTCAGGCGCTACCTTGTCTTCCTGGCGGTATCCCGGCAGGGTTTTGCCGCCCAATTCACCTGCGGTGTACTGGCCGCGTACCGAATTGGCCCGGGCCTCATCCACCGTCCAGGGACGAATCGCACCCACGACCTTGGCTTTTTCGCCACGGACGGCATCGGCAGCGAAAGCGGCCGGTGGCTCCATGGCGACCATTGCCAGCAACTGGAACAGATGATTGGGCACCATGTCTCGCAGGGCGCCGGTGTGCTCGTAGAAACTGCCACGGGTTTCCACCCCGACGGTTTCGGCAGCGGTGATCTGCACGTGGTCGATGTAATGGTTGTTCCAGAACGCTTCGAACAAGCTGTTGGAAAAGCGACTGATGAGGATGTTCTGTACGGTTTCTTTACCCAGGTAATGATCGATGCGATAGATCTGCTTCTCGGTCATGGCCTTGAGCAAGCACGCGTTCAGGGCTTCGGCGGTTTGCAAGTCGGAGCCGAAAGGCTTTTCGATCACCACCCTTCTGAACGACTCGGGCGTTTCTTCCAGTAGACCGCAAGCACCGAGACGGCGAACCACCTCGCTGAAAAAACGTGGCGCGGTGGCCAGGTAGAACACCGCATTGCCTGTGCCGCTGTCGGCGATTTTCGCCGCCAGCGCTTGATAAGTGCTGTCGTCCAGGAAGTCACCCTGGACGTAGCTGATGCCGCTGGCGAGTTTGGCCCACAATTGCGGATCAAGGGACTGATCGCCCTTGCCGACCTTGCTGGCCACCTCGTTGCGGATGAAGTCTTCGAGTTTCTGCGCGAAGCCTTCATCGCTGATGGCGTTGTGATCGACGCCGATGATCCGCAATCCATCCCCGAGTAAACCGTCACGCTTGAGGTTATACAGCGCCGGCATCAGCAGCCGCTTGACCAGATCACCATGGGCGCCAAATAGAAACAGCGTGGTCGGTGGCGCGGGTTCAGCCTTGGATTTCCTGCGGATCGCATGGGTCATTTTTTCGGGGTCTCCACATGGCCGCCGAAGCCGAAGCGTTGGGCCGAAAGAATCTTGTCGCCAAAGGTGCCTTGCCCGCGCGAACGGTAGCGGGCGAACAGCGAGTTGGACAGCACCGGTACCGGTACCGCTTGTTCCATCGCCGCTTCGATGGTCCATTGGCCTTCACCGCTGTCGGCCACGGAGCCCGAGAAACCGTCGAGTTTCGGGTCGCTGGCCAGGGCGTCAGCGGTCAGGTCGAGCAACCAGGAGGACACCACGCTGCCACGACGCCAGACTTCGGCAATATCCGCCACATTCAGGTCGAAACGCTGGTCTTCAGGCAGGTTGGTGCTGGATTTGGTCTTGAGGATGTCGAAGCCTTCGGCAAACGCTTGCATCATTCCGTACTCGATGCCGTTGTGGATCATTTTGACGAAATGGCCGGCGCCCGCGGGACCTGCGTGGATATAACCGCGCTCGGCACGATCGTCATCGGATTTGCGATCCTTGGTGCGCGGGATATCGCCCATGCCCGGTGCCAGGCTCGCGAACAGCGGATCGAGACGCTTAACCGTCTCGGTATCACCGCCGATCATCATGCAATAGCCGCGCTCCAGGCCCCATACGCCGCCGGAAGTGCCGACGTCGATGTAATGCAGGCCCTTTTCCGAGAGGGTTTTCGCCCGACGGATATCGTCCTTATAGAAGGTGTTGCCGCCGTCGATGATGGTATCGCCGGCTTCGAGCAAGGTGCTCAGGGTATCGATGGTGTCCTGGGTCGGTGCGCCTGCCGGCAACATGACCCACACCGCTCGTGGTTTGGCCAGGCCAGCAACCAGGGCCGGCAAATCGGCGACGCCGGTGGCACCCTCTTCGGTCAGGGTTTCGACGAAGGCGGTATTGCGGTCGTACACAACGGTGGTATGCCCGTTGAGCATCAGGCGTCGCGCAATGTTACCGCCCATGCGGCCCAGTCCAATAATCCCGAGTTGCATGTACTGATGCTCCCTACTACAAATAAATGTGTGTCAAAGGTTATAGCCCAACGCGACTAATGAGGGTTAGTCCAGAGCGTTGGCGTGAAGTTTCCGGGCATTGTGCCCGATCCTGATGGATAACGTCGGGAATCGTGCCGAAGACACAACGACCATGAAAAATAAAAAAGTTCCATTCAGGGAAAAAAGAAATCAAACTCGGCGCCGATAGTAGGTCAGCCACTGATTTCGGGGGGCGACTCTACAGTTGAGACACGCCATTTGCGAGGTGAGCAATGGGCACAGTACACACCGCACTGCCAGTACAAACCCTTTACGTCACGATTCGTCGCGATGAATTGCGTCAGTTGAAAGACGAGCACGAGCAAATGAAGCAGGAGCTCGCGCAATTGCGCTTGCTGATCCAGGGCCAAGCGCCGTTACCCGTGACGCAACGCGCCCCTCACGCCTGATCCCCATGGTCGAATCGGAAGCAGCACTGCCCTGCTTCCGACACGCTACATCCCCCTCGCTACGCGCTTCTACTCACAAGTTTTTCACATTTTCTTGTTGATACTCCGGCTCATTGTGGCCGCTCGGTACGCGCGTAGCCCGTTCGTCGGCAACGTTGTGTGGCTTGGCGGTGCTAGCAACCCTGGATGGAGCGATGCCAACCAGCCATCAACCCTGGTGCTGGTGATAGGCGAGTCCACCAACCGTCAGCGCATGAGCCTTTACGGCTATCCACGGCAAACCACCCCCGAACTGGACAAGCTGAAGGATCAACTAGCGGTCTTCGATAACGTCATCACCCCGCGCCCGTACACCATCGAGGCGTTGCAACAGGTGCTGACCTTCGCCGATGAAGACAACCCGGATCTTTACCTGACGACTCCGTCGCTGGTCAGCATGATGAAACAGGCCGGTTACAAGACCTTCTGGATCACCAACCAGCAGACCATGACCAAGCGCAACACGATGCTCACCACCTTCTCCCAGCAGGCGGACGAGCAGGTGTACCTCAATAACAACCGCAACCAGAATGCCGCCCAGTACGATGGCGATGTGATCGAACCGTTCAACAAGGCCCTGGCCGATGCCGCACCGCGCAAGCTGATCGTCGTGCACTTGCTCGGTACGCACATGAGTTACCAGTACCGCTACCCATCGACTTTCGACAAGTTCAAGGACCGTAACGGTGTTCCGGCCGGCGTGCGCGACGACCAACTGCCGACGTACAACAGCTACGACAATGCGGTGCTGTACAACGACTTCGTGGTGTCGAGCCTGATCAAGGACTACGCCAAGTCTGATCCGAACGGCTTTTTGCTCTACCTCTCCGATCACAGCGAAGAGATGTTTTCGACTCCCCGGGCCATAACACCCTCGGGCGTAACGAGAGCAAACCTTCCGCTCCGATGTACACCATCCCGTTCATGGCCTGGGCCTCGCCAAAATGGCGTGAAACCCATGACTGGAGCTTTGCGGGTGATCTTGGGCGGCCCTACAGCAGTTCGCATCTGATCCACACCTGGGCGGATCTGGCTGGTCTGAACTTTGATGAACTCGATCGCAGCAAAAGCCTGGTCAGTGACAGCTTCAAGTCGCGGCCATTGCTGATCGGTAACCCGTATGAACGCCAGCAGCGGCCCTTGATCGATTTCAGCCTGATCAAGCCCAAAGCGCAGCCTGTCTCCTCGAATGTGGCTCAGAAGTAAATCTTTCAACTGCGATACAAAACCTGTGGGATCCAATTGGCTTCCCATTTAACGGAATCGGCGGATAATCAGCGTTCGACTTTGATTTATTGACTCATGGACGACAAGCATCCGACATTTGCAAGTGGGAGGCACACCATGAAATGCACAACGTTGATCCTCGCCGTGCTCGTGACACTCGGCTCCGCCAGCGCCTTTGCCGAAGGCGGCGCCGAACGCATGAGGTACTACTTCGAAACGTTGCGCTATAACCAGCAAGTGGCACTGGGCACTATCACGCCAGGCCAGAGCAATGAACTGCGGGTCCCGGACGACCAGACTGCACAAATGACCGAGACCTACAGACCGAAATGATTGTTGCACCTCTGACTGTTTGCTCTTCAGTCAGAGAAGACCTGTTGGGCGTCCTGATGGACGCCCTTTTTTATGCCCGAATCAAAGCCCCTTGATCCAAAACATCATGCGCCCGTGGGCCGGGTCGAATTCCCCCGGAGCAAAGCCGAACTTGCTGTAGGAGGCCTGCGCCACCGCGTTGCCTTCCAACACTTCAAGGGTGATTTTGCAGCAGCCGCGCTGGCGGGCGATTTCTTCGACTTTTTGCAGCATTCGCTGGCTCAGGCCCAGTCCGCGAAATTTCGGTACCACCGCCACATCGTGCACGTTGACCAAGGGTCGGCAGGCGAAGGTCGAAAACCCTTCGAAGCAATTGACCAACCCGGCCGGCTCGCCACCCACGAACGCCAACACGCTGAACGCATGCGCGCGCTTGGCCAATTCCCCGGGAAGATGTTCCAGCACACTGGCGGGCAAGGCATGACCGCCGCCCATCGGGTCTTGAGCGTAACTGTTCAACACCAGCCCAATGGCCTCGGCGTGCACCGGGTTGGTGTAGCTGGCTTGCAGCACAAGTATTTCTGCGGAATCCATTTCCATCCTCGATCACAATAAAATGGCCCCGGCGCGTCTCTCGCACCGCAAGGCCCGGCGACGATATCGCGAGCACTGCGCTGGCGACAATCGGATTTATCCTAATGCCCCCAGATCAGCGCTTCGGTCCACCCAAGCTCGGCAAAGTCCTCGGCTCGCAGGTGCGATTCTCCGGCGCAGAAAAACTCGTCCAGTTGCGGTGGCTTGACCGGCGTGCCGCTGAGCATCGCGTGGACTTGTCCACGATGATGTATCTGATGTTCGAACAGATGCGAAAGCAGGCGCAATCGACTGTCGTTTTGCGGCGTATCCCGGGCGATGGTGACGACCTTGACCAGTTCGGTATCGCGCATTTGTTCGCAGTACGCGATCAAGCGCCGATCCACGTGGGCCTGTTCGCGCTTGAGATCGACAGCATGGGTGAATGGTTCTTCGTCCTTGAAAAACACGTAGCAATCGGGATGGGGTTCATCGCCACGCAACTCGCGCTCCAGGGCATCCACGTAAAACCAGTCACAGGTCAGAATGTGGTTGAGGGTCGCGCGGATGCTGGGAAAGAAGTTGACCCTTGGGGCCAGCAGGTCATCGGCACTCAATTGGCTCCACGCCTTGGCCAGTCGATGATTGGTCCAGGCGTTCTGGTAAGCCATGGTCAGCAAATGGTGTGACAACGGTTGACTCATGCTCGGATCTCCTGAAACCCATGCCTCCCGGTTTTTGACGCCTGACCCTCATGCCTGGGCGAAACGCTGCAGCTGCATTTCCTGCAGGCGGCTGAGGGTGCGGCGGAACGGGAATTCCAGATAACCCTCGGTATACAGCGAATCCATCGGCACCTGCGCTTCAAGGTACAACGGCACTTTGCGGTCGTAACACTCATCCACCAGGGCGATGAAACGCCGGACACCGTCGTCATGCACCGACAACTGCGGCAATTCCCGGTCGCCGGCCTCCACGCGCACAGCCCCGTCTTCAGTACCCCGGGCAATGCGTCCTGGACGTTTTTGCGCGCTGAGGTCAGGCACATCACTTAACAGGATAGCGCTGAAGGTGTCGCACAGCGCCATGAAATCCATGGCGGCAAACGGCTGTTCACAGAGTGCGGCGTATCGGCACCAAAGCACCGTCTGACTGGCTTGCACCACTTCCAGCGGACGGTAACCGACGTTGATCGGCGCACTGGAAACCGTTTGGCCGACGGTCAACACCTTGAACACGTCAGCCAGCGCACTCGCCTGGCCTGGCGCGGCTACCCAGTAGCGCTGCAAGCCCTGGCCCGGATGCAGACGATGATCTTCGCCGCCGTCTACCGCAATCACCTGCATGTGCTGTTTGATCGCTTCGATGGCGGGCATGAAACGGTCGCGATTGAAGCCGTCGGCATACAGTTTGTCCGGTGGCAGATTGGAGGTGCAGACCACCACCACGCCCTGCTCGAACATCACCTGGAACAAGCGACCGAGAATGATCGCATCGCCGATGTCATTGACGAACAACTCATCGAAGCACAGCACCCGCACTTCTTCGCTCAGCTCACGGGCCAATGCCCTGAGCGGATCGGCAGTTCCGGTGAGTTGAAACGAACGCTGATGCACCCAGCCCATGAAATGGTGAAAGTGTTGGCGCCGGGCCGGTACCCGCAGGTGTTGGTAGAACTGGTCCATCAACCAGGTTTTACCGCGCCCGACCGGCCCCCACAGGTAAACACCGGTGATAGGCGAGCGTCTTTCATGCAGCGCTTCGTGACACTTCTGCAAGGCCCATACGGCATGTTCCTGGGCTTCGTCCTGGACGAAACCCTTTTGTTCGATGGCGTGCTGCCAGGCACTGAGGGGAGAGTCGACATTCATGCGCGGCAGTATGCCACCAGTTCACTCCACCTACATTGAAATGTCCGTTAGTCGAACACTTATCAGCGAGGCCATGAGCTTGTTGACGGCCAAATTTGTACGCATCATATTAAATACATGTCGCTAGTAATCTATATTTGCATCTCGGTTTCCTTCAGGAGTCTTCCCCATGCATTACAAGGTATTTGGCCGTAAAACCGGTCTGCGGGTTTCCGAACTGGCGTTGGGCGCTGGCAACTTCGGCACTGGCTGGGGCCATGGCGCCGAGCGTGACGAAGCCAAGGGCATCTTTGATGGTTATCTGGAGGCTGGCGGCAACTTCATCGATACCGCCAACGGTTATCAGGCTGGCCAATCTGAAGCCATGCTTAGCGAATTCATCGCCGCCGAGCGCGATCGCCTGGTCATCGCCAGTAAATACACCCTGGGGACGACACCGTCGGCGGGCATTTCCCACACCGGCAACAATCGCAAGAACATGGTTCGTGCCGTGGAAGAGAGTTTGAAGCGCCTGAAAACCGATCACCTTGATCTGTTCTGGGCGCACATGAGCGATGGCGTAACGCCGATGGAAGAGATCCTGCGCGGATTCGACGATCTGGTACGCGCCGGCAAGATCCATTACGCGGGGCTGTCGAACTTCCCGGCCTGGCGTATCGCCCGCGCTGATCTGTTGGCCGAGGTGCGAGGTTTTTCTCCCATTGCTGCGATTCAAGTCGAGTACAGCCTCGCCGAGCGCACCGCCGAGCGCGAGCAGCTGCCAATGGCTGAAGCCCTGGGCCTGGCCGCAACCTTGTGGTCGCCTTTGGGTGGCGGATTCCTTACGGGCAAGTATCGCAACAGCGAGGGCGACAACCGCGCGACCAAACTGGGGATGCTGGTTCATGCCGAGAAAAGCGCTCGTGAAACCGCCCTGCTCGATACCCTGCTGGCCGTCGCAGCGGAACTGGCGGCCAGTCCAACTCACGTGGCCATTGCCTGGCTACGGGAAAAGGCCAGGCGCTCGACCACGGCGTTGATTCCGATTCTTGGTTCGCGAACCCGTGAACAACTGGATGCGACATTGGGGGCATTGGATGTGCAGTTGAGCGCGCAGCAGCTGGCGCGCCTTGATGGTGTCAGTGACGTTGCCAAGGGTGTTCCCCATGAGAGCATCGCTGGGTCGGTTGCACGGTTCAGCGGTGGTGAAACCCTGGACCTGCCCATCATCCCGGTGGCCTGACGCCAATCAAAAACTGTGTGGGCTTGCCCGCGAAAGGGACGGCACATTCAACATCCATGGTGCCTGACACACCGCTTTCGCGGGCAAGCCACGCTCCTACAGTTGATCTTCGGCGGACACGGATTTTGTGTACGACCCAGGAC
>NZ_JBOIBY010000203.1:0-1222 GCF_050739655.1 Pseudomonas sp. | reverse complement strand
TCGCCCGAGCCCTGGCCATGCGGCCCAAGGTGATGCTGTTCGATGAACCCACCTCGGCACTCGACCCGGAACTGGTCGGGGAAGTGCTGCGGGTGATCCGCTCTCTCGCCGAAGAAGGCCGGACCATGATCCTGGTGACCCATGAAATGGCTTTCGCTCGCGATGTCTCTTCCAAAGTCGCCTTCTTGCATCAAGGGCTGATCGAGGAAACCGGCACGCCCGACGAAGTGTTCGTACACCCACGCAGCGAGCGTTGCCGGCAATTCGTCAACGCTCATCAAACTCGCTAACACCTCATAAAAAGACGGGAAAACACCATGGGAAATCGACGTTTTGCACACTGGTTGACCGGCGCTGCCTGCGTATTGCTGGCCGGCATGAGCGCGGCGCAAGCGCAACCGATCCGCTTTGCGGTCGCGGCTGAACCCTATCCGCCGTACACCGAGAAACAGGCCAATGGCGAATGGAAGGGGTTTGAAGTCGACCTCATCCATAAGCTGTGCAGCGAGATGAAAGCCGAGTGCGAGATCAAGGAAGTGGCGTGGGACGGGATCATTCCGTCGTTGTTGGCGAAAAAGATCGACGTGATTTTCTCGTCGATGTCGGTGACCGAAGAGCGTGAGAAGCAGATCGCCTTCAGCAAGGCCTACTACGACTCGGCGGTCGCGGTGGTCGGTCCGAAAGAGGCTTCTGTTAAAAAGTACCCGGATGACCTCAAGGGCAAGACCATCGGCGTACAGAACTCGACGGTGAGCGCCAGTTACCTCAAGACCTATTACGAAAAAATTGCCGACGTTAAGTATTACGACACCCAGGACTCGGCCAACGCCGACCTGATTGCCGGCCGTCTCGACCTGATGATGGCCGATGGCACGGCCATGGCCGCCTTCGTCAAAACCCCGGATGCAAAAGACCTGGCCTACCTCGGCGCGGTGCCTTACGACCCGATCTTCGGCAAGGGCGTGGGGGCTGGTTTGCGCAAGGACGACACCGAGCTCAAAGCCAAGCTCGACAAGGCGATCCAGGAGTTGTTGGCGAGCAAGGACTATGACGACCTGTCCCAGTGTTACTTCGGTACCAGCGTGAAGCCGACGTTCTGACCGTTAGACGCGCTCCATTACCTGTGGGAGCGAGGCTTGCCCGCGAAGGGGCCGGCACATCCAACATTGATGTTGCCTGATCTACTGCCTTCGCGGGCAAGCCTTAATGCCAGTCAGTTAAG
>NZ_JBOIBY010000202.1:0-21029 GCF_050739655.1 Pseudomonas sp. | reverse complement strand
CTTTTGATCTTCAAAGCAAAGATCGCAGCCTGCGGCAGCTCCTACACGGGTAGCGCTGAACATTACTGAATTATTCGCTGCAAGAACGCGTACAGCAATTTAAAGTGTACTACCCGGTTAGTTTTGTGTTCGATTATCGAACAAAATGACCCTTGGCGAATTGACGATTTTTTGTTCACTGCGCAACATCAACACCACATTGGGACCGGTCACGAACCGTCGGGCTCAGTTAACAAGACCCAGAACACCACATAAAAATTTCAAAAAACGGGTATACGCTAATGCGCTCATTCAACGCCCTGCTCTCTCGAACCACCGTCATTACGCCTGGCCTGGCGTCCATCCGATCCCCGCGCACCGCTGGCACCTACGTGCCGCTCGCTGAATAACTCGTCAGCCGACGAAACAGCCGATCAGTCCTCACGCGTACGCCGCAATCGATTGATCATGCGCCCTTGAAGTCCCGACGAGCCTCGCTTGTCAGTCATTGAACGGATGGCACACATGAATCCTGTACATAGCTCACGCATGGCCCCGGCCATGAGCGCTGCCTCTGGCGGCATCGGCGATAAAATCCGCGGCGCCATGGCTGTCGGCAAAACCCGTTGGGGCATGCTGGCGCTGGTGTTTTTCGCGACCACCCTGAACTACATTGACCGCGCCGCTCTCGGTGTCATGCAGCCAATCCTGGCCAAGGAAATGAGCTGGACGGCGATGGACTACGCCAACATCAACTTCTGGTTCCAGGTCGGCTACGCCATCGGTTTCGTGCTGCAAGGCCGCTTGATCGACCGAGTCGGCGTCAAGCGTGTGTTCTTTTGCGCAGTACTGCTCTGGAGCCTGGCGACTGGCGCCCACGGCCTGGCCACCTCGGCAGTTGGCTTCATGGTCTGCCGCTTCATCCTCGGCCTGACCGAAGCCGCCAACTACCCGGCCTGCGTGAAAACCACGCGTCTGTGGTTCCCGGCCGGCGAACGCGCCGTGGCCACTGGCATTTTCAACGCCGGCACCAACGTCGGTGCGATGTTCACGCCGATGCTGCTGCCGCTGATCCTGCACGTCTGGGGCTGGCAAGCCGCGTTCCTGTGCATGTCGGCACTGGGAGGGATCTGGTTGCTGTTCTGGGGCCTGAAGTACTTCAACCCTGAAGATCACCCAAGCGTTAAACAGTCGGAACTGGACTACATCCAGAACGAAGTGGAACCGGAACAAACCCGCGTACCGTTCTCGCGAATCCTGCGTATGCGTGGCACCTGGGCCTTCGCCCTCGCCTACTCGATCACAGCGCCGGTGTTCTGGTTCTACCTGTACTGGCTGCCACCGTTCCTCAATCAGCAATACAACCTGGGCATCAACGTGACCCAGATGGGTATCCCGCTGATCATCATCTACCTCACCGCCGACTTTGGCAGTGTGGGTGGCGGAATCCTGTCCTCGTTCCTCATCGGCCGCGGCGTCAACCCGATCAAGGCGCGATTGATGTCCATGCTGCTGTTCGCCTGCTGCATCATCGGCGTGATCATGGCGGCCGGTTCCAGCAACTTGTGGGTCGCCGTATTCGCCATCTCCCTGGCCATCGGCGCGCACCAGGCCTGGACTGCGAACATCTGGAGCCTGGTGATGGACTACACACCCAAGCACATGATGAGCACCGTGTTCGGTTTCGGCGGCATGTGTGCGGCGATTGGCGGGATGTTCATGACTCAATTGGTCGGCCACATCCTGACTGTCACCAACAACAACTACACCGTGCTGTTCACCTTGATCCCCGCGATGTACTTCATTGCGCTGACCTGGATGTACTTCATGGCACCGCGCAAGATTCCGAAAGTAGAAGACTGATGCTTCCCTCGGCGCGGGCCCGGTTTCGGGCCTGCGCTTTTTTATGCCTGTTTTTTGTGCAATCACCCGTTTTCGCTCAATACCAAGGAGGTCAAACCATGTCGTCAGGTCACCTGAGCATCGCCAAACGTGCCGTGATCAGCTTCGGCCTCATCGCCTTGCTGGTCCTGTTGCAAGGCCTGTTCTCTCTCAAGCAAGTCGCCCAAGTGCGCGCCACCGGCCAGCACACCGAAAATGTTTCCCTTCCCAGCACCCGCTATCTGGGAGAAATCCGCGATTACGTACTCAGCATTCGCGTGCTCAGCCTGCGCATGGCACTCAACCGTGAGCCCAAGGTGCTCGACGCTACTGTCACGCGCCTGCATCAAGTACAGGGTTGGCTTGAAGAGGCCATGGATAAGTTCACCCCGCTCGTAGGTGACTACAACCGGGCGCCGTACGAAAAGTTCGTCGCGACTGTCACCCGCTACCGTCAGGCGCTGGCGCAATACGAAGCCCTGTCGCAGGCCAACCGCCTTGAAGAGATGAGCGCGCTGCTCAATGGAAAAATCCAGGATTACTCGACACAGACCGGCGACCAGTTCGCCGAGCTGGTGGCCCTCACCACCCACGAAGTCAGCCTCTCGGCGCAACAAGCCGACTCGCTCTACAACCAGGTGAAAGTCACGGTGATCGGGGCCTTGATTGCCGTGTCGCTGCTGACTGTTTTCCTCGCCTGGCTGTTGATTCGCAGCATCGTGCTGCCCATCCGCCAGGCCGTGGAAGTGGCTGAGCAAGTCGCCGCCGGCGATCTCAGTACGCCGATACAAAGCCACGGCGCCGATGAAACAGCGCGCCTGCTCACTGCCCTGGCGAGCATGCAGACCAGCCTGCGCGAGACCCTGCAACGTATAAGCGCCGCTTCGACCCAACTGGGCACCGCTGCCGAACAAATGAACCAGAGCACTCATCAGGACTCCACTCGCCTGCAGCAGCAACATAACGAAATCGAACAAGCCGCCACGGCGGTGAATGAGATGACCGTCGCCGTGGAAGAAGTCGCACGCAATGCGGTATCGACGTCTGACAGCACACGCCAGTCGACCCAGCAGGCGAGTCAGGGCCAGGCACGGGTTATCGAAACGCTGGATTCGATCCAGGCCATGAGTGCCGATGCCGGCGCGGCCCTGCAACAGGTGCAAACCCTGGCCGAGCACTCCCGGGAAATCGGCAAGGTGCTGGACGTGATCCGCGCTATCGCCGAACAGACCAATCTGCTGGCGCTCAACGCTGCCATCGAAGCCGCCCGGGCCGGAGAAGCCGGGCGAGGGTTTGCGGTGGTCGCCGATGAAGTCCGCGCACTGGCCCATCGCACCCAGCAATCGACCCGGGAAATCGAACAAATGATCGGCCGGGTCCAGGGCGATACCGAGGGTGTGGTGCAGTCGATGCACGGCAACAGTCAGCGCGTCGCCCAAACCCTGTCGATTGCCGAGCAGGCGGGCATAGCGCTGGCAGAAATCACCCGGGCCATGGAGCAGATTCATGAGCGCAATCTGGTGATCGCCAGCGCTTCCGAGGAGCAAGCGGCAGTGGCCCGCGAGGTGGACCGGAACCTGCTGAACATCCGCGACCTGTCACTGCAAAGCGCCGATGCCTCGACGCGCACCAGCGCCACCAAGCAGTTGTCGCAATTGGCAGCGGGCCTGCAAAACCTGGTGGTGCGGTTCAGGTTCTGAGTTATCTCAGCGGCGGCTTTGCTGCCAGGCCGCCGCCAGTCCGCTGCAGCAAATCACGGCGATACCAATCACGGTGGTCAGTGTGGGCGTATGGGAAAACAGCAGCCAGCCCAACAGGCCGGCAAAAATGATCTGGCAATAGCTGAACGGCGCCAACAATGCCGGTGCCGCCAGACGGAACGCCTGGGTCAAAAACAGGTGCGCCGTCATCCCGCAGGTTCCCAGCGCCAACATCATCGCGCCGTGCGCCAGGGTCGGTGTTTGCCAGAAGAATGGCACCAGCGCACTCATGACCAGCGTATTGCACAAGCCGGCGAAAAAGTTGCTGGTGGTTGGGCTATCGACATTGCTGAGCTTGCGGGTCAGCAACTGGTAAAAACAGAAAAACAGCGCCGAACAAAAAGGCAGCAAAACCGCCGGGGTAAACAGATCACCGCCAGGGTGAACGATGATCAGCACGCCGGCAAAGCCAAAAATCACCGCCAGCCATTGCCCACGCGTCACCCGCTCGCCGAGCAGCGGTACCGACAATGCAGTAACCAGTACCGGAGCGAGGAAGTTGACCGACGTGGCCTCGGCCAGCGGGATGTACATCAAGCCGGTGGTGAAAAACAGGCTGGTGCCCAGCAAGCACAAGGCCCGGACTGTCTGAAGCATTGGCCGTTTGGTACGCAGGACTCGCAGCCCGGATTGCGGCAGAAAGATCCCGGCCATCAGCAAGGTGTGCACCACGTAACGCGCCCACACCACCATGACAATGGGATAAAAACCGGAGAGGTATTTGGAAAAGGCGTCGTGACTGGAAAACAGGAAGGTTGCGACAACGATCAGCAGGATCCCCTTGAAGGGCTGATTGACACCGGAAAGGGGGGTACTGACGGTCATTGGGTTTCCTTGTTTTAAAATCAAAAATCAAATGCTTC
This sequence comes from Pseudomonas sp., assembly GCF_050739655.1. Classification (GTDB taxonomy): domain Bacteria; phylum Pseudomonadota; class Gammaproteobacteria; order Pseudomonadales; family Pseudomonadaceae; genus Aquipseudomonas. The sequence goes on along the minus strand of NZ_JBOIBY010000202.1, from coordinate 16,546 downwards.
GCGGGCAAGCCTCGCTCCTACGCCCGCGAAAGGTGCACAGCACCATTAAATCCGCGCCAACAATTCACGGGTTTTATCCAGCGCCATTTGCGCACGGTCCAATCCACTCACGCCCTGCTCCAACAATTGCACGGTGGGAATCTCCAGGCTCAATGGAATGTTAGTAGGCAAACACCGCAACAACCCCGGCAGATCACAATCGCCATCGCCTGGAAAACGTCGCTCGTTACGCGCCTGACGCAAAATCTCGGCCATGTCTGCAGGTCTCGGTCCGGCAACGTCGCACAACTGGGCATACCGTAACCGCGCAGGGGCGACACTGGCCAGATCTTCCAGCTGTGACCCTGAACGATCGAAGTGGAACGCATCCACCAACACCGCACCATTTTCACGCTCGGCGTTCTCAACGATACGCACAGCCTGTTGCAGATTGCGTGCATCGGTCCAAGGCATGAATTCCAGATGTGGATGCAGGCCATAGGGTTTTGCGAGATCACACAATTTGGCGAAGTTCTCCGTCATCCGTTGTTCATCAGGATCGTTGCCGGCCACCAGCAATTCACTGGCACCGAACTCGGCCCCTACCGCCAGAATTTTTTCAAACTCGGCGACCACGGTATCCGGCTTAAGACGCAGGATTTCGACATCCAGCACACGAATGCCCGTATCGCGCAGACGCGCCAACGTCTGGCGCCGCAACTCGGTATCGGCCACGAGGGCGAAATGGTGCTCCTCGGGTGTCGCCGGAACCAGGCGCAACCCCACATGACTGTAGCCCGCCCGCGCAGCGACCTCGACCATCGCGGGCGGAGACAACTCAAGTACCGTCAGACTGGCCAGGGAAAAGATTCGTTCACTCATGGTCAATCCTCAATCACTGACGGTGTGCAAGCGCGACCGGTTTCGGCGGCTTCACGAATGGCTTCGATCAACGCCAGCGTGCGGGCAGCATCGGCGGCGCTCACCAGCGGCTCGACCTCCCGGCGCGCCACACGCACGAAGTGCTGCAACTGCAAGCGCAAAGCTTCATCGGTACTGAACGTTTCTTGAGTCGCCAACAACGGTTGATGCCAGCCGCCATCGGTTTCGTTGTAGTGCCAGCGTTTGAGTTGCGGAATGCTCAGTGCGCCTTTCGTGCCTGCCAGCAAATAACAAGGCTGGTCGGGCTGACGCGGATACACCGGGTTTTCCCCCGAATCCAGCTCCCAACTCCAGGGTGCCGCGACAGCATCGGACCCGGTCAGACTGCCCAGCGCACCCTTGTCGAACTGCAGCAAAATCGCCGCGCTGTCTTCATTGGCAAACCCACGCACCGCATTGTTGGTCATCGCCTGAACCTGGCGCACTTCACCGCACAAATGCCGGAGCAGATCCAGATCGTGGATCAGATTGGTCAACAGCATTCCCGCGCCGGGCTCACGGCGCCAGGTTGTTTCGAAATAACTGTCGGGTTTGCGCAATTGCCAAAGCGCCGTGACCGTGGTCAACCGGCCCAGGGCACCGCTGTGGACCAGTTCATGGGCACGGGCGATCAGCGGATTATGGCGACGATGATGACCGACCAATACCGGAACGCCGGTAGCCTTCGAGGCGGCCACCAGTTCCCTGGCCTCATCCAGATGTACGCCTACCGGTTTTTCCAGCAACACCGGCACTCCGGCCGCGATGCAGTCAAGCGCAGTGCTGACGTGCAACGTATTCGGATTGGCAACGATCACCGCCTCCGGCTTTACCTGCTCCAGCATCTGGCGGTGATCGGCGAAATATTCCACACCCCATTGCGCCGCGAGGCCCGCCGCTTGCGGCCCGGGATCGGCTACCGCGCACAAGGTTGCTTCAGTCAGGGTTCTGAGGTGTTGGTAATGCTGCTGACCCATGTTGCCAGCGCCGATGAGGGCGACTCTAAGGGGCGAATTCAAGATGCGGTCCTCTTGTAAATGTTATTGGAGCGATGAACTCCAATAATCTAGAACTAGGTTCCAGTTTCTCACAGAGACAGCCGTTGAAAGTGTTCGAACAGCGCACAGCTTCGGAGGTTTGATCGCTCCCACGCTCCGCGTGGGAATGCAGCCGGGGACGCTCCGCGTCCCCATCAAGAGCCGAACGCGGAGCGTCCGATGAGGCATTCCCACGCAGAGCATGGGAACGATTTGCAACTTCTCGGGTGTGCGCAGGTTAGATAAACAACTCCGACGCCAGGCTCGCCGCCCCCAACTCCTCGGTAAACGCCAACAGCAACGGCGCCAGTTCGTGCAGCCGCGCCCCTGGCATCCGCGCACTCGGCCCGGCGATGCTCAATACACCGATCACTCGGCCATCCCCGGGATGACGCACCACCGCGGCAATCGCCGAGGTGCCCACCGCCGAGCTTTCTTCGACACAGGCGTAGCCTTGTTCCCGGGCCAGGCGCAGGCGCTCGAGCAGTTCGATGTTGGAGCGCGGCGCATTCGGCCCAACGTGCTCGGGCACATCCGCTGCCTGGCGCTCGATCAGCGACAAGGCTTCGGCATCGCTCATGCACGCCAGCCAGGCATGCCCCGAGGCGGTGTAGAACAGCGGTGCATCACGGCCCATGTCAGGGTCATAACGCAAGCCGGCTCTGGCACCCTGGGACTTGGCGATCCAGGTCTGCCGCTCACCCTCGATCACCCCAAGACGCACCAATTCACCGGTTTCCTGAGCCAGGCGGTCGAGCACCGGCTGCACAATATCGGCGCCACTGCTCGACAAGTACTGGAACCCCATGGCCACCAGTTTGGTCGACAAGTGGTAGCGCAGATTCTCCGGATTCTGCCGCACATAACCCAGCCGGATCAGCTCGGCGAGTAACCGGTGAGTGGCACTCTTGGGGATATCCAATTGCTCAGCCAGCGTCTGCATCGGCAGGCCGCGAGGGTCGCTGGTGAGGCTTTCAAGCACACTGAAAACACGTTCGATCTGACTGCCGGCCATGGGGGTATCCACACTAATTTTTGCCGATTCTAGAAGACAAGCGAGCGAATGCGAAATCTGGAACCCACTGTCCGATAACCGCCCGCTTTACAACGCATCAGACTTGCTCGGTTCAGCCAGCCTCTTATATTTTCTGGAACCAAATTCCAAAACAGCAAATAGCTGGAGTTCAAATCATGCCTGCCAACCCACACTTTCTTCCCGACATAGACTGCGATGTGCTGATCGTCGGTTCCGGTGCGGCCGGGTTGTCAGCAGCCGTAACCGCGGCATGGCATGGGTTGAAAGTGATAGTGGTGGAAAAAGACCCCGTGTTCGGCGGCGCCACGGCGTGGTCCGGGGGATGGGCCTGGGTGCCGCGCAACCCGCTGGCGCAGCGTGCTGGCATCGTCGAAGACATAGAACAACCGCGCACCTACCTGAAACACGAACTGGGCGAGCAATACGATCCGGCGATGATCGATGCCTTCCTTGAGGCCGCACCGCGAATGGTCGCGTTCTTCGAACAGCACACCTCGCTGCAATTCGCCGACGGCAACGCCATTGCCGACATACATGGCGACACACCCGGCGCCGGCACCGGTGGCCGCTCGGTGATCGCCGCGCCGTATGACGCAAGAAAAGTCGGCAAACTCCTAAAGCGTCTACGTAAAACCATGCGGGAAACGTCCTTCATGGGCATGCCAATCATGGCAGGCGCGGACCTCACGGCGTTTCTCAACCTGACCCGCTCACTGCCAGCGGCCTGGCACGTCACCTGGCGTTTTACTCGTCACCTGCTCGACCTCGTTGTGCATCGACGTGCGATGCAACTGGTCAACGGCGTGGCATTGGTGGCACGCCTGGCAAAGTCCGCCGAAGACCTCGGCGTGTTGCTGTGGGAATCGGCGCCGGTCAAAGAGTTGCTGCGCGAGAACAATCAGGTGCGTGGCGCAATCGTCAGTACCGGCAAAGGCTCGGTGCGCATCCATGCGTGCAAGGCCGTGGTACTTGCCGCCGGCGGTTTCGCCAATGACATCGAACGGCGCAAAGCGCTGTTCCCGCGCACGCCCACCGGGAATGAGCACCTGGCCCTGCCACCGCTCGGTGTATCCGGCGATGGCCTGCGACTGGGTGAAAGTGTCGGCGCGCAAGTAAACACCGACATGGTTTCACCCGTGGCCTGGGCCCCGGTTTCGCAGGTGCCGCATGGCGACGGCAGCATCGGCCATTTCCCGCACATCATCGAACGTGCGAAACCGGGAATCATCGGTGTCCTGCGCAACGGCCAGCGCTTCGTCAACGAAGCCAACGGCTACTACGACTACGTGACAGCCATGGTCGCCGCTGCTCCACCAGAGGAAGAAGTCGCCTCTTGGTTGATCTGCAACCATCGCTTTCAACGGCGATATGGCTTGGGTATCTCGCGGCCGTTTCCGGTGCCGCTGTCGTCCTTTATCCGCAGCGGCTATCTGAAAACCGGTAGCACCCTTGAGGAATTGGCGTCGGCTTGCGGCATTGATCCGATCGGTTTGAACACCACCGTGTCGCAATACGACCGGTATGCGCGCAACGGAGAGGATCCACAGTTCGGTCGTGGCTCAACACCCTATAACCGCAAACAGGGTGACGCCTTGCAACAGCCCAACCCGTGTGTTGCGCCGATTGGACCGGGGCCGTTTTATGCCGTGAAGGTCCAGCCCGGCTGCTTCGGCACTTTTGCCGGGCTCAAGGTCAACGAACACGCCCAGGTGCTGGACGACGCGGGCCGGGCAATTGCCGGGCTCTACGCCGCCGGTAGCGACATGGCCAGCATCATGGGTGGCCACTACCCCGCTGGCGGCATCAACATCGGTCCGGCGCTGACCTTCGGTTACATCGCCGCACGCCACATCGCAGGCGTCACTGCTTATGAAAAGGAGATCGACCATGCAGCACATCGTTAACGCACAGGGTTTGAACATGCCGAAACTCGGCCTCGGCACCTGGCCAATGCTTGGTGAGGAGTGCACCCGGGCCGTGGAGCAGGCCCTGGCCCTGGGGTATCGACACATCGACACGGCGGCGGGCTACAACAACGAGGACGCTGTCGGTCAAGCTCTGGCGAACAGTCCGACACCCCGCGATCAAATCCACGTCACCACCAAGGTCTGGTGGGATCAACTGCAACCCGACGCCATGCGCCACTCCATGGATCGCAGCCTCAAAGCCTTGCGCAGCGATTACGTTGACCTGTTCATGATTCACTGGCCAACCACCGATTGGGATTTGCCGAGCACCATCAAAACTTTGGTGTCATTCAAGGAACAAGGGCTGGCGCGCAATCTCGGCGTGGCGAATTTTCCTCTGCCACTGTTGCGCAAAGTCGTCGAGGAGTTGGGCGCACCGCTGTCAGCCATTCAGGTCGAATACCACGTGCTGCTCGGACAAAACCCATTGCTCGACTACGCCCGCCAGCACGACCTGGCGTTGACCGCCTACACGCCATTGGCCAGAAACAAAGTTTCGGACATACCGCAGATCCAGCAAATCGCCACAAAGCACGGCGTGCTACCCACCCAAGTCGCCCTCAAATGGCTGTTGGATCAATCGAACGTGGCAGCAATCCCCAAGGCCAGCGGTGAGGCCAATCAATTGGCCAACCTGGCAGCACTTAATGTGAAGCTCGATGACCAGGATCGTGCATTGATCGCCAGCCTGTCCAAACGTGAGCGACAGGTCAGCCCTGACTTTGCGCCGGTGTGGGACGCATTCGACCAGTAACCTCACCAACCCTTACACATTTCTCCCACGCACCTGTGTCAGCGCGGTTATTCATAGACCCGGCGATCAACGCCCCATCAATCTATGAGAGACCGCAACCATGTTATGGACCAAGGCAAGACGCAGTAACAACGTGAACGACACACGACAGGGCAAGGATGCCCGCACCCTCACAGGGAAAACATTAGGCGCCGGCGTGGCGGCCATTGCGCTGGCCGGCGCTGGACTTTACTCGACACTGGGCACGGCACCGGAGCCCTCCACAAACACCCTCCCCCAACCCGTCACATCCCTGTCAATTGAGCCCGCAGAAGACGTGCAATTGATGTTTGTTCAATCAGTGTTGGGCGATACCGAAGACACCTGGAAACAACTTTTTGCCCAAACGGGACGTCACTATCCACAACCTGCCCTGACGCTGTTCAACCATGGCGTTACGTCGGCCTGTGGTTATGCCGACTCCAGCAGTGGCCCGTTCTACTGCCCGAGCGATCAGCAGGTGTATCTGGATCTTGAGTTCTTCAACAAGCTGGAGCAGCAGCATTCCGTGATTGGCGATTTCGCTCGGGCCTACATCATTGCCCACGAAGTCGGACATCACGTGCAGCTTGAACTGGGACTTTCCGCACCCTTCGAACACGCCTTGGCCAATCAGCGGCCCATCAGCGGTGATGGCGGCCTGGAGGTGCGCGCCGAGCTGCAAGCCGATTGCCTGGCCGGTGTCTGGGCGTTTCATGCGCAACAGCGACTGGACTGGCTGGAACCTGGCGATATTGAAGCCGCGCTGCATGCCGCGGCAGCGTTCGGGGATGACCAACTTCAACGCTCCCGAAACGCCCCTGTTCGGCCCGAGACATTCAGCCACGGCACTTCAGAGCAGCGCGTTAACTGGTTCAAGACCGGCTTCGACTCGGGCCTGCCGGAAACTTGCGACACTTTCGCCGCCACGGACCTGTGACCCCGCCCGTCAATGAAACCGCGAATGTCGCCGTATGCATAGAACCGCTGCGGCTCAAGGCGGTCTGACGACCGGACTGGCGCCGCTCCCACTGAGCAGCAACACTCATCGCACGGACAACCAGAGGATTCCCACATGCTATGGAAAAAAGGCCGACGCAGCGACAACGTGGTCGATGCCCGTGGCGATGATGTCGGCGGCGGCGGTGGCGGGATGCGCTTTGGTGGCGGCAAGGGTCTGAGCCTGACGGCGATCCTGCTGATTGTCGGGATCGGCTGGATCACCGGCCAGGACCCCATGCAGATCCTCGGACAACTGGCCGGGCAGATGGGCGACCAATCGGCACCGGCCACGACCCAGACCCGCAAGGCGCCACCGGCCAATGATGAAGGGGCCGAATTCGTCCGTTCAATCCTGGGTGATACCGAAGACACCTGGCGGCAGATCTTCCAGCAGGGCGGCCGGCAATATAAGGATCCGACCCTGGTGCTGTTCAGCAATCGCGTCAACTCGGCCTGCGGGCTGGCGACATCGGCGACCGGTCCGTTCTATTGCCCGGCAGACCAAAAGGTCTATCTGGACATGGCGTTTTTTCAGGAGATGTCACAACGCTTTTCCGCCGCTGGCGACTTCGCCCAGGCCTACGTGATCGCTCACGAAGTCGGACACCATGTGCAGACCTTGCTCGGCGTCTCCGCGAAAATTCAGACAGCCCGCCAGCAAGGTCGGCAGATGGAGGGCGATGGTGGTTTGCTGGTGCGCCAGGAACTGCAGGCCGACTGCCTGGCCGGGGTTTGGGCCAACAACGCACAGCAACGATTGAACTGGCTGGAGCCGGGCGACATTGAAGAAGCATTGAACGCTGCAAATGCCATCGGCGACGATCGATTGCAGCAACAGGGTCAGGGCCGTGTCGTGCCGGACTCGTTTACCCATGGTACGTCAGCGCAACGGGTGCGCTGGTTCAAAACCGGATTCGCCCAAGGCCAGGTTGGCCAGTGCGATACCTTTGCGGCGAAAAATTTGTAAATGAAGAAGTGGTTGTTGGTTTTACTGTTCACTTGCGCAACGTCCCAGGCCGACGAGCATGGGGTCAAAGAGCTGAGTCCCGGACGCCTGCTGTTGAAGTCAGGCGAGATAGCGGTGGGCATCAGCACCGCGCCAGAAAAAATAGAACGCGTGCTGATCATCGTCCATGGTCGGCCGCGCAACGCGCAAACCTATCTCCACAGCGGCGAACACGCGGCCGAACTGGCCGGTCAGAGCGCAACGACCCTGGTGATTGCCCCGCAGTTTCTCAATGAAACCGACGTCGCCCTTCATCCAGTAGCAGACACGGTTTTGCGCTGGCAGGGTAACGAGTGGATGGCCGGTGGCGAATCCACCGCGCCGTTTCGAATGAGTTCCTACGAAGCACTGGACGAAATCATCGCTCGGGTGGGTGATCGCGAGCAGTTTCCAGAGGTGAAGCAGATCGTCATCGCCGGTCATTCCGGCGGCGCGCAAGTGGTTCAGCGCTATGCCTTGCTGGGTCGCGATCGACCAGACCTGGAGGCCGCGGGCGTGCAGGTGCGCTATGTGGTTGCCAACCCTTCCTCCTACGCCTGGCTGGATGAACGCCGGCCCGTCGCTTTCAACCACGCGGGTTGCCCGAACTTCGATCGCTGGAAGTATGGGTTGAAAGATTTGCCGGCCTACGCCGAAGGACAATCCGCTGCTCAGTTGAAGGAAAAGTACCTCAAGCGCGACATCGTTTATTTACTCGGGCAGCAGGACAGTGACCCGAATCATCCGGCGCTGGATAAAAGCTGCGAGGCCAAGGCCCAGGGGCCGAATCGACTGGCCCGGGGGCGTTTTTACTTCAATTATTTGAAACGGATGAAACCGAAAGGGCTGGATCAACAGCTGATTGAAGTGCCCGGGGTTGGGCATAACGGGGATGGGATGTTTACGTCGCCGCAGGGGCAGAAGGCGTTGTTTGGGCAGTAGGTTTTGCAGTACCTGATCTGACGCTATCGCGAGCAGGCTCGCTCCCACAATGAAATGCGTTCAACTGTGGGAGCGAGCCTGCTCGCGATGGCGTCCGATCAGACAACCGCAACCTCAAGCCGAAACCATCCGCCGCAACTCAACACAATCCGCCGCATGCCAATCCGTCAACTCCGGCCACGGGTTATCCGGCAGGTTCACCAACACCGTGTGCGTTCCCGCTGCCCGCCCACAATCCAGATCAAAGCGGTAATCACCGACCATCACCATCTCGCGGGTCGGCACATTCCACGCCTCGGCCAGCTTCAACAAACCGCCGGGGTGCGGTTTTGGCGGCGCTTCATCGCGACCCAGCACATCCTCCACCGCGAAACAGTCGGCCAGGCCGATCGCCTCCAGCGTGACATGCGCCAACTCACGGGCATTTCGGGTCAGAATGCCCAGGCGATAACCGCGCCCGGACAATTCACGCACCAGTTCGACAGCGCCCTTTGCCGGTTTCGAGCCCAGCGCCAGATCCCGCTCATGCTCCAGCAACCAGGCATGTTTGGCCGCCGCTTCATCGGCAGGCAGCGCAGCGAGGTGGGTCAAGATGTCGTCTTGCGCCGGGATCGCCAACGCCACGCGAATCGCCGCGAAATCATGCACGGCCACCGTCAGGGTGCCGTCCATGTCGAACACCCAGTGGCGTACCTCGTTCAGGCTCATGCCCAGTCCTTGCGATGACGGATCAGGCCTTCCTGAGTGACCGAGGCCACCAGTTGCCCGGCGCGGTTGAACACGCTGCCACGGGAGAACCCGCGAGAATTGCCGGCCCACGGACTGTCCATGGCGTAGAGCAGCCAATCATCGGCACGCAGGTCCTGATGGAACCACAGTGCGTGATCGAGGCTGGCCACCTGCATGTCCTTGTGCCAGACCGATTTGGCGTGAGGCTGCATCGAAGTGGTCAACAGGCCGAAATCGGAGGCGTAAGCCAGCAGATATTTGTGCAGCGCCGGCGTATCGGCCAACGCACCGTCGGCACGAAACCAGACGTACTTGATCGGGTCGCCTGGCTTGGGGTTGTAGGGATCTTCCGCGGTCACCGGGCGAAATTCGATCGGCTTGGGGCACAACAGCTTTTCGCGCATTTTCTCGGGGATCAGGTGCGCGCGTTGCTGGGTGATTTCCAGCTCCGATGGCAGATTTTCCGGGCCGACCACTTGCGGCATTTCACTCTGGTGCTGGAAACCTTCTTCGTCGTACTGGAACGAAGCGCTGCACGTGAAAATCGGGTGGCCCTTCTGGATCGCCGTCACGCGCCGCGTGCTGAAACTGCCGCCATCGCGAACCCGGTCAACCTGATACACCACCGGCAAGCCAGCGTCGCCCGGACGCAAAAAATAACCGTGCATCGAATGCACATGGCGCGTTTCTTCTACAGTCTGACTGGCCGCCGACAGCGACTGGCCGAGCACCTGGCCACCGAACAACTGACGAAATCCCAGATCCTGGCTGCGGCCACGAAACAGGTTTTCTTCGATCGATTCCAGAGTCAGCAGGTCGACCAGATCATCCAACACTTGGCTCATTCAGACTCTCCTCACACAACGCGATACCGCGCAGCCTTGGCTGCGGCGGTCAATTCAATTTCTGGCCCGGGCCAACATGAGGGCCATTGTAAACGTCTGTGTCAGGTTATCCATGCAACGTTTGCAGCCATTGCTCACGGTTGATGCGATACAACACGTGGTGGCGTAGAGGGTGATCGACGGCAAGCTTGGGGTGATTGAAATCATCGACTGGATCGTGTTGCATCCCGATCGCCTGCATGACTTTCTGTGAAGGCAGATTGTTGTCCGCGGTGAACGATACGACTTCGTTTGCCACCAGGCGATCAAACCCGCAGCGCAGAGCGGTCCACGCCGCTTCACTGGCATAACCCAGCCCCCAGTGCTCGCGCGCCAGACGCCAGCCGATCTCGATGGCTGGGGTGAAAGGCGCATCGAAACCCACCACACCGAGCCCGGTAAAACCGATGAATTGACCGGTGTCCTTGCGCTCCAGCGCCCACAAACCAAAACCGTGCTCAGCGAAATGGCCACGGATTCGCCCGATCAATGAAGCACTTTCCAGTCGGCTCAAAGGTGCCGGAAAGTAGCGCATCACCTGTGGATCGGCGCACATTGCGGCAAACTCGGGCAAATCCTCATCGCGCCATTGGCGCAACAACAAACGCGCGCTCGCCAGCTCCAGAATTGGCTCCATCAGGCTCTCCCCCCATTTCCATGTCGCAAGTCTACAACGCTGGTACGATCCTTCACTCTTTCCTACAGCCTTTCCAGACAAATCAGCCATGCCCCTGCCGTTGATCTATCACGAAGACTACAGTCCCGAATTTCCGGCGGATCACCGCTTCCCCATGGACAAGTTTCGCCTGCTGCGTGATCACCTGGTGGACAGCGGTCTGGTCCGGGACTCAGATCTGCTGCGCCCGGAACTATGCCCGGCAGAGATTCTCGCCCTCGCCCATGACCCTTCGTATATCGACCGCTATATGAGCGGCGAGTTATCCCGTGAAGATCAACGACGCTTGGGCCTGCCCTGGAGCGAAGCCCTGGCCCGGCGCACGGTGCGGGCGGTCGGTGGCTCGTTGCTGGCGGCAGAGCAGGCGCTTGAGCATGGCCTGGCCTGTCACTTGGCGGGCGGCACTCACCATGCGCACTACGACTACCCGGCAGGGTTCTGCATCTTCAACGACCTGGCGGTCATCAGCCACTTCATGCTGGAAAGCGGGCGTGTGGATCGGGTGCTGATATTCGATTGCGATGTGCACCAGGGCGATGGGACTGCACGGATTCTGCACAACACCCCGCAAGCCATCACCGTTTCCCTGCACTGCGAAAAGAACTTTCCTGCACGCAAAGCCGAAAGTGACTGGGACATTCCATTGCCCAACGGCATGGGCGATGCCGACTACCTGAAGGTGGTGGACGATGCGCTCAACTACCTGCTGCCGCTCTATCAGCCGGATCTGGTGCTGTACGACGCCGGCGTCGATGTGCACAAGGACGATGCCCTGGGTTATCTGAAGCTGACCGACGAAGGCGTCGCGGCCCGCGATGAAAGCGTGATGCGTCATTGCCTGGGCCGGGACATTCCGGTGGTCGGGGTGATCGGCGGTGGCTACAGCAAGGACCGTCATGCCCTCGCCCGTCGCCACGGCATCCTCCATCACAGCGCGCAACGGGTGTGGCAGTCATCAGGTTGTCACTGACCTGTGGATGCTTTACCCACAATGGCTGTGGAACCGCCTGTGGATAACCTGAGTGAAAGGGACTACAGCCCATGTGGCGTATGGGCTACAGACTACTGATCATTTTTTAATCACCTCTTCAAATACACCACAGAACCCTGTGGGAGCGGGCTTGCCCGCGATGAGGCCAGCACATTCAACATCCTCACCGCCTGACGCACCGCCATCGCTGGCAAGCCAGCTCCCACAGGGTTCTCGGGCTGCTAGAATGCGCGGCTATTCCGCCACACCGCAGCGTTGACCATGACCCAGCCCAACACGTCCCCCACTCCACAAGTCGCCATCATCGGCGGCGGCCCCGCTGGCCTGATGGCGGCCGAAGTGTTGAGCCAGGCCGGGATCAAGGTCGATCTGTACGACGGCATGCCTTCAGTGGGACGAAAATTCCTCCTGGCCGGCGTCGGCGGCATGAACATCACCCATTCCGAAGCCTACCCTGCGTTCCTCTCGCGCTATGCCGAACGCGCCCCGCAGATCGCGCCGTTGTTGCGAAGCTTTGGCGCCGATCAGCTGTGCCAATGGATTCATAATCTAGGTATCGAAACCTTTGTCGGCAGCTCTGGCCGGGTTTTTCCAACCGACATGAAAGCCGCGCCGCTGCTGCGCGCCTGGCTTAAACGCCTGCGCGACAGCGGCGTAGTTATCCACACCCGCCACCGCTGGCTTGGCTGGAATGCCGATGGCAGCTTGAAAGTCTCAAGCCCCGATGGCGAAAAGACCCTCACACCCGACGCCACTTTGCTCGCCCTTGGCGGCGGTAGCTGGTCGCGGCTGGGCTCGGACGGTGCGTGGATGCTGCCACTGGAGCAACACGGCGTAGGACTGGCGCCCCTGCAACCGAGTAATTGCGGCTTCGAGGTGAAGGCCTGGAGCGAATTGATGGTCAGCAAATTCGCAGGCGCACCGCTGAAAAACGTTGCCATCGGCCTCAACGACGATGTGCCACGGCTCGGCGAATGTGTGATCACGGCCACGGGGGTTGAAGGCAGTTTGATCTATGCCCTGTCAGCCCCTATCCGCGAGGCGATCAATCAACAGGGCTCGACAACCATTCATCTCGACCTTTTGCCGGGCAGACCTGTGGATAAAATCCAGGCAGCGCTCAGCAAGCCACGGGGCTCACGCACCATGGCCAAGCATCTGCACAGTCAATTGGGAATCGACGGGGTGAAAGCGGCGTTGTTACGAGAGCAGACTTCTGCCGAAACCTTTGCCGATTTGGCGTTGTTGGCCCAGGCGATCAAGGCATTGCCCGTGACCCTGATCAAAACCCGGCCATTGGACGAAGCCATCAGCAGTGCTGGCGGAGTTTTGTTCGAATCGATGGATGAGCGCTTGATGCTCAAGCCGTTGCCTGGCGTGTTTTGCGCTGGAGAAATGCTGGACTGGGAAGCGCCGACCGGTGGCTATCTGCTCACCGCGTGTTTCGCCAGTGGGCGGGCGGCGGGGTTGGGGATGGTGGAGTGGTTGCGACAGGCAGACCGCTGATCGTTCCCTCGCTCCGCGTGGGAATGCAACCCGGGACGCTCCGCGTCCCTGCCGAAGCGGACGCAGAGCGTCCATTGAGGCATTCCCACGCAGAGCGTGGGAACGATCTCTGTCGCGTTAAGGCTTACGCTTACGCGGCCCAGTATTGAACACCGGCACTTTTCGCACAGGCTTGATCGAAGGTTCCGCTGGCGCAACTTCCCCGCTGTCCACCCACTTACCCAGATTGCGCTTGCCGCCACCACCGGAAGCCTTTGGCTTCTTCGGTTTCTTCGGCTTCTTGATGACCTGGCCACTGGCATCGGTGTCCGGCACGCGGTGCTCGGGTTCGAAGTCCGGCTCGTTCTGACGCTTCAAGGTCTGACGGGTCAACATCTCGATAGCCGACAGCAGGTTCACTTCATCGGCACACACCAGGGAAATCGCCTCGCCGGTCGAGCCCGCACGGCCGGTACGACCGATGCGGTGAATGTAATCCTCGGCCACGATCGGCAGGTCGAAGTTGACCACCAGCGGCAGGTCTTCGATGTCCAGACCACGGGCCGCCACGTCGGTGGCGACCAGGATCTGCACTTCACTCGCCTTGAAACGGTCCAGTGCGCGTTGACGGGTCGCTTGCGGTTTATCGCCATGGATGCCGTCGGCGTTGATACCCAGGCCCTGGAGTTTTTCCACCAGCGCGTCCACGCCGTTGCGGGTCTTGGCGAACACCAGCACTTGCTTCCACTTGCCCTTGCGCATCAGGTGCACGAACAGCTCCGGCTTGCGCTTCTTGTCCACCGTCACGATCCACTGCTTGACGGTGTTCGCCGCGACGTTGCGCGGGCTGACTTCGATGCTCAGCGGGTCGTTGAGCATTTGCCCGGCCAGCAGACGGATGTCGTCGGAGAACGTCGCGGAGAACAGCAGCGTCTGACGTTTTTTCGGCAGCGCCCGGTAAATGTTCGCCAGCTCTTCGGAAAAGCCCAGGTCAAGCATGCGATCGGCTTCATCCAGCACCAGGGTTTGCAGCTGATTGAACTTCAGCGCGTTCTGACGGAACAGGTCGAGCAAACGGCCCGGAGTGGCAACCAGCAGATCAACACCGCTGCGCAGCTTCATCATTTGCGGGTTGATGCTGACGCCGCCGTATACCGCATAGGTACGCAGCGGCAGGTTTTCGGCGTACTGGCGCACGGCTTCGTGAACCTGTTCGGCCAGTTCGCGGGTCGGTACCAGGATCAGTGCACGTACCGAGTTGGCAGTGACTTTCGGCCCTTCCATGGCCAGCAGTTGCAACAGTGGCAACGCGAAACCGGCGGTCTTGCCTGTACCGGTTTGCGCGGCGGCCATCAGGTCGCGACCGGCCAGAACCGCCGGAATGGCTTGCGCCTGAACCGGCGTCGGGGTCTGGTAGCCGAGCGTCTCAAGGGAGCGCAGCAAGGGTTCGATCAGGCCAAGAGTGGCGAAAGTCATGGGAGTACCGTAGGAAAATTCAGCGCGGTTGTGCAACGAGTGTGCAATGGCGCGCAGTTTACCCTAATTCACACGGGATTCTGTCGGCACGACCTTCGCCACTGGTTGCGCCGGTGCGCGGCGCCACTGCGGCAAACCGATCAACACCACGGCGCTGATGATCACCAGCATGGCCAACGCTTCCTCGATACCGATGGTTTCGCCGACAAACACGATCCCCAACAACACCGCCACTGCCGGGTTGACGTACGCATAGCTGGTGGCCGCCGCTGGACGTACGTGCTTCAACAGGTACATGTAGGCATTGAAGGCGATGATCGAACCGAAGATCGTCAGGTAGGCCAGCGCAAACCAGCCCTCGATGGGCGGTACCTTCTCCAGATGCTCGCCGCTGGCAGCGCTGCCAATCAGCAACACGACGCCACCCACGAGCATTTCCACGGCACTGGCCATCGCCCCTTGGGGCAAAGGCAGATGCTTGCTCCACACCGAACCGAACGCCCAACTGGCCGCCGCCAGAATCAGCAAGGTTGCGCCCAGCGGGCTCGACTGCAAGTTGGAGCCGAGGTTGAGCATGGCAATGCCGATCAGCCCGAGGGTAATTCCGGCCCATTCAAGACGGGTATTGCGCGTGCCCCAGAAATAACCGAACAGCAGGGTAAACAGCGGCACCGTCGCCACCGCCAGCGCCGCCACACCGGAAGCCACGCCCATGTGTTCGGCCACACTGACCCCGCCGTTGCCGCCTGCCAACAGCAACACGCCGATGATGCCCGCGGCTTTCCATTGCGCCCAGGTCGGTGCCGGCGCCCCGCGCCAGCGCAGGAAGGCGTACATCAACGTACCGGCAATGACAAAACGGATACCTGCAAGCAGCAACGGCGGCCAGGACTCCACACCAATGCGAATCACCAGGTAGGTCGACCCCCAAATCACGTACAAAGCGAAAAAGGCGGCGATCAACGGTAAGGGGAAGCGACGTAGGCCGGGCATGGGAGCAGCTCGCAGACAGGACATGTGAAGGGCTATTCTAGAAAGGCTAACGACGGAAAATAAGTTACAAAACCTGTTTATAGCGCCGGTACACTTTTCAAAACACGGAGATTATTGCGATAAACCGTGCTTTCGAAAGCGACCCATTTTCAGGAGCCCGACATGGACAAATATGACCGCATGCTACTCAGCGCCCTACTGGAAAACGGTCGCGCGTCCTACGCCGACCTAGCGCGCAAGGTCAACCTGTCCGCCCCGGCCGTGGCCGAGCGTGTGGCCAAACTCGAAGCCAGCGGCGTGATCACCGGTTACCAGGCAAAAGTCGACATGGCCAAGCTTGGCTTGCCGATCCAGTGCGTGATCGAACTGCGCCTGAATCAGCATGGCAACCAGAAAACCTACGACGACCTGATCAAAATCCCACAACTGACCGAATGCCACCGCGTAACCGGCGACCCGTGCGTGATCATGCAAGCGGCGGTGGGTTCGATGCCGGAACTGGAAGACTTGATCAACCGCATCGCCACATTCGGGTTCAGCAAGACGTCGATCGTGTTATCGAGCGCCATCGAGAAGCGGGTGCCGTTGGGGCATATCGAGGGCAATGGCAAGGCGTGATGCAGTACGCGTCCCTGTGGGAGCTGGCTTGCCAGCGATGAGGCCGGCACAGC
>NZ_JBOIBY010000201.1:0-7959 GCF_050739655.1 Pseudomonas sp. | reverse complement strand
TGAGGACTTTAATGGACGACAACAAGAAGAAAGCCTTGGCTGCGGCCCTGGGTCAGATCGAACGTCAATTCGGCAAGGGTGCCGTAATGCGTATGGGCGATCAGGACCGTCAGGCGATCCCGGCCATATCTACTGGCTCTCTGGGTCTGGACATCGCTCTCGGCATCGGCGGCCTGCCAAAAGGCCGTATTGTTGAAATCTACGGTCCTGAATCTTCCGGTAAAACTACCCTGACCTTATCCGTGATCGCCCAGGCTCAAAAAGCTGGCGCGACCTGCGCATTCGTCGATGCCGAACACGCCCTTGATCCAGAGTACGCCGGCAAGCTGGGCGTCAATGTCGACGACCTGCTGGTTTCCCAGCCGGACACCGGTGAGCAAGCCCTGGAAATCACCGACATGCTGGTGCGTTCCAACGCGGTTGACGTGATCATCGTCGACTCCGTGGCGGCGCTGGTGCCGAAGGCTGAAATCGAAGGCGAAATGGGTGACATGCACGTGGGCCTGCAAGCCCGCCTGATGTCCCAGGCGCTGCGTAAAATCACCGGTAACATCAAGAACGCCAACTGCCTGGTTATCTTCATCAACCAGATCCGTATGAAAATCGGCGTGATGTTCGGCAGTCCGGAAACCACCACCGGTGGTAACGCGCTGAAGTTCTACGCTTCGGTTCGTCTGGACATCCGCCGCACTGGCGCGGTGAAAGAAGGTGATGAAGTCGTCGGTAGCGAAACCCGCGTCAAGGTTGTGAAGAACAAGGTCGCTTCGCCGTTCCGTCAGGCCGAGTTCCAGATTCTTTACGGCAAGGGCATCTACCTCAACGGTGAGATGATCGACTTGGGCGTTCTGCACGGTTTCGTCGAAAAATCCGGTGCCTGGTATGCCTACAACGGCACCAAGATCGGTCAGGGTAAAGCCAACTCGGCCAAATACCTGGCGGATAACCCGGACGTCGCCGCCACGCTCGAGAAACAGCTGCGTGACAAGTTGCTGTCCCCTGCGTCGGTAGCAGACGCCAAAGCTTCTGCGGTCAAAGAGACCGAAGACGACCTGGCTGACGCTGATATCTGATTGATCTGATGACCGCCGTACTCGATACACTCGTCGCGGTGCGGCGAACCGCAATGGACCTGCTCGCGCGACGCGAGCACGGTCGTGTCGAGCTGACGCGTAAACTGCGTCAGCGCGGCGCACTCCCTGAAATGATCGAAACAGCGCTCGACCGATTGACGGAAGAGGGCTTGTTGTCCGAATCCCGTTACCTCGAAAGCTTCGTTTCCTATCGTGCTCGTTCCGGCTATGGCCCTTTGCGTATTCGTGAAGAGTTGAACCAGCGTGGATTGCAGCGCGGCGACATCGAGCTCGCCCTGCGTGAGAGCGGCATCGACTGGCAGGAGCAACTTGCAGACACCTGGCAGCGCAAGTTCTCCGGGCAATTGCCAATCGACGCTCGGGAACGTGCCAAGCAAGGCAGGTTCCTGGCGTATCGGGGGTTTTCCATGGAAATGATCAGCCGCTTGTTAAGCGGCCGAGGGATGGACGAATGACTGAAGCGGCTCGCTATTTCGATAGCGGGCCGTTTTTTTGCCCTCACGTAACCTGAGACGGCGCACGCGTGCGTTGTTGTGCTTGAGGTTGGGATTGCGCCCAGTTTTCCGGAAGATTGATGTAATCCACCAGCGCTCGTAAACGACCGTGATCGCGGGCGTTGAACGTGAATGCCAGTCGCGCCAAGTGGCTGAACTGCGCTTCGTCGTGTTCCTCGTCACTGTAAGCGTACTGATGGAAGTGATCGCTCAGGCACAGGTCGGCGAATGCCTTCTGCATGTGTTCCAGGGCCTGTTCACTGAGTTTGTGGTTCATGCGAATCACGAACTGGTGCTTGAGCCAGCGGCTGGAGTGGAAGTTGCCATAGAACTGGTTGATATGCTCCACGGCCTCTTCGACGCTGTAGACCAGCTTCACCAGATTCATGTCGGTGGGCAGGATGTAGCGATTCTCCTCCAGTTGCTGCTGAATGAACTCCAGCGCTCCTTGCCAGAATTTGCCCCCGGGCGCGTCCAGAAGTACTACGGGAACCAGCGGGCTTTTACCTGTCTGGATGAGCGTCAGGACTTCCAGCGCTTCATCCAGAGTGCCAAAACCGCCGGGGCACAGGACGAGGGCATCGGCTTCCTTGACGAAGAACAGCTTGCGCGTGAAGAAGAAGTGAAAGGGCAGCAGGTTGGTCGTGCCCTGAACCGTTGGGTTGGCATGCTGTTCGAAGGGCAGGGTGATGTTGAATCCCAAACTGTTTGCCAGGCCGGCACCTTCGTGAGCGGCAGCCATGATGCCCCCACCGGCGCCGGTGATGACCATCATCTCTGAGCGTGCCAGCGCGGCGCCGAGCTCGCGCGCCAGGCCATACAACGGGTGTTCTATGGGGGTGCGGGCGGAACCGAAAACAGTGACTTTGCGTCTGCCCTTGAATTGTTCCAGCACCCGAAAGGCGTGCTCCAGTTCGCGCAGGGCTTGCAGGGTGATTTTGGCATTCCAGCGGGTGTGGTCTTCCTGGGCCATGCGCAGCACGGTCAGGATCATGTCGCGGTAGATCGGGATGTTCGGGCTGTTGGGCGAAACAAGGTTGAGTTGCTCTTCGACCTTGCTGATGAGGTCGTGGCCGCTTTCTTCAAAATGACGGCTCAGGAGGTCATTCGGTTGGTAAGGCATTCAACTTCTCCTTCTGCACAGAACCTTCGGCTTCGACCACGCAATCGTCGACGCCACGACACTTCATGTGTCGATGTCTGCCCAGGCCCATGCCTGGGCGATCCAGTTGTCCCGAATAGTCATCGGGCCATCCATTCAGGGGCTGTTTTTCCCTTGGGTGAAAGAATCGTTCGTACAGCAAAAAATATCTCGCGGGCGGCCCTTTTCCTGCCCTGAACAATTGAATGTGTGTACCTGAAATCTAGACCCTCGCGGTGATTTGCGCTTGTTTGATCATTGCGCCGCAAAGTCTTTCCTGGCAATCGCTTATTGACGATTTGCAAGGTGGTTTCACCGCTCGTCTGAACGCGAGCCGAGAGCCCCGCACTCTGATTTACTAAATTACAGGCGTGATACGACAACTTTGCGTCAAAGGCAGGGCGCACGGTACGAGCGGTAAGAGCGGTACAGGGATTGATCGCTCAACGAGAGCGAAGTGCAAGGAGGCGGAAGCCATGGCCAGAGTCATTCTGGAATTAGAGGTCGATACGCAACTGTATCGATTGCTCAAGTCATCAGCCGAGACCAATCATTTGAGTCTTGAAGAGGAGTGCTGCCGACGGCTTATGGCTGAGCGGCGTTCAAGTTACCTGCAGGCACTGCTGGCAGAGCTGCGCGCCGAGGATGAACAGCGGCGCGCAAATTCCGACTGATTACTTTTTCTTCGGCGTTGCTTTCGGGCAATCCGATTCCTGATAGCTCGCAGAACCGACCGCACGGTTAGTCTTCACCTCGGTAAAGTCGTAACGCATGATCGCGCCCTTGGCCATCAGCTTGCGGTAGGACGGGTTGTTGCACACAGACGCGCCAAGCTGGAAGTACACAGCTTTCGGGTCGGCACGCATCTTGTTGGCGTGGCTGCTTTGCACGCTCAAGTGGTTGACCAGCACATTGCCTTCGACGGTGTAGCCCTGATCGAGAATGTCTTCATTGATCGCCCGTGGCGTGCCAACGCTGCTTTGTGTGGCGACGTTTCGCAGCTCCCTGTTCAGATTCTGCTCACTCAAGGATGCAGCCTGAGCGTTGAAGGACGACGCCAGCACAATGGCAGCGGTAGGAACGATAAGGCGCAGCATGAAACTCTCCTGGGGCAGTGTGGGTGTTTTGACCCATCACGTGACTGTGCGTTCAGTGGCGGCGAATTATAGGGGAGGTAGCCTGGACGGTACAGGCTTGCCCCTGTCGGTCTGGTAAACTGCCGGCACTTTTGCCTTTGCGAGTGTTTTTTTTCGTGTCGACTTCACGTTTCTGCCGGCGTTGCCTGCGATGAGCCATGCCCCCAATGCGGTAGCCCGTCTGCGCGATCAGCGCGAAGACGAAGGCATCAAGCCGATTCAGGCCCGTGGCTGGCGGGCAACCCGTTGCCGCGCCTGTCGCGTGATCGAGAGCCACTGCCTGTGTGCCTGGCGCCCGCAGGTCGAGACACGCTCCGGCGTGTGCTTGATCATGACCAGCAAGGAAGTGTTCAAACCGAGCAACACCGGCTGGCTGATTGCCGATGTAGTGCGCGATAACCATGCGTTCATCTGGTCCCGTACCGAAGTGGATCCGCAGATGCTGGCATTGTTGTCGGATCCGCAATGGCAGCCATATCTGGTGTTTCCCGGGGAATATGTCGAGCCCGAGCGCGTGACCCACAGCGTAGCGATCGACAGCTCCAAGCGACCACTGTTCATTCTGTTGGACGCGACCTGGACCGAAGCCCGGAAGATTTTCCGCAAAAGCCCTTATTTTGACTCGCTGCCGATCCTCAGTCTGCTGCCCGAGAAATTGTCCCGATATCAATTGCGCCGATCCACGCGCAGCGAACATCTGTGCACAGCGGAAGTCGCGGCGCTATGCCTCGATCTGGCGGGCGATGAGCAGGCGGCATCGGCACTGGACGCTTATTTCGACGTGTTCAGCCAGCATTATCTCGATGCCAAGCGACAGCTCGAGATGAATGATGAAACGCCGGCACATGCCGAGTTGCTGCCATTTGTGCAGCGCCCCGCCCCGGTTCCGGCTTGATTGTCGCCCATACTGCAAAGAACTGTACTGGCCAGGTGGCTTGACCACCCCGGCTTCGCTGGGCATGCTTGGCGCCGATTAGGGTGCGGCCGAAATTTGATACGCCGTATGTATTGGTGTTGAACGTGCCCTGTGGGTGCAGCTGCGTGGCTGTACTTTGAGTTGTTTGAAAAACAGGATCATTTGAAAAATGGCCACATACGAAATCCTGATTGCCGATGACCATCCTCTTTTTCGCTCTGCATTGCATCAAGCGTTGACCCTGGGCCTCGGCCCGGATGTCCGTCTGGTGGAAGTGGCAAGCATTGCCGAACTGGAAACCCGCCTGACTGAAAAAGCCGATTGGGATCTGGTGCTGCTGGATCTGAACATGCCTGGGGCATATGGTTTTTCCGGCCTGGTGTTGTTGCGTGGCCAGTACCCGCAAATTCCGGTGGTCATGGTGTCCGCGCAGGAAGAGGCCACGATCATGGTCAAGTCCCGTGAATTCGGCGCCAGTGGTTTCATTCCCAAGTCCAGTGACTTGAGCGTCATTCAGAAAGCCGTGCGAGCGGTCCTTGATGGTGATGTGTACTGGCCGCCGCAAGCGTTCGAAGCCGTCAACGTCTCCGATGAGGCCAAGGCGGCCAGTGAAGGCCTTGCCAGCCTGACACCGCAACAGTTCCGGGTGTTGACCATGGTTTGCGAAGGTTTGCTGAACAAGCAGATTGCCTACGAACTGAGTGTTTCCGAAGCGACTATCAAGGCTCACGTCACCGCGATTTTCCGTAAGTTGAACGTACGCACCCGTACCCAGGCTGCTTTACTCCTGCAACAACTTGAGTCAATTTCCAGCCAGTAAGGGTTGGCATCTTCACGCTTTTTTGACTTTGGTTAATCTAGCTTTCCCACTCCTTTTTGGTCAGTTGCGTACTCTATGTCACCTTTCAAAGGCCAGACCGGCCTGAAACGCATCCTCAACGCCTCCGGCTATTCGCTGGACGGCCTGCGCGCAGCTTTCACCGGCGAAGCGGCATTCCGGCAATTGGTATTGCTCAATGTGATCCTGATTCCGCTGTCGTTCTTCCTGAACGTCAGCCGCGTCGAACAGGCCTTGCTGATTGCCGTATGTTTGCTGGCCCTGATCGTCGAGTTGCTCAACTCGGCGGTAGAAGCGGCCATCGACCGCATTTCCCTTGAATTGCATCCGTTGTCGAAAAACGCCAAGGACATGGGCAGCGCCGCGCAACTTGTGGCGTTGACCATGATCGCGCTGGTGTGGGCAGTGATTCTGCTTTAAGCGATCGTTGGCAGGACGATCTCGTCGCTGCGCTGAACCCCGGCGGTGAAGGCGCGGCACAGATCTAGGAACTCGCGCATCGCGGATGTCTGGTACTTCTGTTTGTGCCAGATGAAGTAGAACTGCCGCGCAAGGTCCAGATCCGGCGTTTCCACAGCCACCAGGCTGCCACGACGGAACGCATCCCGAAGCGCCAGCCGTGAAATACAGCCAATCCCCAGTCCGGACTCCACTGCGCGCTTGATCGCTTCAGTATGCTCAAGCTCCAGGCGGATGTTCAGCGCGCTGCGGTGATGGCGCATGGCTTGATCGAAAGTCAAGCGCGTGCCCGAACCTTTTTCCCGCAAAATCCAGGCTTCGTGGCTCAGTTCATCCATGGTCGCGGTGCCGCGCTTGGCCAATGGGTGTTGCGGTGCGCAAAACACCACCAGTTCATCCTCGACCCAACTTTGCACTTCAATGTCCGGATGACTGCAGTCACCTTCGATTAGACCCAGATCAATTTCATAGTGAGCTACTTGTTGCACGATGTTGGCAGTGTTCTGCACATGCAGCTTCACCTGGCTTTCCGGGTGAAGCTGCATAAAACTGCCGATCAGCAATGTCGCCAGGTAATTGCCAATGGTCAGCGTCGCGCCCACCGCCAGGGAGCCAAAGCCGGACTTGCCATTGAGCAGGTCTTCGATTTCCTTGGCCTGGTCGAGCAGAGCCACTGCTTGCGGCAACAATTGTTTGCCGAGGGCGTTCAGGCTGAGGCGTTTACCGGCACGGTCGAATAACTGGCAGCTGCACTGGCGCTCCAGTTCGGTGATGGAAGTGCTCGCCGCCGATTGCGAGAGGTTGAGCAGCCCCGCAGCACGGGATACGCTTTCCTGCTGGGCGACGGCGACAAATACTTGAAGTTGACGAAGAGTAAATCGCATATCGATATAACCGATAACCCTTATCTTAATAATCCAGTTAACAGATATTGTCGTCGCTATTAGAATGCGATGCAATTGCGCACCAAGGCTCTGGTCATTCAAGAGCAAGCGCAGACTAATCTCCAGGAGTCCCACGTACATGAGCAACATGAACCACGAGCGTGTCCTCAGTGTTCATCACTGGAACGACACTCTGTTCAGCTTCAAGTGCACCCGTGATCCGGGTCTGCGCTTCGAGAACGGTCAGTTCGTGATGATCGGCCTGCAACAGCCTAACGGCCGCCCGCTTATGCGCGCTTACTCGATTGCCAGCCCGAACTGGGAAGAGCATCTCGAGTTCTTCAGCATCAAGGTGCCTGATGGTCCGCTGACTTCCCAGTTGCAGCATCTGAAGGAAGGCGACGAGATCATCATCAGCAAGAAGCCTACCGGCACGCTGGTGCTGGATGACCTCAAGCCTGGCAAACATTTGTACCTGCTCAGCACCGGTACCGGTCTGGCGCCGTTCATGAGCGTCATCCAGGACCCGGAAACCTATGAGCGTTTCGAAAAAGTGATCCTGTGCCACGGCGTACGTTACGTCAACGAAGTCGCCTACCGCGAGTTCATCACTGAGCACCTGCCGCAGAACGAGTTCTTCGGTGAATCGCTGCGTGACAAGTTGATCTACTACCCGACCGTGACCCGCGAGCCGTTCGAGAACGAAGGTCGCCTGACCGACTTGATGCGCAGCGGCAAGCTGTTCAGCGACATCGGCCTGCCACCGATCAACCCGCAGGATGACCGCGCCATGCTGTGCGGCAGCCCGAGCATGCTCGACGAAACCAGCGAAGTGTTGAACAGCTTCGGCCTGAAAGTTTCGCCGCGCATGCGCGAGCCGGGTGACTACCTGATCGAGCGTGCGTTCGTCGAGAAGTAATAAACCCGCGACACTAAAGAGCCCGCGTGCCTCAAGGCACGCGGGCTTTTTCATGCCTGACGCAAACCTTTGTAGGAGCTG
>NZ_JBOIBY010000200.1:0-15329 GCF_050739655.1 Pseudomonas sp. | reverse complement strand
GCGTTGGAACGCCCGGCGAAGGCGACTTCGAAGCCCTCGTCATCCGGACATTGGTCGACTTTGGCGGCGCTGAGCATGAAGGTGGACTGTTGGCACAGACCGAGGATGGGATTCTTGAGTTGCATGGGATTTCCGATGTGGGCGGCGCCTGGAATGGGCCCGGCAAGCAGTGTCGCTTCCGTTTCAGTGACGCCAGTATATAATGCCGCAGATTTTGTGTGCGCTTTGTCCCAACGCAGGATGAAGTTCACGGGAGCGATAGACCTTGATTGCGCATTAGAACGCAGAACGCTCTCAACCCTGAAAAGGTCGTTTTATGACGAAATGGCTGCTAGCTGCCGGTGTCCTGATGCCGCTTTACAGCGCTCAGGCTACACAGGATCCGGAAGCTGTGTACAACCGTGTTTGTGGTGCCTGTCATTCCGGCCAACTACCCATGGCGCCCCAAAAGGGCGATCAGGAAGCTTGGACGCCGAGGTTGGCGAAAGGTATGGAAACGCTGGTGCAACACGTGACCCAGGGTTTCAAGGCGATGCCGCCGCGTGGTTTGTGCATGGACTGCAGTGCCGAGGATTACCAAGCCATCATCCAATGGATGAGCGAGTAAACCCGGTCCATAACTCTTTAACCCTTAGCCGTAGTTGGATTAGCTGATGAACAAACTGATCGTGAGTCTGCTGTTGACCGTGGGGATCTCCGGCGCTGCCTATGCCGCAGGTGAGCCAGTAAAACCTGGCGATGCAGCCGCAGGCCAGGCAAAGGCCGCCGTCTGTGGCGCCTGCCACGGCCCGGATGGCAACAGCATGGCGCCTAATTTTCCAAAGCTGGCCGGCCAAGGTGAACGCTACCTGACCAAGCAGCTGCACGACATCAAGTCGGGCAAGCGCACCGTTCTGGAAATGACCGGCCTGCTGACCAACCTGAGCGATCAGGACCTGGCGGACATCGCCGCTTACTTCGCCAGCCAGAAAGGCAGCGTCGGTGCAGCCGACCCTAAAGTCGTGGCGCGTGGTGAAGCCCTGTTCCGAGGCGGTGACCTGGCCAAGGGCATGCCAGCCTGCACCGGTTGCCATTCGCCAAATGGCGCGGGCAACGCCGCTGCCGGCTTCCCGCACCTGGGCGGCCAACACGCTCAATACGTTACCAAGCAACTGACCGACTTCCGCAAGGAAGAAGGTGGCCGGAACAACGACGGCGACAGTAAACCAATGCAAAGTATTGCCAAGAAGATGAGCGATGAAGACATCGCTGCAGTGTCCAGCTACATTCAGGGCCTGCACTAAGGCCGACGAATCGGGCGCTACGCAAGGCATGGATCTCTTGCAACGTTAACGCTCGATTAATCCGCCGCAGCAAGTATAAAAAGGGTGGCTTTGGCCGCCCTTTTTTGTGGCCGCTGCCGTTACACTACAGAACTCAGGCCCGCTGAGACCCGTCTGAAGACAGGCCGCGCGAGGCGATAAAATTTGTCCAGGAGTAAAGCATGCGTAATCTGATCATCAGCGCCGTTTTTGCCGCTGCCAGCCTGTTCGGCATGACTGCCCAGGCCGCCGAAACCCCTGCCGCCCCTTATGTCGAGTTGAGCAATCCGGTTCCGGTCGCTGTTCCAGGCAAGATCGAAGTGGTGGAGCTGTTCTGGTACGGCTGCCCGCACTGCTACGCATTCGAGCCGGTGATCAACCCTTGGGTCGAGAAGCTGCCATCGGATGTTAACTTCGTTCGTATCCCTGCCATGTTCGGTGGCCCGTGGAACGCCCACGGCCAGATGTTCCTGACCCTGGAAGCCATGGGTGTTGAACACAAGGTCCACGCTGCCGTGTTCGAAGCCATCCAGAAAGAACACAAGAAACTGACCGACAAGAATGACATGGCGGACTTCCTGGCCACCCAGGGCGTCGACAAGGACAAGTTCCTGGCCACTTTTGACTCCTTCGCCATCAAGGGCCAGATCGTCAAGGCCACTGACCTGGCCAAAAAATATGAAATCACCGGCGTTCCAACCTTGATCGTCAACGGCAAGTACCGCTTCGATGTGGGCTCTGCCGGTGGTGCCGAGCAAGCCTTGCAACTGGCCGACAAACTGATCGAAAAAGAGCGAGCGGCTAACAAGGCTGCCGCCAACTAAGCGTGAGCCACTGCCATGCGCCGCTGGGGTACTGAACGCGTCGTTGGCCTGCATGATCCGCGGGTCAACGAGCACCACCTGGAATCGACGGGCCTGCCCGCAGACAGCCGTTTGCGTTTGCTCAGTTTCAATATTCAGGTCGGTATCAGTACCGAGCGTTACAGGCATTACCTGACCCGCGGCTGGCAACATCTGCTGCCGCATACGGGGCGTGCCGATAATCTGCAAAAGATCGGCAATCTGCTGGGAGACTTCGATCTGGTCGCCTTGCAGGAAGCTGATGGCGGTAGCCTGCGTTCAGGCTACGTCAATCAAGTCGAACACCTGGCCCACCTCGGCGCCTTCCCTTACTGGTATCAACAACTCAATCGCAACCTCGGTCGCCTCGGCCAGCACAGCAATGGCGTGCTCAGCCGACTGCGTCCGTGGGCGATCGAAGATCATCCGCTGCCGGGGCCGAAAGGTCGCGGGGCGATTCTGGTGCGCTTCGGCGAAGGCCCGGAAGCCATGGTGGTGGTGATGATGCATCTGGCCCTGGGCGCACGCACACGCAGCCTGCAACTGGCCTACATCCGCGAAGTCATCGACGGGTATAAACATCAGGTCTTGATGGGGGATATGAATACCCATGCCAGTGACCTGCTGCAAAACTCTCCATTGCGTGACCTTGGCTTGCTCGCCCCGCAACTGGAAGCGACATTCCCCAGCTGGCGCCCGCAGCGCTGTCTGGACCATATTCTGCTGAGCCCGTCCCTGACCCTTGAGAAGGTCGAGGTACTGGCTCAACCCATTTCCGATCACCTGCCGGTCGCGGTAGAGATTCGTCTGCCGGGTTCGCTCACGGCCGATGCATTGCCCGCGTTGAGTCCTGCCCATCGCGGATCCCATGAATGAGCGACGAAACACAGCGCTGGAAAGAGAAGTACCTCAAAAGCATCGAACAACAGGAAAAGCTCGAACGTCGCTGGGACGCCCGGCTCGACCTGCTGCGTCGTGGGCTCGTGCGCAGTACGCTGGCGGCAGAAGGCACCGACCGCACCGTTGATCAATGCATGAAGGAAATGCGTGAAGTCGTGCGCACCGACGATATGGACGCTGGCCTGGCCGCCCTGCTCCCGCGCTTGGAAAAAGCCGTGCTCGACTCCGAGCAGCGTCGGGAAACCCGGATCAATCAGACCAGCGCGGCGCTGACGGCGCTGGTCACTCAACTGCAAACATTGCCATTGCCGCGGGAGGTGAGACGCCCGCTAAAGAATTTCGCCAAACAATTGGACAGTCGTGTCAGCCAGGCCCGCGAAATTCCGTTGCTGCTCAGCGAGCTGAGCGGCTTGCAAGGCAAAGCCTTGGGCCAGTTGGAGCGCCCCGCAGAACCCGAACGCCCCGGCCTGTTGCAACGTCTGTTCGGTCACCGCGAAGCCGATGAGGCAACTCCACAGCTCGCCAATGCGTCTGCGCCAGATACTTTCGCACCACCTGCCGAGCCCGATTCGGCGCCACCTGCTACCGCAGCCGCACAAGCCACCAGCGAACCCCCATCCACCGCCGCTCAGGCGTACGTGGAGCCTGCGATCGAATCCACCTCCGCCAGCGAGCCACAGACGACCCAGATATCACCTGACGCTGAGGAACCCGGCACCATTGCGTCGCCCGTTGAATCGCAACAATCGCCACAGGTGCATAACACTGATGTTGAAGACCCGTCCGAAGAACCGACAGACTTCATCATTGAGTCAGCACCTCAAGCTGAGGCGGCAATCAATCCCGACGAGCTGATCCCTGCACCGCTGGCCGACATCCCGTCACAGCCTTCGGTCGAACCAGCAGTCGATCCGCAATTGGTCGGGCACGACATGTTTTACGCGCTGCCGGACTCGCCCGAGCCGTCCTACAGTTCGGTGGCCAAACACATTGAAGAAACGCTTCTCGGCCTGCTCGACGATCTCACGCTACCCGAGCGCCATCGCCCACAAGCGGAGTCGATGCGCGACCGGTTGAAAAATGGCTTGAACTGGTACGAACTGCTGCCGATCCTCGACGATCTGGCGACCTTGATGCTGGCGATCTCCGACAGCGGTCAGCATGAGTTCGAGGTGTATTTACAACGTCTCAACGAACGGCTCGAGTCATTCCAGAGCAACCTGCAAGCTGCCAGTGCCGATCATGCCGACAGCCGTTCTGCAGCCCATGCGCTGGATACGCAAATCCGCGAACAAGTCGACGGTCTGCAAAACAGCATGCACGAGGCATCGGATCTGGATGACCTCAAGCACGTTCTGGAAAACCATCTGGAAGGCTTGCTCGGCACCATGGACGAGCACCGCAAGCAGCGCGACGAGCGCGAGCGAGAGGTGGCCTCACGCCTGCAAAGCCTGGCCGAGCGGGTTGCCCACATGGAGCAGGAGGCCTTGGGCTTTCGCGAGCACCTTGAAGAGCAGCGCCAAAAAGCCTTGATCGACCCGCTGACCGGTTTGCCCAACCGGGCAGCCTGGAGCGAAAGACTGGAACACGAAATCGGCCAGTGGCAGCAGCACGGTAATACGCTGATGCTGGCCATGCTTGATCTTGATCACTTCAAACGCATCAACGATAACTACGGTCACCTGGCGGGTGACAAAGTGCTGAAAATCATCGCTACGGTGCTGCGTAAGCGTCTGCGGGGGACGGACTTCATTGCCCGGTTCGGTGGCGAAGAATTTGTCCTTCTGCTGCCGTCCACAGTGCCGGCCGCCGGCAAGAAACTGCTGGAGCACCTGCGAACGTCCATTGAAGCCTGCCCGTTCCATTTCAAGGGAGAGCGGGTGACGATCACGATTTCCATGGGACTCACAGCATTCAAACCCGGCGAGCATAGCGATCTTGTGATCAAAAGAGCCGATCAGGCGCTATATCGCGCAAAAAATGGCGGACGAAACCGGGTGGAACTGGGCTGACACCAATTGTTCCATTTTGTTTAAATCGTCGCGATTGGCCGCCGCGCGCAAGGCAGTACGTTACACTGTTGCATTACTGTCTTGCGTGTATCGCCTTCCGCCATGAAATATTTTGTCCTAATCCTGTCGTTCATATTGCTGGCCGGTTGCGCCAGCGGCCCCCGTTTCAATACCAGTCATCCATCGGCCAACCACGACAGCCGCATCCAGTTTGTCGTGCTGCATTACACCACCGCATCGATGGAGCGCTCGCTGCAATTGCTGACCCACGGCGAAGTCAGCAGCCACTATCTGATCGGCGACGACAAGAACGCTACCATTTACAAACTCATGGACGAAAACCTGCGGGCCTGGCACGCGGGGGAAAGCCAATGGCAAGGCCGCACCTGGCTGAACTCAAGCTCCATCGGTATTGAAATCGTTAATCCTGGCTTCAAGGACTCCCCGTCCGGGCGCCTCTGGTATCCCTACTCCGAAGCACAGGTCCAGTCATTGATCGTCCTGCTCAAGGACATCAGCAAGCGCTACAACATCAGCCCTCGCAGCATCATCGGCCACAGCGATATCGCCCCGCTGCGCAAGCTTGATCCGGGGCCGCTGTTCCCCTGGAAACGTTTGGCCACCGAAGGTATTGGCATTTGGCCAAACGAACAGGCCGTAGCCCGGCAACAAGCGCTGTTCGATGCACAACTGCCAAGCATTTCCTGGTTCCAGTCGCAGCTGGCACGCATGGGGTACGAAACGCCGCAGACCGGTGAACTGGACGTTGCAACGCGCCATGTCATCGCCGCCTTTCAGATGCATTTCCGCCCGTCCCGCTTCGATGGCACGCCGGATGCGCAAACGGCAGCACTGCTTCAGGTGTTGAACCAGACAAAATAATGACGCTCGCCCGACGGTGAGCACGATTCCCAATCAGCAGCTATAACTCATTGGTAATTCGTCGGATATCCCACATGCCCGTTGCTCGAGCGACCTTCCGTAGCTGGTTCTATCGCCCTTGGTTTTTGGCGATGCTTGCTGCTGTCTTGAGTGCAACATTGATGATGACTGGCAGTTATTTTGTCGCCATCCATCAGGTCAAACAGCACGAAAGCTCGGAAATGAACGCTCAGGGCGAACGTTTTCTCGCCCGCCTGGAACAGCTTTTCGGCCAATTGCGCGAGAGCCTCGACGATCTGGAAGCCCAACCGCTGAGAAGTTGCGATGACGAAATGATCGCTACCTTGCAGCAGGTCAGTTTCAACTATCGGTTCGTGTACGAAGCGGCCTACATGGACGCTTCGCGGATCTGCTCCAATCGCCCGCGCCAGGTAGGCTTGTCCCTGACTCGGCCAGCGGACATCAAAGGCCCGGTCTACAGCTATTGGCTCAACACCACCACCGAACCCGATGAAAATCGCGCCGCCCTGATGCTCGGCCGCGGCAACTTCCGGGTCGCGACCTCTCGCGGACATTTGACCGACATGGTTGACCTGTCACCCGGCAGCAGTCTTTTGGTCATTCTCGACCGAGGCACACGGGCGATTCCCGTACTGGGCGCTCCGCAATCCTGGCCACCCTCCGAAGCCTGGCCACCGAAAAATCGCGAAGCGTTGCAAATCACGCAAAGACGCCTGATTTATCGCATGCCCACCGATAACCCGGAGTACCAACTGGTGCTCATCAGTCCGCGCAGCGGTACACCTATCCCGCCGGTCTGGTGGTGGTTGCTGCCGGTCTGTCTGCTGCTGGCATCTTGTGTAGGTTTTCTGGTGTTTCTGCTGGTGCGCCAACGCCAGTCGCTGGATGCCGAGCTGACCGGCGCTATACGCCGGGGTGAACTCCAGGTCTTGTATCAACCGATCTTCGATCTCGACAGCCGCAATTGCGTCGGGGCCGAAGCCTTGCTGCGCTGGCGAAGGCCGGATGGCACCCTCACCAGCCCCGACCTGTTCATTCCGATGGCGGAGAACACCGGGCAGATTCGCCAAATGACCGACTTCGTCCTGCAACGCCTGCTTGAACAGTTAGGGCAACTTCTACGGGCCAATCCTCAGCTCTACATCTCGGTCAACCTGGCTGCATGTGATGTGATGGTGCCGCGCATCGGTCAAGTAATGGCGCGCCTGCTGACGCTACACCGGGTCGCGGCCAAGCAAATTGCCTTCGAGGTAACCGAACGGGGCCTGATCGATGTAGTGGTGGCTCGGGAAAACCTGCAAGCGTTGCGCGATGTCGGGCATCAAGTACTGATCGACGATTTCGGCACTGGCTATTGCAGCCTTGCCTACCTGCAAACGCTACCGGTGGATTGCCTGAAAATAGACAAGGCCTTCATCGACGCATTGGGTCACGACGCCGCCAGCAGTGGCGTGGCCCCGCACATCATTCATATGGCGCAATCACTGCATCTGAAGGTGATTGCCGAAGGCATCGAGCATGAATCCCAGGCAGCGCTCCTGAGCAGTGAAGGGGTGAAATTCGGTCAAGGCTGGCTATTCGCCCATGCCTTGAGCGCGGTGCAGTTCATCGAGCTGATTACCCGTGGCCGTCGGTTGACCAACCGGCGCCTGGATGACGAGGCGTAAAGCGCTTATACCGTCAGCGCCATGTAGAACTGAGTGCCCTGCCCCGGCCGCGAATAAACGCCCATCCGGCCACCGTGCAACTGCACGATCTCCTTGCACAGCGCCAGGCCAAGCCCTGCACCGCCTTTTTTGCGGCCCACCTGCACAAAAGGCTCGAAGATCCGCCCCTGCTGCCCGTAAGCAATGCCTTCACCGTTGTCCTCGACGCTAATGATCACCCGGTCGCCGTGGCGCCGCGCCTGCAAGCGGATGAGCCCTCCCGCAGCGGTATGGCGCAGCGCGTTGTCGATCAGATTATCGAGCACCCGATCCAGTTGCGGTTGATCAGCCTGCAAGCGTGGCAGCGGCCCTTGCACCTCGACCAAAAGATCGATGCCCTGCTCTTCAGCGCCGCTGCTGAAGCGATGTTGAGCCTGTTGCAATAAATCCTCGATGGAGCATGGCGCCAGCGTGAGTTTCTGCAGGCCGTTCTGGTAACGCGAAAAATTCAACAAGTCGTTGATCAACTGCATCAAGCGCTGCATTTCTTCGTTTACCGTGTCCAGCAAGTCGGCTTCTCGTGAGTCCTCTGGGAAATGTGCGCGCTCGCGGAACAGCCCGAATGCCATGTGCATGCCAGTGACCGGTGTGCGCAGCTCATGGGAGGCGCGTAACACAAATTCGCTGCGTACGCGTTCGAATGCGCGCTGCTCGGTGACGTCATGCAGCACCATCACCGCACCGAGAATATGGCCCTGGGTGTGGCTCACCGGCGTGAGGCTGTAAGTCAGCAACCGGGTTTCGCCATCGACCTCGACGTTGAGGTCCTCGGGCGCTCGCTCCAGCGTACCGCCGCGCAGCACCAGCTGCAGCTGTTCATCAAGCTCGGGGCGTTGCAGGGCCGCACCAAGGCCTTGCCCGAGTCGATCCCTTTCCCAGCCCAATTGACGCTGGGCCACAGGGTTGAGGTGTTCCAGACGGCCTTGGCGGTCGATCATCAGCAAGCCGTCGTCGATGCTGTCGAGTACGGCCTGCAGACGTTGCTGGCCAGCCAGCAGTTCATCGACATTGGTGGCCTGATGTTGACGCAATGCCTCGGCCATCATGCCGAAACGCCGGGTCAGCTGATTCAACTCAACGGCGGAAGAGACCGGTAGCGTGACGTCAAAATTACCCTTGCCGATGTCGTCAGCCGCTTGCGCCAGCGCTTCGATAGGTCCGCCGAAACGCCGGGCAATGGCATGAGCTGTCACGAAACCAATAATCAACACCGCCAACCCGACCAACCCGAGCAGGCCGGCAATCAGCAGTGCGCGCTCACGGGCCTGGCGCTCGTTCGCACCTATATTATCCAGGGCGCGCTTGTGCTCATTGATCAAACCATTGCGCAGCGCGTTGAATTTCTCGGTGAGCTCATCATGACCCGTCAACACGTGGGTCGGATCGGGTGACACTTCGTAGGCCTGAATGAAACTCAGGTAATCGGCCTTCGCTCTTTGGAAACCGTACTCGCTGCCTTCGATCAACGGTTCCTGGGCAATCCCCTCTTCCAACAATTCGAAGTAACGTCGCTTGGACGCTTCGAAGGCTTGGCTATCGGGCTGCTCGCTGAGCATGATGACCAACTGATCACCCAGCGTCTGGCGCAGCTTGAGCCCCAAATCCAGGGTAATAAAGTTGCTGCGCACCAGCGCTTCCTGACTTCCGGCCATCTGCATCACGCTGACCAGCCCGAGCAAAAGCCCGAGCAACGCTACGGTGATCAGCGCGGAAATGCTTAGGAACAGCCGGGTCCGCAACTTCATCGCCAGTTTCATCGATGGCGGCTCACAAGTTGTACTGCTTGCGTTTGCGGTACAGCGTCGATGCGTCGATTCCCAACGTTTTTGCCGCTTGATCCAGCGTGCCGGCGGTGGCGAGGACCGCGCCGATGTGGGCTTTCTCCAGTTCGTCCAAACTCAGCGCTGCGCCAATGCGCGGGGCGTTGTTGACCGTCGCTTCGGCCATGCCCAGGTGGCTGATTTCGACTCGCTCTTGCGGGCAGATAATGCTCGCTCGCTCCACCACGTTGCGCAGTTCGCGAATGTTGCCGGGCCAGCGGTAGCCGAGCATTGCCTCGCGGGCCTCGTCCGTGAATCCCCGCGCCGGGCGTGCGTACTCTTTGACGAAACGCGCCAGAAAGCGATCGGCAAGATTAATGATGTCTTCCCGGCGTTCGCGCAATGGCGGCAAATGCAGGGTGATGACATTCAAGCGATAAAGCAGGTCTTCGCGGAAACGACCGTCGCGAACCATATCTTCAAGATTCTGGTTAGTGGCCGCCAGGATGCGCACATCGGCGCGCCGGGTGACCGGGTCTCCGACCCGCTCGTATTCCTTATCCTGGATAAAACGCAGCAATTTCGGCTGCAAAACCAGCGGAAAATCGCCGATTTCGTCCAGAAACAGCGTGCCGCCATCGGCCTGATTGACCCGTCCCAACGTGCTTTCACTGGCTCCGGTAAACGCACCACGGCTATGACCAAACAGCTCGCTTTCCATCAACTCGGCCGTCAGCGATGGACAGTTGATGGTGATGCAGGACTTTTTGGCGCGTTTACTCCAGCCGTGGATGGCTTGGGACAATTCGCCCTTACCTGTACCGGACTCGCCGAGAATCAAAATATTGGCATCGGTAGCCGCAACCTGACGCGCTGTTTCGAGCACCACTTTCATCGCGGGGCTATGGGAGTCGAGACCATCCTTGGGTTTACGCACCTCGCCTTCCAGGGCTTCCAGACGCGCCGACAGTTGCCGCACTTCCAGTTGCTTGGCAGTGGCAAGGCGCAGTTGATCAGGACTGCAGGGTTTGACCAGATAATCGGCGGCGCCCGCCTGGATCGCGTCCACCGCAGTGTCCACGGCGGAGTGTGCGGTGACGATCACGACTCGCATCCAGGGCGCTTGAACACGCATTTGTGCCAGCACGTCCAAGCCGTTGTCTTCGCCCAGACGCAAATCCAGGAAACACAGGTCGAACACCTGACGCTGCAACAGCGCTTCGGCTTGAGCAGCGCTGTTGGCGGTTGCCACGCTATAGCCTTCATCTTCAAGGCAATAACGGAAAGTACGCAGGATGGCGGACTCATCATCCACTAGAAGAATACGGCCTTGATGCTCCGTAGCTGACTCCATTTTCCTACGCTCCTTAATGAATGATCTTTGATTAGTCCCGGAAAAATCGGGCAAGTTGCATGGTTTTAGTCTGATCCTTTACCGCTATGCCGGGGCAACTATCTATTGCCTACAAAACTCGCGTCCTTTTCTGACACTTACGCCCTCCTTTCAATTCAAAAATATTGCAACGCTCTCAGATCAATCGTGCATTACGCACGACCAAGCATAGAGCCATCGTGCAGGATGCCAACCCGAGCGTTTTCGCAACCGTCACAACCTATTGATTTAATTGTATTTTTTTCATTAAAGAAGCTGGCATGACCACTGCAATATCCTGAGTAACGCAGGGCAAAAACAATCGCCCTCAACCGATTACCCCCCGCGTGGGAGGAGCCTCAGGATGAACCGTCAACGTGCCGCCCATTTACGTCTCTCGCCACTGCTTCTTCAGCAAGGCCTGTTCTGCGTATTTGCGCTGTTGGTCACTCTGATCGCCGGTCAGCAATTGCTGCGCTGGGAACAAAGCCAGCAGCAAGAAGCGCCACGCCTATCGTTTCAACACCCAACCCAAACGCAATTCAGCGCTGCCAATAGCAAGATGACTGATATGCGGATGATGGACGTCGACCAGGCACAGCCTGTGAATGAGATGCCCCGTCAGGAACGGTTCGTTTTCTAACTTCACGAACTTGGCGTGTTCGCTGCGCCGGGACAAGCGGCACCTTTAAATAGAAGAGTAAGGAGAATCACCATGTTGAGCTGGGCAATCACGTTCTTGATCATTGCCATTGTTGCCGCCGTACTGGGCTTCGGTGGTATCGCGGGCACCGCCACGGGTATCGCCAAGATTCTCTTTGTCGTGTTCCTGGTGATGTTCATTGCTTCCTTCTTCTTTGGCCGTCGCGGCCGAGGCTGAACATGAGCCTTCCGTTCCAAGGTATGCAGGACTTGTTAACGGACAAACTCAAGGAAGAGTATTGATTTGGCAACACGAGAGAGAAGCACTGCTTCTTTCCCCCTTGCGCCCACCCGAGGAAGGTCGGTGCATGACCAAGGGGTCGGGACGTTCTGCCTGTTTCAGGGGCGGAGTGACCTACGGGTACAGGGAGTGCCTGCGAAGGGACCGGGTCAGGAAAAGCTGTGACGCAGGTTCGCCGGCCAATCATGGTTCGACGGACTTGCGCAGAGCTTGTATAGGCAAAGTGTTGACCTAGAGCGATGCCCTACACTTCTTCCATCTCCCTTCAAATCCAGACGACTATCGCTGTTAAATACGATCAGCGGCGTCTCGCCTGCGACCGTATATCCAGAAATATCGCCTATCCTCAGTCGTAATTTCTCCGAACGCCCTGTCGAATTTTCCCGAAATCAGCCTGATTTTCAGCTGATCAAAAAACACTCAGCCTGCGCTGTGATGACCGGTTCACGGCACTTATGCCTGCCGAAATGTCGTATTCGAACCGGTTGGGACGCCAGTTTCAGTATAAAAACCTCATGCCGATTCGGCATAGGGTAGGCGTTTACGGCATTAGACGTCGGTTCCTTGCATCGGAATAGTTGCGCCTTTTTTCGCCTGCCAGAGAGCCACTAACAAGCGCTCCGGGGCTCCTTATACGGGGGCAGATGCACTGGTTTTTCGCCACAAGCGATCCAGCTCATGCATCTGCTCGAGTCAAACTGAAGTAAGGGTAAAGAATATGAAGAAGGCAAAGCTTAGCCTCGCCTGGCAGATCCTCATCGGTCTGGTATTGGGGATTGCAATCGGTGCGCTGCTTAACCATTTCAGTGCCGAGAAAGCCTGGTGGATCAGCAACGTCCTGCAACCGGCAGGCGATATCTTTATCCGTCTGATCAAGATGATCGTGATCCCGATCGTTATCTCGTCCTTGATCGTTGGCATCGCCGGCGTCGGTGACGCGAAGAAACTCGGGCGCATCGGCCTGAAAACCATCGTCTACTTCGAAATCGTCACCACCATCGCCATTCTGGTCGGTCTGGTGCTGGCCAACCTGTTCCACCCGGGCTCTGGTATCGACATGAGCACCCTGGGTACCGTGGATATCTCCAAGTACCAGGCCACAGCTGCCGAGGTTCAGCATGAACACGCGTTCATCGAAACCATCCTCAACCTGATTCCATCAAACATCTTCGCGGCCATGGCTCGCGGTGAAATGCTGCCGATCATCTTCTTCTCCGTGCTGTTCGGTCTCGGTCTGTCGAGCCTGCAAGCCGACCTGCGCGAGCCACTGGTGAAGATGTTCCAGGGCGTTTCGGAAAGCATGTTCAAGGTCACTCACATGATCATGAACTACGCCCCGATCGGCGTATTTGCACTGATCGCGGTCACCGTGGCCAACTTCGGCTTCGCCTCCCTGCTGCCGCTGGCCAAACTGGTGATCCTGGTTTACTTCGCTATCGCCTTCTTCGCCTTCGTGGTGCTGGGCCTGATCGCTCGCCTGTTCGGCTTCTCGGTGATCAAGCTGATGCGCATCTTCAAGGATGAGCTGGTACTGGCCTACTCCACCGCCTCCTCCGAAACCGTGCTGCCGCGCGTGATCGAGAAGATGGAAGCCTACGGCGCGCCGAAAGCGATCTGCAGCTTCGTGGTGCCGACCGGTTACTCGTTCAACCTTGATGGTTCGACCCTGTATCAAAGTATCGCGGCCATCTTCATTGCCCAGCTGTACGGCATCGACCTGTCGATCAGCCAGCAACTGCTGTTGGTCCTGACCCTGATGGTCACCTCCAAAGGCATCGCCGGCGTACCGGGCGTGTCCTTCGTGGTGCTGCTGGCTACCCTGGGCAGCGTCGGTATTCCGCTGGAAGGCCTGGCATTCATCGCCGGTGTCGACCGCATCATGGACATGGCGCGTACCGCATTGAACGTGATCGGCAACGCCTTGGCCGTACTGGTAATCGCGCGTTGGGAAGGCATGTACGACGATGCCAAGGGCCAGCGCTACTGGAACTCCCTGCCGCACTGGCGCAGCAAGGAAAAATTGCCGGTTGGTGAAGTTTCCAAAAACTAAGCTTAACCCTATGGTGGCTTTTGTGTGGGAGCCAGCCTGCTGGCGATAGCGGTGTACCAAACAACAGAGATGTTGAATGTACCGGCCTCATCGCCAGCAGGCTGGCTCCCACAGTGATCCGAGTCAGCCGTACCAACAAACCCCGGAGAAATCCGGGGTTTGTCGTTTCTGGCCACCCCGCTATCATTCGCGCATCTTTTGGGGGATTTGACTGATGCTTAATGGCCTGTGGCTTGGCTTCTTCATCGTGGCCGCAATTTCGGCGCTGGCGCAGTGGCTGATCGGTGGCAACGCCGGGATCTTCGCAGCGATGGTGGAAAGCATCTTCGCGATGGCCAAGCTGTCGGTCGAGGTGATGGTGTTGCTGTTTGGCACCCTCACCCTCTGGCTGGGTTTTCTGCGGATCGCCGAGAAAGCCGGGATCGTCGAATGGCTGGCCAAGGCTCTGGGCCCCCTATTCCTGCGCTTGATGCCTGAAGTCCCGCCTGGTCACCCGGCCATCGGCCTGATCACCCTGAACTTCGCCGCCAACGGCCTTGGCCTGGACAACGCCGCAACGCCGATTGGCCTCAAGGCCATGAAGGCCCTACAGGAGCTCAATCCCAGCGCCACCATCGCCAGTAACGCGCAGATCCTGTTTCTGGTGCTCAACGCTTCCTCCCTGACCCTGCTGCCGGTCACGATTTTCATGTACCGCGCCCAGCAAGGCGCCCCCGACCCGACGCTGGTGTTCCTGCCCATCCTGCTGGCCACCAGTTGCTCGACCATCGTCGGCTTTTTAGCGGTGGCCTTCATGCAACGCCTGCGCATCTGGGACCCGGTGGTGCTGGCGTACCTGGTTCCCGGTGCGCTGATCCTCGGTGGCTTCATGGCGTTGCTGGGGACGATGTCGGCCGCGGCATTGGCGGGTTTATCGTCGATCCTCGGCAATTTGACGCTGTTCGGCTTGATCATGCTGTTTCTGATCATCGGCGCGCTGCGCAAAGTGAAGGTCTATGAAGCATTCGTCGAAGGCGCGAAGGAAGGCTTCGACGTGGCGAAGAGTCTGCTGCCGTATCTGGTGGCGATGCTGTGTGCGGTGGGTGTTCTGCGGGCGTCGGGGGCGCTGGATTTCGGCCTGGACGGCATCCGTCATCTGGTTGAATGGGCCGGTTGGGACACGCGTTTCGTCGATGCGCTGCCAACCGCGATGGTCAAACCTTTCTCCGGCAGCGCCGCCCGGGCGATGCTGATTGAAACCATGAAGACATCTGGCGTGGACAGCTTTCCCGCGTTAGTAGCAGCGACGATTCAGGGCAGTACCGAAACGACGTTCTATGTTCTGGCGGTGTACTTTGGCGCGGTAGGCATCCAGCGCGCGCGGCATGCGGTGGGTTGTGCGTTGTTGGCGGAGTTGGCCGGGGT
Source organism: Pseudomonas sp. (assembly GCF_050739655.1). Classification (GTDB taxonomy): domain Bacteria; phylum Pseudomonadota; class Gammaproteobacteria; order Pseudomonadales; family Pseudomonadaceae; genus Aquipseudomonas. The sequence goes on along the minus strand of NZ_JBOIBY010000200.1, from coordinate 136 downwards.
ACTGGGCGCTATCGGGGTTTGCTACTGGTTCTTCGGCTAACCACCGACCCTGTGGGAGCGGGCTTGCCCGCGATGAAGCCGGCACATTCAACATTTTTGTCGGCTGACAAACCGCCATCGCGGGCAAGCCCGCTCC
>NZ_JBOIBY010000199.1:0-8347 GCF_050739655.1 Pseudomonas sp. | reverse complement strand
GGCGTACACCCTGTAGGAGCTGCCGCAGGCTGCGATCTTTTTGCTTTAGCTCAAATACCCATCAGAGCGCAGCAGTGTTTCCAGGCAATGTTCGGTGATGTGGTAGAAATCCTTCAGTTCCTGGATCTTCGCCAGCAGCTGGGCTGGGTTCACCGGCTCGGCGCGCTTGACCGCCAGGATCATCTTGTTCTTGTTGGTGTGGTCCAGTGAGATGAACTCGAACACCTTGGTTTCATAGCCACAGGCTTCGAGGAACAACGCACGCAAGCTGTCGGTGACCATCTCCGCCTGCTGACCCAGGTGCAAACCGTATTGCAGCATCGGCTTGAGCAAGGCCGGGCTCTGGATTTGCAGGCGGATCTGCTTGTGGCAGCACGGCGAGCACATGATGATCGACGCGCCAGAACGGATGCCGGTGTGAATCGCGTAGTCGGTGGCGATGTCGCAGGCGTGCAGCGCGATCATCACGTCCAGCTCGCTCGGCGCCACACTGCGCACATCACCACATTTGAACACCAGCCCCGGATGTTCAAGCTTGGCGGCAGCGGTGTTGCACAGGGTGACCATGTCTTCACGCAGCTCGACACCGGTCACTTCGCCTTCGGCGTTCATGGTATTGCGCAGGTAGTCGTGGATGGCAAAGGTCAGGTAACCCTTGCCCGAACCGAAGTCCGCCACCCGCACCGGTTTGTCCAGCGCCAGCGGCGATGCAGTCAGTGCATGGCTGAAGACTTCGATGAACTTGTTGATCTGCTTCCACTTGCGCGACATCGCCGGGATCAACTCGTGCTTGCTGTTGGTCACCCCGAGATCGGCAAGGAACGGTCGACTCAGGTCCAGGAAGCGGTTTTTTTCGCGGTTGTGCTCGGCGGACGGCACTTCACGCAATTGCTGAGGTTTACTCTTGAACAGCGAGCTTTTGCCTTTTTTGCTGTATTCCAGCTGGGCTTCGTCGGTCAACGACAACAAATGCGCGTTTTTAAACGCCGCTGGAAGCAGTTCGGCAATGCTCGCCACACCTTCGGCCAGCGGCAGATTCTTGGTGATGTCGCGGGTTTTGTAGCGGTAGACGAAGGACAGGCAAGGCTGCGTCTTGACCGTCACCGACTTGATGGTGATCCGCTGCAAATCCACTTCATCGCCGACGTACTTGGCCAGCACCAGTTTGATAAAGGCATTTTGATCGAGGCTGGTTTGCAGCAGATCGATGAACTGGGCGTGATGATCCGGCGCGAGGCTGGCGGGAGTTACGGTGACAGACATGGAAAAAGCGGCCTCGGGGCGGTGCGGATCGGGAATGGCGGGTATTTTAGGGGGGATAGTCTTTCAGGACACGTAGTTATTTACCGAACGGTGTTTTTGAACTCGGCGCAGATCCACTGTGGGAGCGGGCTTGCTCGCGATAGCAATCTTACATTCAACATTGATGTCGACTGATCTACCGCAATCGCGGGCAAGCCCGCTCCCACAGGTTTCAGTGATTAGGGATCAAGTGTTCAGCCCAGAACTATCAGGCGATTCGGCAGCTCATTGCGCACATGGGTTACCGGCACATGCACCTTGAGCAATTCGCCACAGGCCTCGACGCAACTGACAAAGCCTTGCAACGTCTGCCCCTGCCGCACCTGCTGAGTGAACGCAGCGACTATCGCATCCCAGTTCTTGTTATCGAGGCGACTGGAAATGCCCTCGTCCACCAGGATTTCTACATAACGCTCGGCTTCGGAAACGAAAATCAGAATGCCGGTGCTGCCCACGGTGTGATGCAGGTTCTGCTCCAGAAACTGCCGACGCGCCAGGTTCGAGGAGCGCCAGTGACGCACTGAGCGCGGGATCAGGCGGGTAGTGACTTTCGGCAGACGGAACACCAGACACAGCACAATGAAGCTGATCCATTGCACCAGCAGCAGGCTGTGCAGGGTCAGCCAGCCCGTCAGGTAATGCACGATACCCGGCACCACCAGCGCCAGCAGGCTGGCCCACAGCAGCGGAATGTACGCGTAGTCGTCGGCGCGGGCCGCGAGGACGGTCACCAGTTCCGCATCGGTGTCGCGCTCGACCCGGGCAATCGCCTCGGCGACTTTGCGTTGTTCGTGTTCAGTCAGTAATGCCATGTTGAGAAGTGCCTGCTCATTTTTATTATTACCAGCCGCCGGACGAACCACCGCCCCCAAAACTGCCACCGCCGCCACTGAAGCCCCCGCCCCCACCGCCGCCAAACCCGCCTCCGCCGAATCCACCACCACCGAATCCGCCACCCGAACCGCCCGAACCGCCCGAACCACCGCGACCGGCCGGAAGAATACCGAGCATCTGGCAAACAAACACAGTCAGGATGAACAACAACACCAAAAATACGAACAATCCCGGGTGCTGCGAGACAAAATCGTCACCGGGATCGCCATTGGAGTCATACACCGTCGATGGCTCGTCCAGAGGATTGCCGCCCAACACCACCAGCATCGCCGCCACACCGTCGCTGATGCCCTTACTGAAGTTACCGGTCTTGAACGCGGGCGTGATCACCTGATGGATGATCACCGAACTCTGGGCGTCGGTCAGGCGATCTTCCAGCCCGTAGCCGACTTCAATGCGCAGTTTGCGCTCATCCCGCGCGACGATCAGCAAGGCGCCGTTGTTCTTGTCCTTCTGGCCGATGCCCCAGTGACGACCCAACTGATAGCCGAAATCGGCAATGTCGGTGCCCTGCAAATCCGGCAGGGTGACCACCACCAGTTGCTCGCCAGTCGCTTTTTCATGGGCCTGAAGTTGTTGCGTGAGTTGCTCGCGCACCGCTGGCTCGATCATTTGGGCGTTGTCCACCACCCGCCCGCTCAACGCCGGGAACTTCAATTCGGCCTGCACCGCCAGGGCAAATACCCAGAGCAACAGCATCAGGCCCAGCTTCATCACACGCATTGGCAACCTCACCCAAATCCCCGACGCGGGTTCAAAATTTCACTTCGGGGGCCTTTTCCGAACCCGGCGTGGCTTCGAAGGTCTCGCGAACCGGCAGGTTGCTGTACATCACGCTGTGCCACAAACGACCGGGGAACGTACGGATTTCGGTGTTGTAATTCTGCACCGCAAGAATGAAGTCACGTCGGGCAACGCTGATGCGGTTCTCGGTGCCTTCCAGTTGCGATTGCAGGGCGAGGAAGTTCTGGTTGGCCTTGAGGTCGGGATAGCGCTCGGACACCACCATCAATCGACTCAAGGCGCCGCTGAGCTGATCCTGGGCCTGCTGGTATTGCTTGAGCTTTTCAGGGTTGTCCAGGGTCGAGGCATCCACCTGGATCGAGGTGGCCTTGGCCCGGGCCTCGATCACTGCGGTCAGGGTTTCCTGCTCATGGGCCGCGTAGCCCTTGACGGTTTCCACCAGGTTGGGGATCAGGTCCGCACGGCGCTGATATTGGTTCTGCACCTGCCCCCACGCGGCCTTGGCCTGCTCATCGAGCGTCGGAATGTTGTTGATGCCGCAGGCGGTCAGCAACGTGGCCAGCACCAGCAACGTGGCGGCTTGCAAGCCCGACCGGTAGGACTGTCGTACATTCATTTCGGTGACGCTCCCTTCATATTCATGGAAAACCAACCGGCGACCCTCTCGGACGGCTCTTGGGGCATAATCGGCCGCGCCACTGGATTGCATCGGGGCAATGGGCTAAAAGATGCCCTACGCAAAAACATCCGGCAGACGGCACCTTTTCAGGCGGCCGTTTTCAGATAAGCACCCGAACAACAATAGACGCTCCCTAACTTTTGGCTGGCCGGCGCGTACATCGCCGCTTGGGCCCTTGAGAAAACTATTCATGAAGAAGCTGTGTTTGCTGGGACTGCTAGTCAGCCTGGCCAGTCATAACGTATTGGCCGCTACGACACCCCCGCCGCTGGAAAACAAGGACGCCTTCATCAGCAACCTGATGAAGCAAATGACCCTCGATGAAAAAATCGGCCAGCTGCGACTGATCAGCATCGGCCCGGAAATGCCCCGGGAGCTGATCCGCAAGGAGATCGCCGCTGGCAACATCGGCGGTACGTTCAACTCGATCACCCGCCCGGAAAACCGTCCGATGCAGGACGCGGCTATGCGCAGTCGCCTGAAGATCCCGATGTTCTTCGCCTACGACGTGATCCACGGCCACCGCACCATTTTCCCGATCCCGTTGGCCCTGGCGTCGAGCTGGGACATGGACGCCATCGGCCTGTCCGGGCGCATCGCCGCCAAGGAAGCCGCGGCTGACAGCCTCGACATCACCTTCGCGCCAATGGTCGACATTTCCCGCGACCCGCGCTGGGGCCGTACCTCCGAAGGCTTCGGCGAAGACACCTACCTGGTGTCGCGCATTGCCGGCGTGATGGTCAAGGCATTCCAGGGTACTGGCGCCAACGCCGCCGACAGCATCATGGCCAGCGTCAAACATTTCGCCCTGTACGGTGCGGTCGAGGGCGGTCGCGACTACAACGTGGTCGATATGAGCCCCGTCAAGATGTACCAGGACTACCTGCCGCCGTACCGTGCGGCGATTGACGCCGGTGCCGGTGGCGTAATGGTTGCGCTGAACTCGATCAACGGCGTGCCGGCCACCGCCAACACCTGGCTGATGAACGACCTGCTGCGCAAGGAATGGGGCTTCAAGGGCCTGGCCGTCAGCGACCACGGGGCGATTTTCGAGCTGATCAAGCACGGCGTCGCTCGCGACGGTCGCGAAGCCGCGAAGCTGGCGATCAAGGCCGGCATCCACATGAGCATGAACGACACCCTGTACGGCAAAGAGCTGCCGGGGCTGCTGAAATCCGGCGAGATCCAGCAGAGCGACATCGACAACGCCGTGCGTGCGGTGCTCGACGCCAAGTACGACATGGGCCTGTTCAAGGACCCGTACCTGCGCATCGGCAAGGCCGAGGATGATCCGGCCGACACCTACGCCGACAGCCGCCTGCACCGTGCCGAGGCCCGTGACGTCGCGCGTCGCAGCCTGGTGTTGCTGAAAAACAGCAACGAAACCCTGCCGCTGAAGAAGAACGCGAAAATCGCCCTGGTCGGCCCCCTGGCCAAAGCACCCATCGACATGATGGGCAGCTGGGCCGCTGCCGGTAAACCCGCGCAATCGGTCACCCTGTTCGACGGCATGACCAGTGCTCTGGGTGACAAATCGACACTGATCTACGCCCGTGGCGCCAACATCACCAGCGACCCAAAAATCCTCGGTTACCTGAACTTCCTCAACTTCGATGCACCGGAAGTGGTCGATGACCCGCGCCCGGCAAACGTGCTGATCGACGAAGCGGTGAAAGCCGCCAAGGACGCTGATGTGGTGGTTGCGGCCGTGGGCGAGTCCCGTGGCATGTCCCACGAGTCATCGAGTCGCACTGACCTGAACATTCCGCAAAACCAGCGTGATTTGATCCGTGCGCTCAAAGCCACCGGCAAACCGCTGGTACTGGTGCTGATGAACGGCCGTCCGCTGTCGATTCTCGAAGAGAAAGAACAGGCTGACGCCATCCTGGAAACCTGGTTCAGCGGCACCGAGGGCGGCAACGCCATTGCCGACGTGCTGTTCGGCGACTACAACCCGTCGGGCAAACTGCCGATCACCATCCCGCGCTCGGTTGGCCAGATTCCGACCTACTACAACCACCTGACTATTGGCCGGCCGTTCACGCCGGGCAAACCGGGCAACTACACCTCGCAGTATTTCGATGACACCACAGGTCCTCTGTACCCGTTCGGCTACGGCCTGAGCTACACCGACTTCAGCCTGAGCGACATGGCCCTGTCATCGACCACGCTGAACAGGACCGGCAAGCTCGACGCCAGTGTCACGGTGAAAAACACCGGCAAGCGCGACGGCGAAACCGTGGTGCAGCTGTACATCCAGGACGAGACCGGCTCGATGATTCGCCCGATCAAGGAACTGAAGAACTTCCAGAAAGTGATGCTCAAGGCCGGCGAACAGAAAGTCGTGCACTTCACCATCACCGAGGACGACCTGAAGTTCTACAACACCCAGCTCAAATACGCGGCAGAACCGGGCAAGTTCAACGTGCAGATCGGCCTGGATTCCGAGGACGTGACGCAGCAGAGTTTTGAGTTGCTGTACCCCCTAAAAGCAAAAGATCGCAGCCTGCGGCAGCTCCTACACTGATCTGATCGTTCCCACGCTCCGCGTGGGAACGCCTCTGGGGACGCTCCGCGTCCAGTGACGCGGAGCGTCACGGGCTGCATTCCCACGCAGAGCGTGGGAACGATCATCATCTTGCTCTACCCCCTCCGATCCAACAGATTCACCACCAACCGATCCACCCATCCCCACACCCGCTGCTTGATCCGCCGCCACAGCGGCCGGCGCCGCCATTCCTCCAGGCTCACTTGCTGGCTCAACGCGAAATCCCGCTCGAAACTCGCCGCCACCGCCTGGGTCAACTTGGGGTCCAGTGCTTCAAGGTTCGCTTCCAGATTGAACCGCAGATTCCAGTGATCGAAATTGCACGAGCCAATGCTCACCCAGTCGTCGATCAGGACCATTTTCAGGTGCAGGAAGCACGGCTGGTATTCGAAGACTTTCACCCCCGCCTTGAGCAAACGCGGGTAGTAGCGATGCCCGGCGTAGCGCACCGACGGGTGATCGGTGCGCGGGCCGGTCAGCAGCAGCCTCACGTCTACGCCTCGGCCGGCGGCGCGGCGCAGGGAACGGCGGACTTTCCAGGTCGGCAGAAAATACGGTGTGGCCAACCAGATGCGTTTCTGGCCGCTGTTCAGCGCACGAGTCAGCGATTGCAGAATGTCCCGATGCTGACGGGCGTCGGCATAGGCGACCCGCCCCATGCCCTCGCCCATGGACGGCACGCGGGGCAGACGCGGCAAGCCGAAATGCGCGGCGGGTTTCCAGGCGCGGCGATGGCGGTTGGCGATCCACTGGCGGTCGAAGAGCAATTGCCAGTCCAGGACCAGGGGACCTGTGATTTCCACCATCACTTCGTGCCATTCGCTGGCGTCTTCGCCCGGCGTCCAGAATTCATCGGTGACACCGGTACCACCTACCACCGCCAGGCTCTGGTCCACCAGCAACAGCTTGCGATGGTCGCGGTAGAAATTGCCGACCCAGCGCCGCCAGCTCAGGCGATTGTAGAAACGCAATTCGACCCCGGCGGCCATCAAGCGCTGGCGCAGGGTCAGTGTGAAGGCGAGGCTGCCGTAGTCATCGAACAGACAGCGTACCCGTACACCGCGCTCGGCAGCCTGCACCAGCGCCTGCACCATGGACTCGGCACAGGCTCCGGCTTCCACCAGATACAGCTCCAGCTCGACCTGTTCCTCGGCGCGGGCAATCGCCACGAGCATGCGCGGGAAGAACTGCGGCCCATCGATCAGCAGTTCGAATCGATTGCCTTCACGCCAGGGAAAGATCGGGCCGGCCATGTCAGCGCGCCGTGAAGATCAGCACCGCACCCACCGGCACCGACAGACTGATCGCCGACAGGCCGGCGACCTTGCGCAGCGTTTCCAGACCCGGCGCCAGGTCGAAGTCCTCGGCATTGATGACCAGCGGCTCAAGAGTCACCACCTGAAAGCGCCGATCGTCGAGACGGGTCGCCAGCAGTTCGGCGTTATATGTGTGTTGTTTGCCATGCAGATCGACGGTCAGCGGCAGGCGCAGTTCCAGCTGCGCACCGGGAGCGAGGTCGTTGATCGGGCGCAGGTCGATTTGCGTGGTGATCAGTGCCTCGGGAAACTTATCGATCTCAAACAGCTCCTTACGCATGCGTTCATCACGCAAGGGAATGCCGCTGTTGATCGAGTCCAGCTCAACCTCCACTTCGGCCACCCCTTTGGGGTCGACCTTGCCGTGCAGCACCAGAAAGCGCTGCACTTCGGAAATATTGGCGTTTTTGGTGCTGACAAATGACAGCCGCGAAGACTCGCCGTCCAGATACCAATTGGCGTGGGCCGACAGCGAAGCGCTGGCCATCAGCAGCAAGGCGAGGGTTTGGGTGACTGACCGCTTGAACATAGAGACTCGTGGGGGCAAGTAAACCTGTGCTGAACCTTAACCGGCCTGACACAGGTTGCAAGAATTGTGTTGCCTTGAGTCTCTAAACCGTCACAAGTTCCACCGCTTCACACATGACCCTGTGGGAGCGGGCTTGCCCGGGTAGAAAGCGTCGGCAGCCTCAATACATCCACTGCGGCTGACTTTGTATTCGCGGGCTTGCCCTAATGCCGGTCAGTTAAGGCATTTGTAGGAGCGAGCTTGCTCGCGAAAAACTTCAGGACGCCGCGTTCATTCAGAATTTCCGCGTTATCGTTAACGTTTTTCGCGAGCAATCGAGCGTCGACCGGCTGCTC
>NZ_JBOIBY010000198.1:0-2945 GCF_050739655.1 Pseudomonas sp. | reverse complement strand
ACCTAGATCCAATGTGGGAGCCAGCCTGCTGGCGATAGGGCCATAACATTCAAAGCAAATCCCCACGGGTAGACCCCCGCACAACCAACCGCGCTGAAAAATCCAGCGTCCGCATCGGACTGTCATCCCCCCGCAGCCGCTTGAGCAAACACTCAAACGCACTGGCGCCAATCTCGGTGGTTGGCTGGGCGAGGGCGGTGATGCCGCTGCCCACCAGCGGATACCAATCCAGATCATCGAGGGCAATCAGGCCCACGTCTTCGAACAGGTTGCACTGAAGTTCCCGCAACGCATGGGTGCTGGCCAGTGCCGCAATCCCGTTGGCGCAAAACAACGCTTTGGGGCCTAAGCCTGTGGTGTCGAGGAAGGTTTTGAGGTTCGCGGTCAGTTCGCTACCGGTTTCGATCAAGCTGCCGCGAAGAGCCGGGCGCTGTGCAATCTGTGCCTTGAAACTGCTAACCCGCTCGATCCGCGAACTGGTGCCGTCAAAGGGTTCAGTCACCAGCAGCACGTCGCGGTAGCCGCGTTCTTCAAGGTGGGCGAGGGCCATCTCGACCGCTGCCGGGTTATCCAGCCCGACCAGATCGCTTTCCAGGTGCTCGACCTTGCGGTCCACCAGCACCAGGGGCATTTCCCCGTGCAGCTCGTGCAGCTCATCGCGGTGATGGCCGAGGGTGTTCACGATCAGGCCTTCGATGTTGTAGGAGCGCAGCAGGGCCAGGTGCTGGCGCTCCTGCTCGTCGTCGCGGTCGGTGTTGCACACCACCAGGCTGTAGCCATGTTGGCGGCAGGCGGTTTCCACCCCGTGCATCACGGCGATTGAATAGGGGTTGCGGATGTCGGCCACCAGCATGCCGATCAGGCGGGTGCGCCCGCGTTTCAGGCCACGGGCCATCTGGTTGGGGCGATAGCCCAGTTCGGCGATGGATTGTTCGATGCGCTGGGCGATAGCGTCGGAGAGCAGGGCGCGATCTTCGCCGATGAACCGCGAGACGCTGGCCTTGGACACCTTGGCGTGTTCGGCCACGTCGAGCATGGTCACGCGGCTGCGCTGGGCGGCGGAAAAATCGTTCACGGTCTGAAACCTTCTTATTGGATTTATAAGGCTGAGCGTCTAGCGCTGAAACCGGTTTCAGAAGACACCAGAAACGAATCCGCCGTCAAGTGCTCGATGTATCAGAGCGCGATAAAAACCGACAGAAGGAAATCAGGCCAATACGCTCAACCACGCCGAACCCAGCAACAACAGGCCCATGCAACGATTGAAACGCTGCATCGAACGCGGTGACTGCAACCAGCGGCCGGAGCCGGCTCCAAGCAATGCCCAGGCACCGAGGCACGGTAGGGAAATCAGGAAAAACACCACGGACAGGTACATCACATGGACAAGCCGTTGCTCACCGGCCCCCGCGAACACGCTGACGACCGCCAGCGCCATCATCCAGGTTTTCGGGTTGATCCATTGCAGGCCGGCTGCCCCGAGCAAACCGAGTCGCCTGGCTGTTTGCTCCGTGGAAATGGCTTGGGCGGGGGCACGGAAAATCTGCCACGCCAAATAACTCAGCCACGCCACGCCGAGCCATTGCATGAGCACTTGCAGCATGGGCCATGTGGTCAACGAAGAACCCGCACCGGTGCCCACCAACAACACCAGCATTGCCGCGCTGGCACAGGCGCCAAGGATGATCGGGACTGCGGCGGCGAAACCGAATCGCGCGCTGTTGCTCAACACCAGAAGGTTGGTCGGGCCGGGGGTGATCGAGGCGACGAAGGCAAACAGCGCAAAAGGCAATAACGTCGGGAATGAAGACAGCATCTCAGGCAAACTCCGGTGAAGATCAGTGGAATGATCTTCACAAGCAGCGTACCTACCTGTCTGGAAGATTTGAGCAGCGCTTGCGGTACAGCGCCGGTGTCAGCCCGTAGGCGCGTACGAACCAGCGACCGAGATGGCTCTGGTCGGAGAAGCCCAACGCCATGGCCACCGCTGCCGGTTGCTCGCCCTGGGCCAGCATTCGGCGAGCGGTGGCCAAGCGCAATTGCACCAGATAGGCGTGAGGTGCCATGCCGTAGGCGGCCTTGAAAGCGCGGGTCAGGCGAAAGCGGTCGACGCCGGTGGCAGCGGCCAGTTGATCGAGGCCGATGTCGTATTGCGCATTGGCGTGCAGGTATTCCCGGGCTCGTTGCGCCACCCGTGGAAGGCGCGGATCTTCACCATAACGTGCTCGCCAGTGCAAATGGCTGGTAAGGCGTTCGAGCAAACCGTCCAGGGCAGTCTGGCGGACAATTTTCAGTTCACCGCGATGCAGGGTCTCGAACGCAACATTGGTGGCCTGGGCCAGACGAGTGTCGCTGGCCAGCGTGCTGGCGAAGCTCAATTCATGATTGTCTGGAGCATTGGCGAACATCGCGCTGAGTTCGCGTCGTAACCACTGCGGGTCGAGGTAAAGCATGCGGTAGGTAAAACCGTCTGCGGTGGGCGCCTCACCATCGTGAATATCGCCCGGCTCCAGCAAAAACACCTTGCCCGGCGTGCTCTGGTGTCTGGCCCGCCGACAATTGAATTGCTGCACACCTTGCTCGGTAACGCCCACCAGATAGCTGTCATGCCAGTGTGGATCGTACGCGTGACCCTCGAAATGCGCGCGCAGGGTCTCGATGCCGGTGTCGGCATCCTGGCTCAGGTCGATCCAGTTGTGAGTGGTCATGCTGCACCTGTGGGACGGATTACCCATGCATTTAACGCCGGCAGCCCAGGTTACGGCTAGAACGTTTGTGCAATTGCCGCACGCCGCGACTGGGGCTCGCCATAACACCGGTCAGTTAAGGCATTTGTAGGAGCGAGCTTGCTCGCGAAAAACTTCAGGACGCCGCGTTCATTCAGAATTTCCGCGTTATCGTTAACGTTTTTCGCGAGCAATCGAGCGTCGACCGGCTGCTCCTAC
>NZ_JBOIBY010000197.1:0-1444 GCF_050739655.1 Pseudomonas sp. | reverse complement strand
GATCAGGTCAGCACAAGGTTGTTGATCAATAGCGCTGATATTTGGAACCGAACTCAGGGCGGTTTTCGGCGACGTAGAGTTTTTCCTGTTGGCTGTCTTTGTGATCGATACCGACGGTGTTTACGTTCAAAGTGGCCGGCTGGCTGACTTTGGCTGCTGCAACCACCTGCGAAGTTGCGTGGGGGGCCGCGATGGCGGACGTAGCGCCAAGAACTGAAAGGGCGAATCCAAGAGCGATGATGCTTTTCATGATGTTGCTCCAGAGCGTGGGAAGAAGATGTGGCCACTGTAGTGCTGGAGCGTCGTGATAAAAAAACACCCTGACGCATAGTCGTTATTGAGCGCAGTGATCTTTTGTCAGCAGTCAACCCTGCGCATCGAGCATTTCCACCGGGTAGGAGAAGACGTAGCCCTCACTGCGCACCGTTTTGATGTAGGTCGACTCCCGGGAGTCGTCCTTGAGCCGTTGGCGCAGGCGGCTGACCAGCAGGTCGATGGACCGGTCGAACAGATCGGCATCGCGGCCCTGGGTCAGGTTGAGCAGTTGATCGCGACTCAGCACCCGCTGCGGATGATCGAGGAACACTCGCAACAGGCGGTATTCAGCGCCGCTGAGGGCGACCAGGGTGCCGTCTTCGTCCAGCAAGTGACGGGCGGTGGTGTCCAGGCGCCAGCGGCCGAAACCCAGCATGCGGCCGCTTTCGGTGACCAGCAGGTTGGGCGGCAGCATCCGGGTGCGGCGCAGCACCGCGTTGATCCGCGCCAGCAGCTCCCGGGCGGCAAAGGGTTTGGTCAGGTAGTCGTCAGCGCCCATCTCCAGGCCGAGGATGCGGTCGGTTTCGTCGTTGCGTGCGGTGAGCATCAGGATGGGCGTGGCTTTGTGTTTGCCCGAGCGCAGTTCACGGCACAGGACCAGGCCGTCATCGCCGGGCAGCATGATGTCGAGGACGATCAGGTCGACCTGGTTGGTTTCGAGAAAGCTGCGCATGTGCCGGCCGTCGGCGACCATGGTGGTGCGCAGGCCGTTCTTTTTCAGGTAGTTGCCTACCAGTTCGCGAATTTCGCGATCGTCGTCGACGATCAGGATGTGGTTGACGTGGTCCATGAGCCGATCCTTTTGATATTCGCGGGGGCTTGGCGGCCTTTGGGCCGACCATGCTGTTGGGTGATTGGGGGCATATCCGTTGCTGCGGTAACGGCGGCTTATGGTTTCGCCCTTACGGCGAGTCCCTTTTGTCAAACGCCACAAAAGGAACCAAAAAGTCTCGCCCCTTTCGTACGGCCCCTCGCTAAGGCTCGGGGTTCCTTCGCTCCGGCATTCATCCGGGGGCATCGCCCTCCGGTTGGCTTCGCTGGCACCTACATGCGATGAGTTCGACTGCGTCGAACGGCGCTGCGCGCCAATCCCCGGATGAATACCTCCACTCAGCCTGCCGAGGGGGCG
>NZ_JBOIBY010000196.1:0-16472 GCF_050739655.1 Pseudomonas sp. | reverse complement strand
AGCTCGCCTGCAGCTTTTGATCTTGATCCACCCGCCCCCTCGGCAGGCTGAGTGGAGGTGTTCATCCGGGGATTGGCGCGCAGCGCCGTTCGACGCAGTCGAACTCATCGCATGTAGGTGCCAGCGAAGCCAACCGGAGGGCGATGCCCCCGGATGGATGCCGGAACGAAGGAACCCCGAGCTTTAGCGAGTGGGCCGTACGAAAGGGGCGAGCGTTTTTTTGGTTACTTTTTTTAGGCGCTTGTAAAAAAAGTGACTCGCCGTAAGGGCGAAACCATAAGTGGCCGTGACCGCAGCAACGGATATGCACACAAATCCGAGAAATCAGTCGCCTGACAACAGCGTTTGAAACCGCATCGCAGCCCCATGGGAACAAGCGTCAACCCGATTCCCCCCACATTTTGCCCTCCACAATTTTTTCACCACCGCCATCCAGCGTCTAAGCTTCAGACAAGTCAGATCAATCTGCGTGAATGGATCAGTCGACTATGGGCGCTTTATGGCAAACCGATTCGAGTAAAACCGTGGTCCCGACTGAACCTGTGGATGAAGCGCCAACACCTGAAAAACCTCGCCCCAGCCGTGTAAAGCACGGCTGGAAGGCGTTCTGGTTGCTGCTGGTAATCATTGCTATTGTCGTGGGGCTGGCGGCTACCAAGGAAATGCGCACTTCGAGGTTTCAGGCCCGGGAAGTCAGCAAGTTCGCCAAAACCCTGAGTTATGAACTCAAATCCGGCCCAAGCGATGCGATTCGCTACCCCGGTGCCGGTCCGTTCGACCTGCGCCTGGGCTACAGCTCCCTGGACGAATTTCTGCCCAGGCTGCTCAAGCGCGACTACGTGATTACCGCACAGACCCGCTTTTCCCCGGAGCTGATGAACTACAGCGATAAAGGCTTTTTCGTGCCCTATTCGGAGAAGATCCAAGCCGGTTTGTCGATTACCGATTGCCGTGCGGCACCGTTGTACCAATACGACTACCCACAACAGCTCTACTCCAGCTTCGAAGCGATCCCGCCGGTGGTGGTCGACAGCCTGCTGTTCATCGAAAACCGCTTTTTGCTCGACCCTCGCCAGCCCCTAGCCAACCCTGCTGTGGATTGGCCACGGTTCGGTATGGCGGCGTATACCCAAGTCGCCAAATTGCTGCACCTGCCCGGACAATCGGCGGGCGGCAGTACGCTGGCCACACAACTGGAGAAATACCGCCACTCGCCCGATGGCTTGACCGTCTCGGGTGGGGAAAAAATCCGCCAGATGATTTCCGCCAGCGTGCGCGCTTACCAGGACGGGCCACAAACGCTCAAGGCGCGGCAGAATGTGGTGCGCGATTACCTCAACAGCGTGCCGCTCTCGGCCGTACCGGGTCATGGTGAAGTCCACGGCATGGCTGAAGGTTTGCGCGTGTGGTACGGCGCCGACTTCAATGAGGCCAACAAACGCCTGGCCAGTGACGCTACGGATCCAGAAAGCCTGGCGCAGAAAGGCTTGGCACTGCGCGAGATGCTGTCCTTGATGATTGCCCAGCGCCGCCCTTCCCATTACCTGACCAAGGGCCGCGATGAACTGGCCGACCTCACCGACAGCCATATTCGTCTGTTGGCACAAAACAACGTGATCGATGCGCCTTTTGCCGCAGCGGCGTTGGCCAGCAAGGCCACTTATCGCGACTGGGCCACTCAACCCACCATCCAGCCGATCGAAACCAACAAAGGCATCAGCGTGGCACGCAGTCGCCTCGCAGGCCTGCTCAATCGTCCACTGTACGACCTGGACCGCCTCGACCTTTCCGCCACCAGCACCCTGCAGGGTGAGCTGCAAACCCAGGCCACCGCGTATCTGAAAAAACTCGCCGACCCGGCATATGCGGCGGAAATCGGCTTGCTCGGCGAACGCCTGCTGACGCCCACCAGCACCACACAAGTGCGTTACAGCTTCACTCTGTTCGAACTGACGCCGGACGGCTCGCGCGTACGGGTCCAGACCGACAGCACCGATCAGCCGTTCGATATCAACGAAGGCAGCAAACTGGAACTGGGCTCCACCGCTAAAATGCGCGTGTTGACCACCTACCTGCAAATCATCGCCGAACTGCACGACAAATATGGCGACATGGCCGTTCCAGAGTTGAAAAAAGTCGAAGTGCCGGAGCAGGATCGCCTAAGCCGCTGGGTGGTCGACTACCTGATCCAGAACAAGGACCACAGCCTGCCGCCCATGCTGGGAGCCGCGCTGGACCGCAAATACTCCGCCAGCCCCGGCGAAGCGTTTTTCACCGGTGGCGGACTCCATGTCTTCCACAACTTCCGCAAGGAAGACAATGGCCGGATGCCGACCCTGCGCGATTCAATACGCGAGTCGATCAACCTGCCATTCATCCGCCTGATGCGCGACATCGTGCGCTACACCACCTATTCCGGCCCTAACAGCAGCGCTGAACTGCTCAAGGACGACCGTGACCCGCGGCGCCAGGAATACCTGGCCTCGTTCGCCGACCGCGAGGGCACCTCGTTCCTGCTCAAGTTCTGGAAAAAATACCGCAACAAGGACACCCAGGAGCGGCTCGAAACCTTCCTCGACAGCATGCGCCCGACACCGATCCGCTTGGCCGCCGTGCACCGTTACCTGCTCCCTCGGGCCAGCCAGGAGAGCTTCAACGCGTTCGTGCGCTCGCACCTCGCCGACGCCAAGCTCACCGAAAAACTCACCGACGAACGCCTGCTACGTCTCTACGAGTCTTATGGCCCCGGAAGCTATGACCTGCCGGACCAGGGCTTCATCGCCAAGGTTCACCCACTGGACTTGTGGATGATGGGCTACTTGCTCAACCATCCCGACGCCACGTTCAAGGACATCGTCAAGGCCAGCCAGTTCGAACGCCAGGAAGTCTACAGCTGGCTGTTCAAGAGCCGTCACAAAGGCGCCCGCGACAACCGCATCCGCACCATGCTGGAGATCGAGGCGTTCCTCGACATTCACCAACGCTGGCAGAAAGTCGGCTACCCCTTCGATCATCTTGTACCGTCGCTGGCCACCGCCATCGGCAGCTCCGGCGACCGGCCCGCCGCGCTGGCGGAGCTGATCGGCACCATTCTCAACGACGGTGTGCGCATGCCGACCCTGCGTATCGACAGCCTGCACTTCGCCGCGCACACACCTTATGAAACCGAGTTGGTCAACGACCCGGACGTCGGCAAGCGGGTGATGCCGTCCGAGGTGGCCGCGGCCATGCGCGAAGCCCTTTCACAAGTGGTGGATGCCGGTACGGCCAAACGCGTCGCCGGCAGTTTCAAATTGCCCGACGGCAGGCCGCTGGCCATGGGCGGCAAGACCGGCACTGGCGACAACCGCATTGAAGCCATCGGTTCCGGCGGGCGGATTCTGAGTTCAAAATCGCTCAACCGCACGGCGACGTTCGTGTTCTACATCGGCGATACCCACTTCGGCACCCTGACCGCGTATGTGCCAGGTCGCTCGGCGGAAAACTTCACCTTCACCTCGGCCTTGCCGGTGCAGGTGCTCAAGGGCATGGCCCCGATTTTGACGCAGTACCTGCAACCGGGCACGCATACCATGTGCGAGCCAAACGTGAAGGCCGCTGTCCGCTAAGCCACGGGTCGACGCGGAAATACAGTGGCGGTAAATATGTATTTTTCACTCTTTGATTTCGGGAGTTTTCAAAGCATAACCAGCGTGTTTAGACATAAATTTTGAGCTTTTATCAGGCACGTGATGTTCTTAGTCTGGTCGCTCCATTTTGATCAACGGACGATCATGCAATGCCCGATATTTCTCTTGTAACGGACCCGCTAACAACCCCGCTGGAAATCCCCCCATTCGAGAAAAGCATCCACTTTGATCTGATCAGGAAGGCCATTCCGACCTGGCTGCTCAGCACCTCCGTGGCGCGTGTCAACGCACTGAAAAACGCCAAACTGAGCCATCTCGACTGGCACAGCAGTTCCACGCCAGCCGCTCAGCGAAGTTTGAAAAATGCCGCCTCGCGCCATTGGACCGCGCAAAACAACGTGGATAAGGCACTGCGCGATCTGCTGGACGTTTCGGCCTTTGCCAAACCCCTGTTGCAAAAAGCGCTGAAAGATCGATTCGGTGTTGAAGACGATGTAGAGCAAACCTGGCTGCACCTGTATGTCCCGGTGAAGAGTGCCTGGTGGGTGCTTGACTATTCGGGTGCTACCAAAAGTCGATTCGTCTCGCTACTGGATGCCGCGCTGCACAACTTTTCCGCCGACGAAGCGTTTCACCCGGACTCCGATTTCATCACCCGCCCCGATTCGCGCGGGCATTACAGCGTGAAAAATTTGAAGCAAAAACTGAGCCTCGAACAGTTCAAGGCACTGTGTCGTGAACTGGACATCGGCGCCCGGTACCAACAGCACCTGAACGGCTTTTTACGGCCAGCCGACAAAGTGGCCAGCAATGTCCTGCGCCACAAAATCATTCTTGGCCAGAAAAGCGCACTGAATGTCGCCGCGCGAATGGCCCTGATGAAGAAGGACATCGACCAGGAGGCCTATGCGGTCATCGAGGGCATGCTCGATGACCGTTCAAGACTGAAATGGCACGACCAACCCATCAGCTACTACAACCTGGACATGATGGATACGCGCCTGACCGGTATCGTGCTAATCGCCGCCGATTCAATCGGCGCTACCGGCCCTTTGCCGGTGATCGACGATTCGAGCCCGGCAGCTCCAACCGGGCCTCTGCCGGTGATCGCCTATGTCCCCAACGACCCGGAGCATCCGCTCAAGCAATACTCGTCGTCACTGGCGTTCATTACCGAACTGACACGCCAGTTACGCGATGGAGCATCTGCCAACAGCTACCAGCAGTTCTTCAGCCAGTTCGTGCCCCATCAGCAGCGCGGCCATTTTTTTGCTGGGCTCAACGACCGTTTGAGCAAAATCAAATGGCAGCCGGTTCCGCCAGGTTCCAGCCTGCCCACCTGGCGCGAAACGGCCATAGACAAGCCCGACCTGCAATTTCGCGTGTCGAAGATTCAGGAGGATCGCGAAACCGTTTTCAAAACTGACCTGTGGGGTTACTTCTACCGGCAGAAGCTCAACAAGACTTTCAACGATGCCCGGGAAATCGCCATCTCCACCGAATACGTCGACCGCATGGCACGCTGGGCCTGGTGGGACAACCTGGAAAGGATCCTCTCGGACATCCTCAACGTTGCCTTGTTGGTGGCAACCCCGTTCGTACCGGGATTGGGCGAGCTGATGATGGCCTACACCGCGTATCAACTGACCTACGATACGCTCGAGGGCATCGTCGACCTGGCCGAAGGTCGCCTGGCCGAAGCTGGCGTGCAGATTCTTGGTGTGCTGGAAAGCGTCGTGCAATTGGGCGCGTTCGCGGCGGCGGGTGCGGTCGGCAATGTCGCAGGGACGAAGCTCTCAGTGTTCTTCGAAGGCCTGAAACCGGTGCAGTTGGCAAACGGTGAGACGCGCTTGTGGAACCCTGACCTCACCCCTTACCAACGACCCAATGTCGTGCTGGCGGCAGACGCCAAGCCTGATGCACAAGGCATTCACCTGCACCAGGGCCGGCGTATCTTGCCCTTGGACAATCAACACTTCGAAGTGCTGGAAGACCCGGTCACTGGGCAACAGCGCATCCGCCATCCGAAGCGGTTCGATGCCTATGCACCGACCCTGCGCCACAATAGCCAGGGGGCCTGGGTTTGCGAAACCGAAAGCCCAAGGGAGTGGGAAGGTTCGACACTGATGCGCCGCCTGGGTCACAGCACCGATGGCTTCAGCGACGCACAACTGGAGCAGATTCGCCAGATCAGCGCCACTGATGAAGCCGCGTTGCGCCGGGTGCATGTGGACAACACCGCACCGCCACCACTGCTGAGCGATTCCCTGCAACGCCTGGCCTCACCGGCCGTTGCACCTGCCGCGCTGTCTGCCGAGGTTGCACCACTGTTCAGTGATTTCCCTGAGCTACCGGCGACCGTTGCGGAAAAAATCATCGCCGGCGCTAGCGAATCCGAGCGTCAGCGAATCGGGCAAGAGAAGCGCCTGCCCCTGCGTCTGAAAACCCAGGCACGGGAGCTGCAGTTCGAAACCCAAGCGGTCCGGGCGGCCCAAGGCTTGTACCCCGACACGCCAATCACCGCCGACACCGAACGCCTGGTGCTGGGCACTCTGCGGCTGAACAGCGACACCTTCGGCAACCTGCGTATTGAAGTTCGTCAGGCCACGTTCGACGGCGAGCTCAGGTGCAGTGCAGGTCCCGACGACGCGGCCAAGGTCCGAGTCTTGATCCGCGACGACGCCGGGCAGTATGAGGTACGTGATGGCGCGGATCAGCCAATCCATGAAGCCGGTGGTTTTTTGGAAGCTGTCCTGCAGGCCACACAAGAAAATGGTCAAAACGCCCCGGGCTACAAACCGGGCGACACTGAAGGCTTCAGGCAATGGCTCATCGTCAAATCAGAGGCGCCCAGCGAGCGCCGGACTGTGCTCGCCACCGCGCCCGTGCGTCCGGTTGCCGAGCCTGCAACGATGTTGCTGGTGCGTGGGGGCGGGTACAGCAAGGAAGGTAAAACCTTGCACGAACGGATCAAGGATTTTTATCCGCACTTCAGTGAAGCCGAGGTCAATAGGTTCGCCAATGCCCTGACCGAAAGGGGCGAGCCGCTACGGGCCATTGAACAACACGAAAGTGACCTCCAAGAGCTGTGGGAAATCCTGAATCTTTGGCAACACAGCCAACCGTCGGCCTGGGGCCCGGACTCAGAGGGTTTTCTCAATGGCGGTGGCGGCCACATTGTCGAAAACCTGATCAATTGTTTCGAACGCAAAGTAACGGATATGGGCAACCGCACCGATCCCGCCCATTACAGCCTCGACCTGTCCAGAGAGCTGTTACCTCTTGATCTGGACAGGTGGTGGTCCAAGCGTCCCGAGCTGACCAGGTTTCTGAAGAAAATCACCCACCTCAAACTCGACAACACGCACTTTTCCGCCCAGGCCAACGGTTTGTTGAAAGACTTCCCCAACCTGCGAGAACTCAGCGCCAGCCGCTGCGAGCTGACCAGACTGCCGGAAAACATCAGCGCCATGCACCGACTGGAACGCCTGCGTTTGAGCGACAACAGGATCGTTCTGGATGAACCGGCCGTCAAAAAGCTGAAAGACCTCACCTACCTGGAAATCCTGCGTCTGGATAAAAACCCACTGGGCAGGCTCGTGGACATTTCACGCATGCCCCGACTGAAAGTCGTAGGGCTACGAGACACGGGCAGCAGCACCTGGCCCGAAGGCACATTGAGCAAGCCCAGGCCTCGCGGGTTTCTGCTGGATCTTCGGACAAACCCGATAGACCGGATTCCCGAGGTGGTACCCGGCTCATCAGAGGCCTGGGTCGTGGCGCGTACCCGACTGGATGTGGGCAACCTGTCGGAATTGAACCAGGTGCGCTATCAGGCAATTCGTCGCTCGATGGCACTGCCTCCGGAACCTGTCGTGCCCCCCAACAGCGAGGCCGACTGGGTGCTCAACACCAACTTCAGCGCGGACCATTGGAACGATGTGCCCGGATGGGGCGTCGATCGGGCCAACCTCTGGTCAGAGCTAGTCGATGAACCCCAGGCCGAGCGCTTCCTGAGCGTGTTGCTTGACACCCGACTCTCCGCCGACTTCCGCGCCGGCGGCCAGGCACGGGATCGATTGGTGCAGCGAGTGTGGCGCATGCTGGATGCGGTGTACGTCGATAGCCCCCTGCGGGAAAAGCTGTTCACCATGGCCATCGCCCCGGTGGACTGCGCCGATGCCGGTGCTCAGTTGTTCAACAGCATGGGGGTGCAGGTGCTGGTGTCCGAGGCCTACTCGTATACCGTCGGGCAGGCAGAATTGGAACAGAAGTTGGTGTCCCTGGCCAAAGGCGCTGTACGGCTGGAGTACGTAAACGAGATTGCCCGGGCCGACGTTGCCAGCCGTGGCGGCAACCCTGACGATGTCGAAGTCTATCTGGCCTATCAGACCGGCCTGGCAGATCGCCTGGATCTGCCTTGGCAATCCAAGGGCATGCTTTACCGGCAGGTGTCCGGTGTCACTGACGCGATGATCGACCAAGCGTATGACACGGTATTGGACCTGAGCGAAGGCGATGGCCTGGTCAACCGAATGCTCGAGCAGGACTTCTGGCAAAACTACTTGAACGAGCGGTATCCGGTGCGGATGGAGGCCAACAAACAGCGTTATCAAACGCTGTACGATCAGTTGGAAACCTTGCGCACCACCCAACGTGAGTGGACCCAGGCAACATCTGGCATCCAGCGCGCCGACCTGCGCGCCCGGCTCAGGGAACTGATGAACGATCTGCCAGTGCCCGACACCGTCGTGTTTGCCGATGAGCCATTCAGCG
The DNA here is from genome assembly GCF_050739655.1 of Pseudomonas sp. Lineage (GTDB taxonomy): Bacteria > Pseudomonadota > Gammaproteobacteria > Pseudomonadales > Pseudomonadaceae > Aquipseudomonas. Next base: position 8,067 of record NZ_JBOIBY010000196.1, on the reverse strand, counting down.
ATGCAACCTTCGACCGTTTGCTGGTCGACCTGGCTGACGAGGAAAAAGAACTCTCCAGACGCTTGACCCGCGATGCCATGAGGCGCGCCGGCCTGTAATAACTAAAACACCAAGAGAGCCTGACGGCGGTTGCCGCCGTCAGGCTCGGGGTCCTGACCTTTACACTTCCGAATCCCAGATTACCGTGACATTGCCCAAATACTGCCTGGGCAAACCGGGCGCTAACAGGTAATCGAACCGCTCAACTTCGAAATGCAGCATGCCCGGCTGGCGTTCCACATAGTGGCCTGGTCGAAAAATCTCGGCCCCGGCTTCAGTCAGCAGTTCCTGACGGCGAACCGGTCTGCCGAGGGTATCGGTCAAGCCATTGGGCAAACTCACACTGACCTTCAACGGAAATGACAGGCGCTGCCCCGGGTCAGTCAAATGGCAGACCCTTCCATCGGAGAGAGAGCACTGCAAAAACATTTTGAAGCGAGAACTGGCGGAGATATTGAACGTCTGGTCACGGAACAGCCGTACCGGTTTACGCCCCGCTTGCAGCCAACTCTGCCAGCCACCGGCGGGTACCAACTGGACTTTATTGCCACCCGGCGGTACTTCGACTTTCAATTCATGCTCAACCTCGAGCGCGAAATCCAGAACGATCACATCATCGTTGGGCACCATGACGTCGCCCAGATCAAAGTCCCGGCCAGGCCCCACGCGAAGAACATGCTGTCCGGTGTAATGCCCCGTGGGCATTGTCAACGGATCAGGCGTCCTCAACTGGTAGGTGATGTCGAAGGTTTCATACTTGAACGGTTGCGGAATATCGAACATCGCCCGCTTCGCACAAGCACCGGCATTCTCCGGATGCTTCCAGAAACTGTTAAAGCCGATGTCATTCCCTGCGCCACCCAAGCCTGTACAGGGTGGACCTGCGTAACTCCAGATACCTCCTTCCCAGACAAAGTTATGCCCCAATCCACCCGTCAACTCCGGCGCCGGTTTTGGCAATCTGTACGCCACCCCCATTCCGGCCACCCGAAACTCAACCGTTTGCGGCGGGGCCGTCGGATGAGTGACCGTGACGGTTTGCCATTGCGACGGAATGTTGAACATTGCCCCCATGCGCGGATTGTCATGACGGCCCTGAATCGTCGCGTTTGAAAAGGACTGAATGGGCAGGCGAAAACTGAACAACTTTTCCGCCGCGCACTGAGGTGGGTTATCCAGACAGAAACCGCTGGTGGGCGTCCTGTTCTCGAACTCATTGAACAGCGGATTGGCCGGATTGGGCTTGAATATGGCCCGGATCTGCTGGTTTACGGCACCGGCAGACAGTGGCAGTAACGCTGACAGCGTCAACACAATAGCGAAAGCACCCTTCATCACTGCGAATATCCTTGAACTGTAAATCACTCACTCAAACCCTCAATCACCTGCTGGCACCGCGGCATAGAACATCAGATTGACGCTGCCGTAGTAGGCACCCGGCTTATAGCCACCGACCGGCACCTTCGGTTGTATTTCCAAAGGAAAACGTCCCCCCGCCATGGCCTGTGCCTTCGACACCACTTCCCGTGGTTGCGCCTCGTGACTCAGCTCCTGACCGTTGAAGCTGACGCGTAAATAAATGTTCTGCTCGTCCCGGCCATTGGACAGATAAGGCTCACCGTCCAGCCGAGCTTCGATCGCACTGGTGTCGTGCTTGACGTCGAAGTTCTTGCGCAGCCCTTCCAGCCTCGAGGTGTTGAGGTTCCAGGGCAGGGTCTGTTCGAGATGAATCCAGTTCGACTCGGACGGCAGCACATAAAAGCCCAGGGTCGGAATATCCACCGACACCTCGAACGTGTGCTCTTCCCGTGCCGCGAACGCCTGGGCACTCATCAACGTCGCGCCCACACAGAGGGCGATGGCCGATTGCTTGATCATGTCGGGTACCTGTTGCATCAAAAGAAGCCGCGAGCCAGCACCGCCGACTCGCTCCTGGCGGTGTTACTGGCTGGCAATGCGCAACGGTTTCTTGTCGGCGCCTTCGACCAGATTGAAGCGATATTCCCGACCGGGCTTCTTCTCGAACTCAAAGGTCTTGCCCGCCAGAACATGATGCTTGGTGGTCGGCTCGCACTCGGTTTCGTTCTTGCGCGAGCAGTTGCGAAATTCATCGATCACCACCACGGTGTTGCCGTTGTTGCGCAGCCGATAAACACCGGCGCTGTCTTCGATCACACTGTCGAAGCGGCTGTTTAATGGCCTGACGAAAAACACCGTGCCAAACCCCGTCATCACGTTGACCCCAGCCGACAGGTTTTCCTTGTAGGCCTCGCGGTCCTCGCTGGACACCGCGAACTCGTCTTCTTTTTCCGGCACGACCGGCACGAAACGCACGCGGAAATAACGTTCGGTGTCACGATTGCCCATGAGTAACAAACGCGTGCCCTGCATGCCCTTGGCCGGCACGATCAAGCGCGCCGGGCTGGCCATCAAGCCATTGCGGCCGCTGCCGTCGGCCTGGGTCGCCACCGGTATCTCGCGGTGGCTGCCATCGGCGTCGTAGATGATCTCCAGGATGTTGACCTTGACGAACGCGGTGCTGTCGCCGCTGTTGTATACGCGTTTGAGGTAGGTGCTCTTGTCGGCGTCCAGATAGTCGTACACCGTGCCGACATTGATCTGCGGCCCAGCCTGAACCGACCACGAAAAAACGCTCAATCCCAACGATACCCACAGACGTTTCATACCCTTGAACCTCATGACGTTGAATACAACACAGGCGCGGTGCATCGATACGCGGCCCATCAGATTTCCGAATCCCAGATCACGGTGACCGAGCCGGAATAGGGACTCGGTACGCGCTCCCCCAGCATCCATTGCACTTCATCTTTCGAAATTTCAAAGTGCAGTACGCCGGGTGCTCTATCCACATAGAAGCCAGGTTGAAATATCCGTGCGTTCTGCGATCCATTGCGCAGCCGCTGATGCCTCACCGGTTGCCCCGCCTGATCGGTCAAACCATTGGGCAGGGTGACGCTGACCTGCAGCTCCACAGGACGTCTGCCAATCGCGTCGTAGAGCACACATTCAAAATTCGTCCAGGTCGCACACTCGAAGTACATCTTGAAACGCGACGAGGCCGAGATATTGAAGGTCTGGTCACGGAACAGCTTCACCGGTTTACGCCCGGCCGTCAGCCAACTCTGCCAGCCACCGGCTGGCGTCAGCTGGACCCGGTTGCCACCCGGCGGGATGTCGACTTTGAGGGTGTGTTGAACGTCGAGGTTGAAGTCCAGGGTCAACACAGAATCGGTAGGTATCAACACATCGCCGAAGTCGAAATCTCCGTTGGGGCCGACGGTGTACGTCAACGAGCCTGTGTAGTTTCCTGAAGCCATGCCCAAGGGGTCGGGAGTCTCAAGTTCGTAGGCGAAATCCAGGAAATCGAAGCGCGCCCACGGGACGTTGTACTTCGCCTGTTTTGCACAGGCGCCTGGCCTTGGCGTTCTCCAGAAAAACTCGTAGAGATTAGTGCCGTAATAACCACTGCCTGTGTAGTCGCACGGTGCCGGTGGATAAACCCAACTCGAGCCCCACAGAAGATTGTGCGCAATCTGATAGTCCGCGGCGTCCCCCACCAGCGCCTTCACGTCATCGGTCACAATACGGGTGCCAATCCCGGCAATGCGCACCCGAACCTTTTGGGCATCGCCAGTGGTAGCGTGTAACACAGTCAGGTCGCGCCACTCTGTCGGTGTTCTCAACATCACACCTTGACGTTGCGATGCATGATTGGCCCGGATCGGGCCACTTGTATGGAACTGAATCGGTAATCGCAGACTAAAAATCTCGGGACTCACGCAATGCTGCGGATAGTTCCCGCAGTACCCGCTGGGCGGTGTGGTGTTGACGAACCTGTTGAGGTGCGGATTCGCCGAATCCGGTTTGAATAACGCCGTGATGCTAGCCACATGGGCTTCGACCGGGCTGGCGACAGCACACGCGAGCAAAGCCCCCGCCACCCACCAGCCAGCACGTGTAATGAAGGAACGCGAGACGTTCATGTAGCTTGACCTCCGAATACCTGATTCAACGTTAAGCCCGTCAGCCCGCCGCCTCGGCGTTGTGGGTGACGTCCGCCAGGGTGTCGGGCGAGCAGCGCAAATCACCGATCATCAGCACGTTGTTTTCACTGCGGTACTTGTTCGCATCGAGGCGGAACTGGCACAGCAACTGGTTGGCATAACGCACTTCCAGCGTTGGGGAACCTGCGTCCATTTCCATCGAAAAGAAGCCATCAACCTCGCTCACTCCACGGCTGGCGTGATTGATCACGTGGTGGCCCTTGAGCGGTCGCCCTTGCGGGTCGAGCAGACGCCCCAGCACGGTCAGGGTTTTCATCACCCGCACCTTGCGGTACTCCACACCACCCTTGTTCAGGTGATAGCGGGTGCGCGCCGGCTCGATGCTGGCCGCTGGCACGTGATTGCCCTCGAAGTCGAAACTCACCGAACTGTTTTTGTAGGCTGTGAGTGGAATGAAGTTGCGCCCGGGACGCAACGCCGCACTGCCGCCACTGAGGTCGTCGGCGCGCAGGGCGATGCCATCGATATCGGACTCGACGTCGACGATCATCCCGGCTCCGCGCCCCTGGTGCTGACTGGTCAACGCCAGTTGCTGTGCGCCGACGACCAGCGTGCTGTCGAGGTTCATGCCGCCCGTGAATTTATTGTTGTAGGAGGAACGCTGGACGAAGCCGTCGCCATTGATTTCGTCGGTACGAAAATTCGCCAGGCTCGACAGGCCGACGCCATAGGTGTCGGTGAGTGCGGCCACCGAGACACTTTGCAAAATGTGGTCTTGCAGGTCTTTGCGGTAACCGATCGAGGCATTGTTATCGCGACCACCTTCCCGGGCGGTGCGGCTGCCGATGCTGCCGGAAATCTGCTGGCCGGGACCGCCGAGCGAGACGTTGACGCTCAGGTCGATACCGCGATTGCGCTCATCGCCGCTACTGAAACTGCCGGGACGGTCGAACAGCGACAAACGCCAGTTGGCATCACTGCCAAACAGCTCGGTGCGTTGGGTCCAGCCCAGGTCGTAGCCGACGCCTTCGACGTTGCCCTCACTGTGGGACACCCGCGCATTGAGCGAATTCTTGCGGTTGAGCCGGTGGTTCAGCGCCAGGGACGAGTTGCTGGTCTGGCCGGTGAACACATTGCGTTGGCGCACGCGGGTACCATCGGGCAGCGTTTCGTAGGTGTTGGTGGTGTCGAGCCAGCTGCGATTGTGACTGAGCACCACACTGCCGGAACCGTAGCTGTAAAGGCCTTGCAGATCGGCACCAGTGCCATGGTCCTGGGTCTGGTACAGGTTGGCGTAAAAACTGGTGCTGTTACCCAGTGTCCAGTCGATGGAACTGCCGTATTGGAGTTTTTCCCGCTCCTTGCGTGCCGACAGGCCGAGAATGACCCGAGGGTGCAGCAAATAGTTGATCGAAGCTCCGGCCGTGGTATAGCCGCTTCCCTGATCATCCCAGTTACTCAGCAGCTTGGTTTCCTGACCGGCGAACAAGTTGTAGCGCCAGCGCTCATCGTGATTGCGCCAATTGTTCGGCTTGTAGATCAGTTCTTGAGTGGTCGAGGTGATTTGACCGTCTTCGATCAAGCGCACTTCCACTTCGTAAATGCCGCCGGGCAACGGGCGGGTGTCGAGGGTTTGCAGACCGGCCGGCACCGACTGTGTGTTGATCAGCAGGCCATCGCGGAAGATCTCCACGGACCCTTGACGGTTGGCGGTGACGTACACCGGGTAGACGCTGGGTTTCGGACTGTCGATCGCCAGGCTGTCGGAGCTGCCATACATCACCCCCACGGCGGTATCGGGGCTGGTACCGAACGAGCGCGGCTGACGGGTCAGGCCTTCGGAGCTGGGCGTGAAATAGCCCAGGCGAAAAAAGCTGCCTGCCAGTTCACGCTGGGTAAACAGTTCATGCACCGCGTGATAGGTCTTGTCGTCCGGCCCACCGATACGCGCCAACTGCATGTTGAAGGTCTGGCTCCAGTTGCCCAGGCTACCGCTGGCCTCCAGGCCGAAACGACCGCCCAGATCCTGATCCTGGCCGCCGTTGAGATTGAGTTGGTTACGCACCATCAGGCCGCTGCTGCCGCCTTCTGGCTGATCGTAGAAACGCTTGGCCTCGCTGTCGCGTTCGGCATTTTCGGTGACGATCGACAGCAATGAATTCTCGATGTTGTAGTGAACCGCCATCATCTGCCCCGCGCATTGGCCGGTGCAGGTGCCCAGCGCCACGCCGGTCTTGAGGGCATCGGCCCAGGTCTCGCGCTCGCTGGCACCGAAACGGCTTTCGCTGGTATCGGTAAAATCGAGCAACGTCACCCGGTCATCGCGGGACAACACAATCATTGCTTCGCCGAGCGGTTGTTGGTCGAGTTCGGCACGAACCGCCAACGGAACATCAAAAAAATGCTCCTCGAATTCGGCCGGCAAGCCCTTGGCCTGGGCCAGCAAACTTCGCGGCGTATTATCAATAGAAGTGGGCGCCGCAAATGCACTGCTACATAACAGCAACGCAAGCGCTGCCGCGATGGGCGTCATCGGGAACATGAACGAATTCTCTAATACAAAGAAGTTAAACCCGGCCGACAACTTTTAATATTGCCGACCGGTAACATTACTTAAGTAAGTAAGCGCTTAGACTCTTGATAAAACTCAAGGACCAACAGGCGTAACAGCGTCGAACATCATGGTAACGGCACCGGCGTAATCACCTGCTGGAGGGATGGCACCCAATGCCTTGATGTTGATAGGAGCGCGGTAGTTGTCGTTGGATTCGGCTTCGCCAACCACCAATGCCGGAGTGGTCGTGAGAACCTTATTATTGAACGATACTTGCAAATCAACCTTGTTGGCACCGGAAAACAGCTGCGGCACGCTTTCAAGGCTGGCGTGTACCGAACCGTTGTTGTTGCGTACGTCGAAGAAGCCATTGACCTCACGCATGGAATTGGTGCTCGGCACGAAGTCCATTCTCTGATCCTTGTTGACCAAATCTGAATCGGTCGGGACCACATAGAAGCCGTTGGTTGGCACATGCGCAACAAGGCTGATGGAATGACGGGCTTCACCCGCGGCAAATACGGCAGAAGAACTCAGAGCCAGAACAGCCAAAGGAGCAGCGAACGCGATTTTCTTGAACATCTTTCAGTACCTGTTTTTTTAAAAGGATCGATTCGCTGAAAGCTCAAGTTGAGCAAAACCGTCACGAGCAGCCATTTGCCCAGCTGAACTTTCAACGCCGAAAGATGATCGACCAATCCATCTCAAAAGTAAGCAGGCAAGTTCCTTTTAGTGCGTAGCCAAAGTGCTACGACAGCAGACAGAAAAAGAACTGAATTCTGGAAAAGTGCATGTTCGACTGTAAGAGAGGTACTACAAATGCGGAATGATTAATAATTAACGGGCCATAAGTGAAGAGGAACACCTGTAAGACCGATACTACAACAACCGCAATCAAAGGCCCAAACATGATTATTAGAGAGTTAAAACTAATTTCACCTGCTTGCCTTTTAGCAAATACGTTTTTTTAAGATTTACACGCCACGAAAAATGGCTTCATGGCGTGTGAGGGTCAAAATTTTCAGATGACTTCCGAATCCCAGATCACCGTAACGTTGCCCGACCAGGTCTTTCCTGCGCCGTCGCGCAACATCTGTTCGACATGCTCACGGGCCACTTCAAAATGCAGGGTCCCCGGCTTGCGTTCGACATAAACCCCTGGCTGGAACAACTCGGTGCCGCCGCCATCGCGCAATAGCGGACGACGATGAACAGGTTGGTTTGAAGCATCGGTCAAGCCACTGGGCAGGCTCACGCTGGTGCTCAACGGGACGACTTGCGCAGTTTCGGCGTCGCGCAAGCCACAGGTATTGCCTGCGGGGTGCTCGCATTCAAGCTGCATCTTGAACCGCGATGAAGACGACACATTGAACGTCTGATCACGAAACAACCGCACCGGCTTGCGCCCCTGATTCAACCAGGCTTGCCAACCGCCCTGGGGCAGCAGGT
>NZ_JBOIBY010000195.1:0-1072 GCF_050739655.1 Pseudomonas sp. | reverse complement strand
ACCGCAGACAGGTCGTAGCGCTCAGGGCTGAAGAACAGGTTGTTGAACAGGGTCTCGGCAGCGTCTTTGGTTGGCGGCTCGCCAGGACGCATCATGCGATAGATCTCGACCAGCGCTTCCAGTTGGTTGCTGGTGGAATCGATTTTCAGCGTGTCAGAAATGAACGGACCGCAGTCGATGTCGTTGGTGTACAGAGTTTCGATGCGAACGACACCGGCCTTGGCGATTTTCGCCAGGATCTCAGTGCTCAACTCGGTGTTGCACTCTGCCAGGATTTCGCCAGTTGCCGGATGCACGATGACCTTGGCGGTAGTGCGACCCAGGACGTAGTCCAGTGGCACTTCCAGCTCTTTGATCCCGGCTTTTTCCAGCTGGTTGATATGACGAGCGGTGATACGACGACCTTGCTCGACAATAACCTTACCTTTGTCGTCCTGGATATCCAGAACCGCAATTTCACCGCGCAAGCGCTGAGGCACGAGCTCCAGGCTCAGGTTCTCGCCTTTAACGTGGAATACGTTGGTTGTATAGAACGCGTCCAGCACTTCCTCGGTGGAATAACCGAGCGCGCGCAGCAGCACCGAAGCTGGCAGCTTGCGACGACGGTCAATACGCACGAACACGCAGTCTTTCGGGTCGAACTCGAAGTCCAACCACGAACCGCGGTAAGGGATGATGCGAGCGGAGTACAGCAGTTTACCGGAGCTGTGCGTCTTGCCACGGTCGTGGTCAAAGAACACGCCCGGGGAACGGTGCAACTGGGAAACAATCACACGCTCGGTACCATTGATTACGAAGGTACCGTTCTCAGTCATCAGGGGGATTTCACCCATGTAGACTTCTTGCTCTTTGATGTCCTTGATCGCTTTATTCGACGATTCTTTGTCGAAAATGATCAGGCGCACTTTTACCCGCAAAGGTACGGCGTAAGTCACACCGCGCAATACGCATTCTTTGACATCAAATGCCGGTTCGCCCAGGCGATAACCGACGTACTCCAGCGCAGCATTGCCGGAGTAGCTGATGATCGGGAAAACGGATTTGAAGGCCGCATGCAGGCCCACGTCGCGGA
>NZ_JBOIBY010000194.1:0-13308 GCF_050739655.1 Pseudomonas sp. | reverse complement strand
GATGCCTGGCTCGGCGCACTGGCGTACACCGCGCAGCTGTACTTCGACTTCTCCGGCTACAGCGACATGGCCATCGGCCTGGGCTTGATGATGGGTTTTCGCTTCATGGAAAACTTCAAGCAGCCGTACATCAGCCAGTCGATCACCGAGTTCTGGCGCCGCTGGCACATCAGCCTGTCGACCTGGCTGCGTGACTACCTCTACATCACCCTGGGCGGCAACCGCAAAGGCACACTGATCACCTATCGCAACCTGTTCCTGACCATGCTGCTCGGTGGTCTGTGGCACGGCGCGAACATCACCTACATCGTTTGGGGTGCATGGCACGGCATGTGGCTGGCGATTGAAAAAGCCATCGGCCTCAATACCTCGCCACGCAGTTTCAATCCGATCCGCTGGGCCCTGACTTTCCTGCTGGTGGTGATGGGCTGGGTGATCTTCCGTGCCGAGAACCTGCACGTTGCCGGGCGCATGTACGGCGCGATGTTCAGCTTCGGCGACTGGAACCTGTCGGAACTCAATCAGGCGAGCCTCACCGGTCTGCAAGTGGCGACCCTGATCGTGGCTTACGTGACCCTGGCGTTCTTCGGCCTGCGTGATTTCTACACCAATCAGCCGCCCGCCAAGACCAAGCCTGCGGTGAACGTCGACAGCGACGGCCCGGCCGCTACCGAACCGGGTCTGATCAAAGCTGCGCCTGGGGATAACCCGGCGAGCATTCACCAGCCTGGCTACACCGTTGGCGTCGACGCCCAGGTGCAACCGGCCTACTGGACCGCGGACTGGTCACGCTACGTGATGCGTGCCCTAGTACTGCTGCTGTTCATCGCCTCGATTCTCAAACTCTCGGCGCAAAGCTTCTCGCCGTTCCTTTACTTCCAGTTCTGAGGGATCTGACCATGACCCGCTCATTACGTATCTTCTACATCGCCCTGTTCATGGTGACACTGCTCGCCCTGGGCCTGTGGTCGGTTCGCAGCTTCCTGGGTTTCAGCACCAACGCCGATGCGACCGTGCTCAACGGCCGCTGGACCAAGGCCGTGGAAACCCACTACGACGACGAGTTTCCGATCAAGCGCCTGGGCACCAACCTTTGGGCTGCGCTGGATTTCAAACTGTTCAACGAAGGACGTCCGGGCGTGGTGCTCGGTCGTGACCAGTGGCTGTACAGCGATGAAGAATTCCACCCGACCGTCAACGAAGAGCTGAACCTGCAAGGCAACTACGCGCTGGTCGAAGGCGTGCGCCAGACACTGAAAGCCAAAGGCATTCATCTGGTGATGGCCGTGGTTCCGGCCAAAGTGCGCCTGTACCCGGAACACGTGGGCGAAGTGAAACCGGCGAGCATCCACGCCAACCTCTACCAGGACTTCCACAAGCGCCTGGCTGCTGACCGGATTCCAGCGCCTGACCTGCTCGGCCCGCTGCAAAAGGCCAAGCAGGACGGCAAGCAGGTGTTCCTGCGCACCGACACTCACTGGACCCCGGAAGGCGCCGAAATCGCTGCCAACCGTTTGGCCAAAACCATCGCCGACAAATACCCGCTCAGCGGCGAGCCGCAGCATTTCGTCACCGAGCCTGCGGAGAAAGTCACCCACAAAGGCGACTTGCGTCTGTTCCTGCCACTGGACCCGCTGTTCGAAAACCTGATGCCGGCACAGGAACCGCTGCAAAAGCGCAACACCGTGGCAGCCGAAGATCAGCCATCGGGTGACGACGCCCTGTTCGCCAACACCGAAGTACCGGTGGCCCTGATCGGTACCAGCTACAGCGCCAACCCCAACTGGAACTTCGTCGGCGCGCTGAAACAAGCGTTGAACAGCGACGTGGTCAGTTACGCCGAAGACGGCCACGGCCCGATTCTGCCAATGCTCAGCTACCTGAAAAGCGATGCTTTCAAGAACAGCCCGCCCCAGGTGCTGATCTGGGAGTTTCCTGAACGTTATCTGCCTGTGAACAACGAAATCGGCGACGCCGACCCGCAGTGGGTCGCAGAGCTTAAACAAGCCGGCGCCCGCCAACAAAACGTAGCCGTAAACACTAAATCCGAGACGCCCGATCGGGCGCAAAACTGAAAGAGAGAGGTACTACCATGACTTTCAAGACTACTCCTCGTCGTCTCGCCAAGACCTTTGCACTGGTTGCTGGTATGAGTGTGCTTTCGATGCAGGCCTTCGCTGGCGGCGACGCGGCGCTGTATGGCCCGACCGCACCGAAAGGCTCGACCTTCGTGCGCATCTACAACGCCAGCAACGCCGAAGTCAGCGCCACCGTGGGCAGCACCAACCTGAGCGACGTCGCACCGCTGTCGAGCAGCGACTTCAGCTTCATGCCGGGCGGCGACTACAGCGCCAAGGTCGGTAGCCAGAGCCTGCCGGTGAAACTGGCCGGTGATCACTATTACACCCTGGTCAACAACGCCAGCGGCGCACCGCAACTGATCGAAGAACCGCCGTTCAAGAACAAGCAGAAATCCCTGGTACGCGTGCAGAACCTCAGCGACAAGGCGCTGACCCTGAAAACCGCCGACGGCAAGACCGACGTGGTGCCGAACGTCGCTGCCAAAGGCCGTGGCGAACGTGAAATCAACCCGGTGAAAGTCAGCCTGGCGCTATACGATGGCGCAACGAAAGTCGGCGACGTAAAACCGGTCGCCCTGGAACGCGGTGAAGCGGCGGTGCTGTACGTCACCGGCAGTGGCAGCAGCCTGTCGCCGGTATGGGTGAAACGCCCGGTCTCTACCCGCTAATTAATTTTTCCAAAGGCTAGCCCTTTGTAGGAGCTGCCGCAGGCTGCGATCTTTTGATCTTCAGGGATCTCAAGGTCGCCAAGGATCAAAAGATCGCAGCCTTCGGCAGCTCCTACACCTAAAGATTTCAAGGAGTAACACCATGATTCCAGTCATCCTGTCCGGTGGTAGCGGTTCACGTCTCTGGCCGCTTTCCCGTAAGCAGTTCCCGAAACAGTTCCTGGCGCTGACCGGCGAACACACGCTGTTCCAGCAAACCCTGGAGCGCCTGGTATTCGAAGGCATGGACACCCCGATCGTGGTCTGCAACAAGGACCACCGCTTCATCGTCAACGAACAGCTGGCCGCCCGCAAACTGGAAACCCAGCGCATCCTGATGGAACCGTTCGGCCGCAACACCGCGCCGGCCGTGGCGCTGACCGCGATGATGCTGGTCAATGAAGGTCGCGACGAACTGATGCTGGTGCTGCCGGCCGACCACGTACTGGAAGACCAGAAAGCCCTGCAACGCGCCCTGGCCCTGGCCACTGTCGCTGCCGAAAACGGCGAAATGGTGCTGTTCGGCGTACCGGCCACCAAACCGGAAACCGGCTACGGCTACATCAAGTCGACCAACGATTCGCTGCTGCCCGAAGGCGTCAGCCGTGTGTCGCACTTCGTTGAAAAACCGGACGTCAAACGCGCCACCGAATATGTCCAGTCCGGTGGCTACTTCTGGAACAGCGGCATGTTCCTGTTCCGCGCCAGCCGCTTCCTCGAAGAGCTGAAAAAGCACGATTCGGACATCTACGACAACTGCCTGCTTACCCTTGAGCGCAGCGAGCAAGACCTGGACACCATCAGCTTCGACGAAGCCACCTTCGCCTGCTGCCCGGACAACTCCATCGACTACTCGGTGATGGAAAAAACCCAGCGCGCCTGCGTCGTTCCGTTGACCGCCGGCTGGAGCGATGTCGGCTGCTGGTCGTCGCTGTGGGAAGTCAATGAAAAGGACGCCAACGGCAACGTCACCAAGGGTGACGTGGTGGTTCAGGACAGCCGCAATTGCATGATCCACGGCAACGGCAAACTGGTGTCGGTGATCGGCCTGGAAAACATCGTCGTGGTGGAAACCAAGGACGCCATGATGATCGCCCACAAGGACAAGGTCCAAGGCGTGAAACAGATGGTCAACACCCTCAACGCACAGGGCCGCAGCGAAACCCAGAACCACTGCGAGGTTTACCGTCCGTGGGGCTCCTACGACTCGGTGGACATGGGCGGGCGCTTCCAGGTCAAGCACATCTCGGTCAAGCCGGGCGCATGCCTGTCGCTGCAGATGCACCACCACCGCGCCGAGCACTGGATCGTGGTCAGCGGCACCGCCGAGGTGACCTGCGATGAAAACGTGTTCCTGCTGACCGAGAACCAGTCGACCTACATCCCGATTGCGTCGGTCCACCGCCTGCGCAACCCGGGCAAGATCCCGCTGGAGATCATCGAAGTGCAATCGGGCAGCTACCTGGGTGAGGACGATATCGAGCGGTATGACGATATCTATGGTCGCTCGACTCCGATTGAGCGTGGTGTGTCGGTGAAGACGATCGCGCAGTAAGCTTCTGTAAGCCTTGAGCCCCTGTCCAACCTGCTGCGTTCCCTATCCGCGGTGGGTTGGTCGGGGGCTTTTTTTGGCTTCAGTTTTTGTGTGACCCGTTATGGCCTCATCGCGGGCAAGCCCGCTCCCACAGGGTTTTGCTGTGTAGCATAGATTGCACTCACTGCGGAGATCCTTGTGGGAGCGGGCTTGCCCGCGATGAGGCCATTACATCCACCACAAAAACCTCCCCCATCGCCACCTCACCGCCGCTTAGGTAGGATGCTCTCCTCTACCCCCGAGGTTTCGCGTCATGTTCATCGGCGTCCTGCTGGTCAGCACCTGGATCATCCTGCTGCTGCGCTATCCAGCCAAAGCCTTGCCAGTCTCCATGGCCGCTGCCTTGGGTCTGGGCATCGTCGCTACGTGGGTCGTCTGGATGGACCATCGCGAACTCAAGCAATTGCAGCGCCTTGAGCTGCGTATCAGCTACGCGCCGCAACACTGCCCGGCAGATCGACCGCTGCAACTGACCATGAAGAACGGCAACGACGTACCCTTGACCGAGCTGCGCTGGCGAGTCGCTGCCTACGCGCCGGGTGACACGGTCAACCTCGCCGACAACCAATACACAGCACCACGCTACCGCGGCCCCGGCGAATTACAGGCCGGCGATAGCTGGGAAGACTGCTTGCCTCTGCCGCCACTGCGTCCCGGTTACCGCCCGGAAACCCTGGAGTTTCGTGCCGAGCGCCTGCAGGGTAGTTTTTCCGACTGAGTTCTCCCCCACTTTTTTGCACAAGGAATGCGCCATGCCCGTTGCGTTGATTACCGGTTGTTCCAGCGGCATCGGCCGTGCCCTGGCCGATGCGTTCAAGGTGGCCGGCTATAAAGTCTGGGCCACCGCCCGCAAGCCTGAAGACGTGGCGATGCTGGCCGCCGCGGGGTTCACCGCCGTGCAACTGGACGTCAACGACGGTCCGGCGCTTGAGCAGTTGAGCGAAAGGATCAACCAGCAGTATGGCGGCCTTGATGTTCTGATCAACAACGCCGGCTACGGCGCCATGGGGCCGTTGCTCGATGGTGGCGTACCGGCGATGCAGCGCCAGTTCGAAACCAATGTATTCGCCATCGTTGGCGTGACCCGCGCCCTGTTTCCGGTATTGCGTCGGGCCAAAGGTATTGTGGTCAACGTCGGCAGTGTGTCCGGGATACTGGTTACGCCGTTCGCGGGTGCCTACTGTGCGTCCAAGGCTGCCGTGCATGCCTTGAGCGATGCCCTGCGCATGGAACTGGCGCCGTTTGGCGTGCGGGTCATGGAAGTACAGCCCGGCGCCATTGCGTCCAGTTTCGCCAGCAATGCCGGCCACGAAGCCGAGCAACTGATCAGCGAACAATCGCCATGGTTCGAGCTGCGTGAAGGCATTCGCGCACGGGCCAGGGCCTCCCAGGACAAACCGACGCCGGCCAGCGAATTCGCTGTAGGGCTGCTCAAGGCCGTGCAGCAAAGCAAGCCGCCGCGGTTGATTCGTCTGGGTAATGGCAGCCGGGCGTTGCCGTTGTTGGCAGCGTTACTGCCCAAGGGATTGCTTGAGTTGGCATTGATGAAGCGGTTCGGGTTGCGTGGGCAGCTCTGAGACCGAGTCGACCCTTTCGCGGGCAAGCCTCGCTCCCACAAGGTTCCTCCGTGTTGCAGAGATAGTATTCACACCAAAGATCCCTGTGGGAGCGGGCTTGCCCGCGAAGGCGTCAGAACAGCCACCACAAAATTTCAGGAACCGACATGACCGACTACACCGAATACTTCAATGAAGTCATCCAGGCCCACGTCGCCATCGAACATTGGCTGGCCGAGGAGCAAGACCCGTCGGAACTGGAACACCTGCTGACCCGCTTCTCGCCACAGTTTTCCATGGTCTCGCCCTTGGGCCGGGTGCTGGATTTTGCCGCGCTGAACCAGCTGTTCACGCTCGCCGGCGGCAAGAAGCTCGGGTTTCGCATCGAGCTCAGCGAGTTGGCAGGCGTTGCGCTGTACGACAGCGGTGCGGTGGTTAGTTATCGCGAGCAGCAAACTGATGCGACCGGGCTGCATTCGGATCGTCGCTCGACAGTTGTGTTCGAGAAGGTCGAGGGCAGGATTCTTTGGCGACACCTGCATGAGACGTTTTGTAACTGAATACCGCCAAAAGATCGCAGCCTGCGGCAGCTCCTACAGGGGAGCGCATTCCAATGTAGGAGCTGCCGCAGGCTGCGATCTTTTGACCTTAAGGTTTCACCACCACCGTACACGTAATCCCCGCCGCCAACAGCACACCCTCCGGCACTTCATCGATGTGAATCCGTACCGGCACACGTTGCGCCAGGCGCACCCAGTTGAACGTCGGGTTCACATCGGCGATCAGCTCACGGCTTTCCGGGTTGTCGCGGTCGTAGATGCCCCGTGAAATGCTTTCCACGTGACCCTTGAGCACTTCGCCGCTCATCAGCTGCATGTCGGCTTTGTCGCCAACACGCACCTGGGGCAGCTTGGTTTCTTCGAAGAAGCCATAGACCCAGAACGAGTTCATGTCGACCACGGCCATTTTCGCCTCGCCAATGCGTGCGTAGTCACCGCGATGCACATTGAGGTTGGTCACATAACCGTCCACCGCCGCACGCACTTCGGTGCGTTTGAGGTTGAGTTCGGCAGCTTCAAGTTGCGCCTGTGCGTGTTGGTAATCGGCCAGGGCCGAGTCGGCGATGTTGCTGGCGTCGTCGCGGTTTTCTTTGGAGATCACCAGGTT
This sequence comes from Pseudomonas sp., assembly GCF_050739655.1. Classification (GTDB taxonomy): domain Bacteria; phylum Pseudomonadota; class Gammaproteobacteria; order Pseudomonadales; family Pseudomonadaceae; genus Aquipseudomonas. The sequence continues at coordinate 6,203 of NZ_JBOIBY010000194.1, read as the reverse complement.
GTCCAGATCGGCGCGGCGATGGGCGTTGACCTTGCGCATCTCCCACGTGGCTTTGCGCGACGCCACCAGCGACTGCGCTTGCTTGACCGCCAGGCGGTAGTGCTCCGGATCGATCTGCATCAACAGATCACCCTTCTTCACCAATTGGTTGTCACGCACCGGCACGTTCACCACTTCACCGGTGACGTCGGCGGCGACGTTGATGATGTCGGCGCGTACCCGACCGTCGCGGGTCCACGGGGTTTGCATGTAATGCACCCACAGGGTACGACCGATCCATATCGCAAGGGCCAGTACCAGCAGGGTCGCGAGCAGACTGAAAAACTTTTTCATCAAGGCATTCTCAGTGATAGACAGTCAGCGCCATCGCGCCGAACAGACAAATAAACAGACTCAGGCGCAGCAGCGCCGGGTGCCAGAAGAAGCGGTACAGGTCGAACCCGGACAGGAACCGGTCCAGCGCCCAGGCCAGCGCCGCCGCCAGCAAAAACATCAGGGTCATGGTCGGCATGTACACGCCGTGGAAGGCGATTTCACGAGGCATGTTGAAGTCCTTGGGGCTTGGCTGGGGCGACGGCACGGGTGTAGCCGGCCAATGGCGATTGCGGGTCCAGCAGCGAGGTGCGGATGAAGTGCAGGTAACTCTTCACCCGTCGCAACGCCGACGTGTCGAAATGCGGGGCGAACGGTTCGTCAGTGGCTTGCACGCGGCTGATAGCGTGGTCGACCGCAATCAGTGCGCGTTCCAGATTGCTCTGGCCTGGTTGCAGGAACAGTCGCACCAGCGCGCGCCCCATCACCCGGATCGACTGTCGCCACGGCTGGGATTCGGCATAGGCCGGATGCACCGGCAGCATCGCTTGTTCCTTGCGCAACTCGATGATCGCGTGCCCGACCTCCAACACCACGAACATCCAGCGCAGCAGGTTGCGTTGCACCTGAGGCTGACCCGCCGCGAAACCGTAGGCCTGGTGCACCAGGTCGCGGGTGCGGCTTTCGAAGCGCGACGCCAGGCCCTTGAGCTTGCCGCTGATGGCGTACACCACCTGGCCACGAAGATCTTGCTCCAGTCGGCGCCACAACCAGCGGCTGTTGGGCGGCAGAATGATTGCCCCCGCTGCCGCGCACACCAACATGCCGATCACCATGGCGATGTAGTCGTTGATGAAGGCGTAGGGGTTGTAGATCGTCAGGTTGTCCGGCACCGAACCGATGCTGAAGAAAATCAACAATCCCACCCCGACCCCGGCGTATTGCGGCCGCGATGCGAGGAACGCGCCGAGCACGAACACCGGCGCGAGCATCACGCACAACAAAGGGAAACCATCGATCCACGGGAAGATGAAGAACATCTCGGCAAAACCGATCAGCGCCCCGAGAAAGGTGCCGCAAGCCATCTGGAAAGCCATGCGTTTGGGGTTCGGTGTGGCGGCGGAAAGGCCCACGGTAGCGGCGGCCACCAGGGTCATGGTCGCCCCGCTCGGCCACGCGGTGGCCACCCAATAGCTGCCCAGCACCAGCAGAATGAACGAGGCGCGAATCCCCGAGGCGGCAGCTGCCAGCCAGTTGGTTTGCGGGGTGAAGGGTTCGTCCCACTGCTCGCGTTCATGACTGTGATCGGCCAGGGAGGCGTGGGTCTGTGCATAACTGTGTAAGTCGTCGACGAAGCGATAGAGCAATTCGTAGGCGGTGTGGAAATCCAGCAGCTCGGCGTCGCTCGGCTGGCTCGCCAGGAACGTCGCGCGCAGGCTGCGTACCCGCGCCGGCAAGCCTTCCTTGTAGACGGTCAATGCCGTGACCAGCCGCGCCGCATCGGCGCTGGTCAGGGCGCGGCCACTGAAACCGTCGAGCACCTCGGCCAGGTCTTGAAGGCCCGGTTTGATGGCGGCTGCCGCTTGTTCGCTGCAACTGCCACGCAGGCGTTCGAGCAACTGATGCAAGGCATTGAAGCGGGTGCTGATGCCCATGAACTCACTGTTCAGGCGACTCAGTCGTCCATTGCGCCGACGCATGTGCGGGTCTTCGAACACGGTGACGCTGCGCAGCCCTTCCAGGCCCACCGCCTCGGCGATGAAACGCACGTTGCCGGCCTCGAACGCCTCGCGCTGACTGCGGCCACGCAAGCCATCGGTGACGAACAGAGCGAACACACCAAAGCGCTGGTACAAGGCATTGCGCATGGCGGCGCTGGCCGATTGCGGCAGGATCGCGGCACTGACCAGCGTCGAGCAGAGGATCCCCAGGGAAATCTCCAGGACCCGCCAGACCGCTGCCATGAACGCGCCTTCCGGATGAGCCAAGGCAGGCAATCCGACCATGGCTGCGGTGTAACCAGCCAGCACAAAACCGTAGGCGCGAAAGTTGCGCGAACGCGCCGCGCCGGCGGTGCAGATACCGACCCAGATCGCTAGCGCGCCGAGAAACAGTTCAGTGTTCTGCGCAAACAAGGCAATCAGCGCCACCATCACCGCCGACCCGGCCAGGGTGCCGAGGAAGCGATAGAAACTCTTGGCGAACACCTGACCGCTTTGTGGCTGCATGACGATGAACACGGTGATCATCGCCGTGCGCGGCTGCGGCAACTCCAGGCGCATGGCCAGCCACAGCGTCAGGAACGCCGCGATCAGCACCTTGAAGATATACACCCAGGTCACGCCGTCACTGCGTGCCCAGTCGAAGAAACCCCGACGCCATTCGAGGGAGTAGAGCCAGCGCAGAGGTGCGGGCAAGGGAGTCATTAAATCCTGCTCAATGAAATTCAGACACGGTTTGGAACCGTGGGAGCCAGCTTGCTGGCGATAGCGGAGTATCAGTCGACATCAATGTTGGACGTGCCGCCCTCATCGCCAGCAGGCTGGCTCCCACAGGTATTGCATTCACCTCAGCAGAACCGGGGTTTTCGGTGGCTGGACTTGTTCGGCGTTCGGCACATCGTTCCCCGCCCCCAATCCACCACCCAACGCCGTCACCAGCTCCGCATGAGCACTCAACCGCGCCGCCTGCACTTGCTGCTGCACTTGCTGTTGTTTGAACAGCAACGTCTGGGCATTGAGCACGTTGAGGTAATCGGTGAGGCCGCGCTGGTAAGCGATCATCGCGATGTCGTAGGTCTTCTGGGCGGTGCTCACCGACTCGGCGGCAAAGGCTTGCTGCTTGTCCATGGACTCGCGGCGGATCAACTGATCGGAAATATTCTTCAGCGCGTTGACCAGGGTCTGGTTGTAATGCGCCACAGCGATGTCATACCCGGCCGACGCTTCGCCCAACTCCGCACGCAAACGCCCACCGTCGAAGATAGGCAAGGAAATCGCCGGGCCGACGCTGTAGTTGAGTTTCTTGCCTGTCAGGAATTCCAGTGCACCGCCGCCAGTAGCCATGTACCCGAGGCTGCCGACCAGATCGACGTTCGGGTAAAAACCGGCATGCGCCACATCAATGCCCCGCGCCTGCGCCGCCACTTGCCAGCGACTGGCAACCACGTCCGGACGTTGGCCGAGTAATTGCGCGGGCAACGACGACGGCAGTTTCAGTGCCGCGCCCAAGGACAGCGTCGGTCGCTGCAATTGCGCGCCCTCCCCAGGCCCCTTGCCTGCCAGTGCGGCCAGTTGATTGCGGCTGAGGGCGATTTCTTCGTCCAGCGCATCAATCTGGCGATGGGTTTCCGGGAGCGGTGTTTCAGCCTGGCTGACTTCGAAATGGGTACCGATGCCCCCGTTCAGGCGCTTTTGCGCCAGATCGAGGATTTGCTGTTGCTGATGCAGGGTCGCCTCGACAATGTCCCGCTGCGCGTAATGCAGCGAAAGCTCGATGTAGACGCGCACCATGTTGTTCTGCAATTCGAGCTGAGCCTGACGCGCTTCGGCGACCGACACGTGAGCCATGTCCACTGCTCGCTCGGTGTTGTTGCTTTCGCGCCCCCAAAGGTCGAGGGCGTAGCTGAAACCCAGCGCGGCGTTGTTGTCCCAGGTCGTGCTGTTGGCCAGATCGCCCGGCCCGTAGAACTGATCGGTGGGCCAGTTGTGGCGCTTGAGGGTGGACTCGCCGTTGATCTGCAGCGACTCGGCGGCTTCGGCAACGCCGGCCATGGATTTCGCCTGACGCACTCGGGCGGTGGCCATGGCCATGGTCGGACTGCCTTGTACCGCGAGGTCGATCCAGCGGTTCAATTGCGGATCACCATAGGCCTGCCACCATTGCGCGGTCGGCCAATGCGCATCCTGGGCGGCGCTCTGGATGGCTTCGTCAGTGACCAATGAATTGGCCTCCAGCGCCTTGCCCTGCGGGGCAATACCTCCGGTTCCGATGCAGCCGCCGATTGCCAGGGTTAAAGCCAAAACACTGAGCGGCCTAAGCGCTCTGCTGATGCGACGCGGCACTGCTGAAAATTCCTGAGGGTAATAGATGGCCCGTGTAGGAGCTGCCGCAGGCTGCGATCTTTTGATCTTGCTTCGGAAAAAAATCAAAAGATCGCAGCCTTCGGCAGCTCCTACAGAGATGGCCGAAATTCTATGGGGAGGCGTTGCAGGCGATAAGCTGGGATTCCTGTGAATCTTTGTTACCGTTAACGAGATAATCCCTAAGTCGGGGTCTCAGACTCTGAAACTTCGTGTCACAATTTGCCATCGAACCCGAGAGCACCCCATGGACACATTGCAAAACATGCGCGCCTTCAGTTACGTGGCCGAGGCCGGCAGTTTCACCGCCGCCGCCGTGCAACTGGACACCACCACGGCCAACGTCTCGCGCGCGGTCTCCAACCTGGAAGCCCACCTGCAAACCCGTCTGCTCAACCGAACGACCCGACGCATCGCCCTGACCGAAGCCGGCAAGCGCTACCTGCTGCGCTGCGAGCAGATCCTGGCCTACGTCGAAGAAGCCGAAGCCGAGGCCAGCGACGCCCACGCGCGCCCCGCCGGACAGCTCAAGGTGCACACCATGACCGGCATCGGTCAGCACTTCGTGATCGACGCCATCGCCGGCTATCGCAAGACCCACCCGGACGTCACCTTCGACCTGACCCTGGCCAACCGCGTGCCGGACCTGCTCGACGAGGGCTACGACGTGTCCATCGTGCTCGCCAGCGAACTGCCGGACTCGGGCTTTGTTTCCCAGCGCCTGGGCATCACCTACAGCATCGTTTGCGCATCGCCCGCCTACGTCAAAGCCAACGGTTGCGCACAAAAACCCAGCGACCTGCTCAACCACGCCTGCCTGCGCCTGGTAAGCCCGGTCATCCCCCTGGAAAAATGGGCCTTCGACGGCCCCGATGGCCAGGAAATGGTCACCATCAACAGCTCACCGTTCCTGGTGAACTCAGCCGACGCCATGAAAACCGCGATCTCCAGCGGCATGGGCGTCGGCGTGCTACCGCTGTACGCCGCCATCGACGGCCTGCGCAACGGCTCGCTGGTACGGATGATGCCCAAGTACCGCTCCCAGGAACTGAACCTGTACGCCATCTACCCTTCGCGGCAATACCTGGATGCGAAGATCAAGACCTGGGTGGAATACCTGCGCGGATCGCTGCCGGAACTGTTATCGGCGCATCAGGCGGAATTGGCGGCTTATGAATTGAGCGGGAGCATGGGCGGGGTTCGGCTGGCGAATTGAACCTTCGGGATCTCGCAATACCCGTGTAGGAGCTGCCGCAGGCTGCGATCTTTTGATCTTGCTTTAGAAAATCAAAAGATCGCAGCCTACGGCAGCTCCTACATTTGGATTGGGGACAGGCTCAATAGACAGGTCGGCTGTCAGGCCGCCTTCGCTGGCAAGCCAGCTCCCACAGGGGACCGAGTACATTCACCGAATCAGGTCGGCTGTCAGGCCGCCTTCGCTGGCAAGCCAGCTCCCACAGGGGCCGTGTACATTCGCCGAATCAGGTCGGCTGTCAGGCCGCCATCGCTGGCAGGCCAGCTCCCACAGAAAAGCAAATCCAGAGCGGCGCACACCATGCTCTTCACCACTCAACAGGCCGAGTGTCAGCTCGCCTGCAGCTTTTGATCTTGATCCACCCGCCCCTTCGGGAGGCTGAGTGGAGGCGTTCATCCGGGGATTGGCGCGCAGCGCCGTTCGACGCAGTCGAACTCATCGCATGTAGGTGCCAGCGAAGCCAACCGGAGGGCGATGCCCCCGGATGAATGCCGGAGCGAAGGAACCCCGAGCCTTGGCGAGGGGCCGTACGTTCGGGGCGAGACTTTTTGGTT
>NZ_JBOIBY010000193.1:0-3205 GCF_050739655.1 Pseudomonas sp. | reverse complement strand
CGATGCAAGCGCCTCGGTCTCACATCGAACCTAGGTGATGCCATCGCTGGCAAGCCAGCTCCCACAGGGTCCGTGACTATATCGCGATGTTCATGAACCCCTGGGACTGCGCCAGCGCAAACGGGCTGAACACCTGCCAACTCTGCTCGCGCTCGAACCGGCCCTGAATGAACGGTGCAATCGGGCCATCCAGCCTATCCACCGGTTCAAGACTGTCCTGAGCAAAATGCTGAAGCCCGAACACCTCATCCACCATCAACCCGGCAAACACTTCGTGATGTTCCACGACCAACACCCGCCGCTGCCGGCGAGCCACCGATAGCTCGTGCCCAAAGAAGGCACACAGATCCATGATCGGCAGCAGGCGCCCGCGCAGGTTGGCCACACCTTTTACCCAAGGCTTGACCCCTGGCACCTGGGTAAAACGCGGCTCGTGCAAGACTTCACTGACCTCGCCCATGGGCGCTACATACCAGTGCTCGCCCAAGCGAAAACCGATGCCGCTCCAGTTGTCCTGTCGGGTCGGCTGGGACGGCAAGTCCGCCGCCAACAGGCGACAGCGCTGGTCGATCTGCAGCAGCAGTTCAAAAGCCGTCAGCGACTCGGTCATGGCCGGACGATCAACCGGCCAGCACGTTATTCAGGGTTTTGAGCAGGGTTTCTTCGTCGACCGGTTTGGTCAGGTAATCCTTGGCCCCCTGGCGCGTGCCCCAGACCTTGTCGGTTTCCTGATCCTTGGTGGTAATGATGATCACCGGAATGTGCCCGGTGTCCGGATCCTTGGTCAGCTGACGGGTTGCCTGGAAGCCGTTGAGGCCCGGCATGACAATGTCCATCAACACTGCGTCGGGTTTTTCCTGGCGGGCCAGGGCTACACCGTCGGCGCCGTTTTCGGCTTTCAACACTTCATGACCGTGCTTTTCCAGCATGCCGGTCAGTTTGTACATTTCAGTCGGCGAATCGTCGACGATCAGAATACGAGCCATGGTCTTCCCCATTCTTGTCGACACAAGGCCCGTTGGCCGAGCGTCACTGTAGGTGTCTTACTGCGGCAAAACGGCGGCGAAGCCCGGAACATGGGCCTGGATCGCGCTCAGCAGTTCTTCCTTGCTGAAAGGCTTGGTCAAAAACTGGTCGGAGCCGACGATACGCCCCTTGGCCTTGTCGAACAGCCCGTCCTTGGACGACAGCATAATCACTGGCGTTGACTTGAAGGCACTGTTGTTCTTGATTAAAGCGCAGGTCTGATAACCATCCAGACGCGGCATCATGATGTCGACGAAGATGATGCCGGGGTGATTGTCGGCGATCTTGGCCAGGGCATCGAAACCGTCGATGGCCGTGATGACCTCACAACCCACGTTCTTGAGCAGCGTTTCGGCGGTGCGACGAATCGTCTTCGAATCGTCGATCACCATGACCTTCAAGGCGCTGGGGTGCTGTTCCATAGTGACTTTACCGTCGCCTTTGTGAATCAATTTGTCCGTTTAACGGCTCGAAACCCTTGATGCTCAAGGGCCAGCACGACATGGCAGCCTTTTTAGCACAGTCTCCGGCACCAATCTATCGGCCGACCTGCGCGGTGGTTTTTCCTTGACCGGGAACACACTCAGCGCCACTCTGACGCCACTTTTTCGTGTCCTTTCGGCAGATGCTGTTCTATGTGGGAGCGAGCCTGCTCGCGATGGAGTGTCAGTCGACACCAATGTTGCAGATACACCATCGCGAGCAGGCTCGCTCCCACAAGGGGACGGGTGGATAGAAGTCCAAGCCATCCTTGACCATCTACGCGAAGTCGTCGCCCCCCGCCTCGACGCCTGCGGCCCTGCGGAAATGCGCGGCTTGCTCGACGCCTTAAGCGGCCGCTTCGTCCCGGCCGGCCCCAGCGGCGCACCCAGCCGTGGCCGCCTGGACGTGCTGCCCACCGGGCGCAACTTCTATTCGGTGGACGTGCGTAACCTGCCCACCACCACGGCATGGCGCATCGGCTTCCAGTCGGCCAACCTGATTCTTGAGCGCCACCTGCAGGACCATGGCGATCATTTGCGTCAGCTCGGACTGTCGGTGTGGGGCACGGCGACCATGCGCACGGGCGGCGACGACATCGCCCAGGCCATGGCGCTGATGGGCGTGCGTCCGGTATGGGCCACCGGCAGCCAACGGGTCGATGACTTCGAAATCCTGCCGTTGAGCCTGCTCGACCGGCCGCGAGTAGACGTTACGCTGCGAGTGTCGGGGTTCTTCCGCGATGCCTTCGCCAACCTCATCCGGTTGTTCGACGCCGCCGTGCAGGCCGTTGCCGCGCTGGATGAGCCGGACGATCTCAACCCGCTGGCAGCCAAGGTTCGGGCCGAGCGCGAGGCGTTACTGCAATCGGGGCTCGATGAAGACGCCGCACGGCGTCAGGCCGGCTGGCGGATTTTTGGTGCCAAGCCCGGTGCCTACGGCGCGGGCGTGCAGGGCGCCATCGACGGGCGGCTGTGGCAGAGCCGCGATGACCTGGCCGAGGTGTACCTGAACTGGGGCGGCTATGCCTACGGCGGTTCCGACGAAGGCACCGCTGCCCGCGATCAGTTCGCCCAGCGTTTAAGCCAGGTGCAAGCGGTGCTGCAAAACCAGGACAACCGCGAGCACGATCTGCTCGATTCCAATGACTACTACCAATTCCAGGGCGGCATGCTCGCCGCCGTGGAAAGTCTCAGCGGCGAGGCGGCGGCCAGTTATCACGGCGACCACAGCCAGCCGGACCTGCCGAAAATTCGTTCGCTCAAGGAAGAACTGAATCGGGTCATTCGTTCCCGGGCGGCCAATCCGAAGTGGCTTGAAGGCGTCAAACGCCACGGCTATAAAGGCGCGTTCGAAATGGCCGCAACCGTCGACAACCTGTTCGCCTTCGATGCCACCACCCGGTTGATCGACGATCACCAGTACGCGTTGCTGGCGGATGCTTATTTGCTTGATCCCGGCACCCGGGATTTTGTTCGTGAACACAACCCGCATGCCTTGCGCGACATGACCGAACGCATGCTCGAAGCGCAGCAGCGGGGGATGTGGAAGGAACCGGGCGAATACCGCGAGGCGCTGGAAAATCTGTTGTTGGATATAGAAGAAGATGGCTGACCACCACAAAACCCTGTGGGAGCGGGCTTGCCCGCGATGGCGTCGTGTCAGCGAATAGATGTGCAGGCTGACACACCGCTATCGC
>NZ_JBOIBY010000192.1:0-4706 GCF_050739655.1 Pseudomonas sp. | reverse complement strand
CTTCAGGGGAGTTGGCTTCCAGGGAAACCTACATGCGCACGCCCGCCAGTTCGCCCAGGGACAGGCTGCCCATGCCGAACAGCATTTTGCGCAGACCGGTTTCAGCAGGCTCCGCTTCCAGGGTTGCACGGTAGTTGTCGGCCACGTTCGGCTTCCAGTTGCCAACCATTTCTTCCAGGTCGCTGACCAGCAGCTGGGTCACGGATTTCAGGTAAGCGCGACGACGATCGTTATGACCGCCAGTGGCGCCTTTGCCTTCCAGGTAGTCCGAAGCTGGACGGTTGCCGGCGCCAGGACCGGTGCCGTTCAGGTCCTGGCCCCAGAGCAGGAATTCGATGGCGTGGTAGCCGGTGGCGACGTTGGCCTCGGAACCGCCCAGCTCGTTCAGGCTGGCGAGTTTTTCCGGGGTGATGTCTTTCACGTCGATCTTGTCTTCGCCGACCTGAACCTGTGTGTTGGCGATGATGTTGGCGGTAGCGCCCGGGTTACCCAATGCGTGTTCGTAGGATTTGTCGACGTAGTCGATCAGGCCTTCGTCCAGAGGCCAGGCGTTCACCTGACCTTCCCAGTCGTCGATGATGGTGTTGCCGAAACGGAACACTTCGCTCTGCAGGTAAGGAACGCGAGCGGCGATCCAGGCAGCCTTGGCGGCTTTCAGGGTATCGGCGTTCGGTTTGGCCAGGAAAGCGTCAACGGCGGTTTGCAGGGTTTTCGCGGTGGATTCGGCATCGCTGTAAACAGCGAAAACGATGTCGGCGTAGTGCGCGACAACAGCTTTGGCGGCGGCTTCGTCGACTTTAGCGGCAGCGGCAGGTGCAGCGGCTGGAGCAGCCGGGGCAGCAGCGGTGCTGGCGGCTGGCGCAGGAGCGGCAGCTTTGTCTTTGTCTTTGCCTTCACCGCAACCGGCGAGGGAAATTGCGATGGCCAACAGACTGGCGGTAGCCAGAGGCATACGAATCATGGCGAACATCCTGCTTCGAGAGGGGGTGGTGTGGCGCGTTCGGCGCGCAAAACTGCGACATAATGCAAATCTTTCGCATTATGTGTAAAGGGTTGTGCTTGGAAATATTTCTTATTTACGGAGTATCTGAGGTGGATCAAAAGATCGCAGCCTCGTTTCACTCTGTAGGAGCGAGCTTGCTCGCTATGGACGTGAACGATGACGCGCGCTATCTGAAAAAATGCGTCGCCTTGACGTTCTTCGCGAGCAAGCTCGCTCCTACAGGTGAAACGAGGCTGCGATCTTTCTACAAAATAGCGGCGTTACTGCGCTGGGCCTGCTTCAGATAAGCGCTCAGTTCCCGTGAAGGCAGCGGTTTACTGTAGTGATAACCCTGACCTTCGTGACAGCCTTCGGAGATGATGTACGCCTCCTGTTCGGCGGTTTCCACGCCTTCTGCGATCACCTGCATGCCCAGGCTCTTGCCCAGCTGGATGATGGCGCGAACGATGGTTGCATCGTCGTCATCGTCGAGAAGGTCCTGAACGAAGCTCTTGTCGATCTTGATCTTGTCCAGCGGCAGGCTCTTGAGATAGCTCAGTGACGAGTAACCGGTACCGAAGTCGTCAATCGCGATCAGTGCGCCGGAGCGACGCAGGCTGAGCAAGTGCTGGGCGGCGGTGCTGATGTCTTCCATCAGGCCGGTCTCGGTGACTTCCAGCTCCAGGCTGCGCGGTGGCAGGCGATACATTTGCAATAGGTTGTTCACAACGCGTGGCAATTCGGCGTGGTGCAACTGAACGGTGGAGAGGTTCACCGCCATGCGCAGGTCGCTGAAACCCTGGTCGTGCCAGTCGCGCAATTGTTTGCAGGCCTGGTCCAGCACCCATTCACCGATGGCAATGATGGTGCCGTTCTGCTCGGCCAGCGGGATGAACAGGTCGGGTGGAACCAGCCCGTGTTCGGGATGCTGCCAGCGAATCAGCGCCTCGACACCGACCACCCGGTGGTCGCGGTAGCTGATCTGCGGTTGATAGACCAGGTAGAACTGCTCGCGGGCAAGGGCGTCACGCAGGTCCTTTTCCAGCTCGCGACGGCGGCGCATCTCGGTGTCGACGCTGGCAATGTAGAACTGGTAACGGTTGCGCGAGCGGGTCTTGGCCAGCGTCATGGTTTGCTCGGCTTTCTGCAGCAACTTCTCGGTGCTGTCGCCATCCTCGGGGAACAGGGTGATGCCGATGGTGGCACGCAAGCGGATTTCCTGATGATCGAGGGCAAAGGCCGCTTCCAGGTCATCGAGAATACTTTGTGCCAGTTCGGCGGCTTCGTAGGGTTGTTCGATATCGGCCTGAACCAGGGCGAACTGATCACCGCCCAGACGGGCGAGGGCACCAAGGCGTCCACTGTGCGCTCGCAGACGATCGGCCAGGGCCAGCAACAGCTGGTCACCGGTCTGGTAGCTGAACTGTTCGTTGATGCCTTTAAAGTCATCGAGGCCGACACACAGCACCGCGACGCGACGTTGTAACTTGCCGGCGTCGACGAGGATTTTGTCCAGCTGCGATTGCAATTGCTGACGATTCGGCAGGCCGGTCAGGAAATCATACTGGGCCATGCGCAACAGACTGTTTTCCGCTTCATGACGCAGATGGGTATTGCGCTCGATGGACTCCAGCAACTGGTTGGCGGTGTTGATCCAGATCCCCAGTTCGTTTTTTTCGTGGCCCTTGATCTGCGGGATCTTGTGTTCGCTGGGACGGTCGGGATTGATTTCGGTCAGGTGCTCGATGATCCGCGACAGGGGTTTGGTCAGCAGCCAGTGATAGACCAGGTACAGCACCAGACCCATCGCCAGAGCACGTAACACGCCGGAAATGAAGATGATGACCGAACTGACGATGAAGTCCTGGCCGTAGGTGGCGGTATCGAGGGTGATGCTCAGATCGCCGTAATATTCGCTGTAGGGACCACGACCCACCAACTGAGTGGTGAAGGTGCGTTCCTTGCCCAGAATCAGGTCGGTCAACCAACGGCTGTTGGAATGCTGCAACTCGCGGGATTTTTGCGCGAGCATGGCTTCATTGGGATGCCCGATGGAGGCTTGGCGCACAGCATCATCCTGAAACAAGCCTTCGATAACCTGCATGCCCATTTCCCGGTCCAGGCTGTAAACGGCCTGGGTCGAAGGGTCGCGGAACATGTCCAGGATGCGCTCGGCGTCACCAGCGACGGCCTGGCGTGTTTTATAGGCATCGAAAACAATCTGCGCGCAGCTCAAGACGACGCCGACGATCAATGCCGACAGGAGCACGACCCGGAGCAACTTCACCGACAAGCTGTTCTTGAGTTCCAGCTTCAAAGGGTTATTCCTTGTTCCGTGCGGGTAGCATCAAGTTGCCATGAGTATTGGCAATCCCGTGATGGCAGTCAAAGGGTCAATCATCCTAGCGGGATTTTGCCTGCACCTTGGCCGATATGCTGTGACTGATTAATTATCGGATTAGTACTGTGTCGGTTGTCGAGTCCTTCAACTTGAGGGGATGTGTAGATAATTTCCTTTGGGTTGATGGTAGACGGGTGTGGCCGGGGGGGTGGAGGTTTGTTTTACCGTGGCGGCCTTTGGGCCGGCCAGGGTTTGGTTGATTGAGTACATATCCATTTCTTCGGTCACGGCTTCTTATGGTTTCGCCCTTACGGCGAGTCCCTTTGGCAAACGCCCCAAAGGAACCAAAGGTCTTGCCCCGAGCGTCCGGCCCCTCGCTGAGGCTCGGGGTTCCTTCGCTCCGGCATTCATCCGGGGGCATCGCCCTCCGGTTGGCTTCGCTGGCACCTACATGCGATGAGTTCGACTGCGTCGAACGGCGCTGTGCGCCAATCCCCGGATGAACGCCTCCACTCAGCCTCCCGATGGGGCGGGTGGATCCAGATCAAAAGCTGCAGGCGAGCTGACACTCGGCCTGTTGAGTGGTGAAAAGCAATGGTGTACGCAGATCTACTGGAGGAGCCGGCTTGCTGGCGATGACGGCCCGACGGCCGACCAATCTCTCCCTGATACCCATCCCCTGTGGGAGCCAGCCTGCTGGCGATGACGACCCCACAGACGATCAATTTCCAACAGATGTACTTATTCCAACTTTAGAAGCGAGTCTGCTTGCAATAACGGCCTCACAGTCAATCCACATCTCGCTCCCACCCATTCACCCATAAAAAAACCCGGCATAAAAGCCGGGTTTTTTATCTGGCATTCAAGCTTAAGCGGTGAAGGTTTTGCCTTCGAACTGCTCAGCCACGAATTTCCAGTTAACCAGGTTCCAGAATGCTTCAACGTATTTTGGACGCAGGTTGCGGTAGTCGATGTAGTAAGCGTGTTCCCAGACGTCGCAGGTCAGCAGCGGGGTGTCGCCGTTGGTCAGCGGGTTGCCGGCGCCGATGGTGCTGGCCAGGCCCAGGGAGCCGTCAGCTTTTTTCACCAGCCAGCCCCAGCCGGAGCCGAAGGTGCCGATGGAAGTCTTGCTGAACTCTTCCTTGAACTTGTCGAACGAACCGAAAGCAGCGTTGATGGCGTCAGCCAGTGCGCCGGTTGGTTGACCGCCAGCGTTTGGCGCCAGGCAGTTCCAGTAGAAAGTGTGGTTCCACACTTGAGCGGCGTTGTTGAAGATACCGCCCGAGGAAGTCTTGACGATTTCTTCCAGGGTCTTGCCTTCGAACTCGGTGCCTGGCACCAGGTTGTTCAGGTTCACGACGTAGGTGTTGTGGTGCTTGTCGT
>NZ_JBOIBY010000191.1:0-2344 GCF_050739655.1 Pseudomonas sp. | reverse complement strand
AGATCGCAGCCTGCGGCAGCTCCTACAGAGATATCCATCGCCCGTTAAGGCGTACGGTTACGCCGGGTTTCGATGATGTTCGGCAACTGGGAAATCCGACCCAGCAACCGCCCCAACGCGTCCAGCCCCGGGATCTCGATGGTCAGGGACATCAGCGCAGTGTTGTCCTCTTTATTCGAGCGGGTATTGACCGCCAGCACGTTGATCCGCTCGTTGAGCAGCACCTGTGAGACATCTCGCAACAGACCAGAGCGGTCGTAAGCACGGATGACGATGTCCACCGGATAGGTGAGCACCGGTACCGGGCCCCAGCTGACCTGAATGATCCGCTCCGGCTCGCGACCGGCCAGTTGCAGCGCCGAGGCACAGTCCTGGCGGTGAATGCTCACGCCACGCCCTTGGGTGATGTAACCGACGATTGCGTCCCCCGGAAGTGGCTGGCAGCAGCCTGCCATCTGGGTCATCAGGTTGCCGACACCCTGGATCTGGATGTCGCCGCGCTTGCCCGGTTTATAGCCGGCAGCCTTGCGTGGAATCAGCTCCAGTTGTTCGTTGCCACGTTCAGGCTCGACCAGTTGCTGCGCCAGGTTGACCAGTTGCGCCAGGCGCAAATCGCCGGCACCGAGTGCAGCGAACATGTCTTCGGCGGTTTTCATGTTGGCCTTGTCGGCCAGCTTGTCGAAATCCACCGCTGGCAGACCGAGGCGATTGAGTTCGCGCTCGAGCAGGGTTTTACCAGCAGCAACGTTTTGGTCGCGCGCCTGCAGTTTGAACCAGTGAACGATTTTCGCCCGCGCCCGAGAGGTGGTGACGTAGCCCAGGTTCGAGTTCAGCCAGTCGCGGCTCGGGGTGCCATGCTTGCTGGTGATGATCTCGACCTGTTCACCGGTTTGCAGGCTGTAGTTGAGCGGAACGATGCGTCCATTGATCTTGGCGCCACGGCAGTTGTGGCCGATTTCGGTGTGTACGCGGTAGGCAAAGTCCAGCGGTGTCGCGCCTTTGGGCAAGTCGATGGCATGACCATCAGGCGTGAAGATGTAGACGCGATCGGGCTCGATATCGACCCGCAGCTGCTCAGCCAGGCCACCGATATCACCCAGCTCTTCGTGCCACTCGAGAACCTGACGCAGCCAGGAAATTTTCTCTTCGTAGTGATTGGAACCGGACTTGACGTCAGTGCCTTTGTACTTCCAGTGCGCACACACACCCAGCTCAGCTTCTTCGTGCATGGCATGGGTACGAATCTGCACTTCCAGGACCTTGCCTTCCGGACCGATTACCGCTGTGTGCAGCGAGCGATAGCCGTTCTCCTTCGGGTTGGCAATGTAGTCGTCGAACTCTTTCGGAATGTGCCGCCAAAGGGTGTGGACGATGCCGAGTGCGGTGTAGCAATCGCGCATTTCCGGCACCAGTACACGAACGGCACGCACGTCGTAGATCTGGCTGAACTCCAGACCCTTGCGTTGCATTTTGCGCCAGATCGAATAGATGTGTTTGGCCCGACCGCTGATATCGGCTTCGACCCCGGTGGCCTGCAGCTCGTTTTTCAGCTGGCTCATCACGTCGCTGATGAAGCGCTCGCGATCCAGTCGTCGCTCATGGAGCAACTTGGCGATCTGCTTGTACTGGTCCGGCTCCAGGTAACGGAAGGACAAATCCTCCAGTTCCCATTTAATGTGACCAATACCCAGACGGTGGGCGAGCGGCGCGTAGATGTCGAAGACTTCACGGGCCACGCGGTTACGTTTTTCGTCATCGGCGGTTTTCACCGCACGGATCGCGCAGGTACGCTCAGCCAGTTTTATAAGGGCGACTCGAACGTCGTCGACCATTGCCACGAGCATTTTGCGCAGGTTTTCGACCTGGCCCTGAGTGCCCATCACCATGGATTTACGTGGGCTCAGGCTGTCGCTGATCGCAGCCATGCGCTGCACGCCGTCGATCAGTTTGGCTACCACCGGACCGAAGCGCTGGCTGACGGCCGGCAACTTGATCTGGCCTTCGCGCACACCACGGTACAGGACCGCGGCAACCAGCGAATCCTGATCGAGTTTGAGGTCGGCGAGAATCTCGGCGATCTCAAGGCCGGTGCGGAAACTCGAGTTTCCTTCCGACCATAGATTCTTGGCCGCATTGGCCTGTTGCTCAGACTCGCGAGCGAACTCGCAGGCCTCTTTCAAGGCTTCGCGATCCAGTGCCAGATCGACACTGACCGCATGATCGAGCCAAGCCTCGAGATTGATACTGCCGTCGGTGTTGATCGGCTGGTGTGCTCTCACCTGTACCATCTTGCTTACCTTCCCTACGACGCAGATTCAATGCGTCAAATCGCTGACCTTCGTTG
>NZ_JBOIBY010000190.1:0-4665 GCF_050739655.1 Pseudomonas sp. | reverse complement strand
TACCTGCTCCACGAAATCTTTGACATGGATTACCCGCAAGTCGCCGATGCGGTCGGGGTGCAGGAAACCGCTTGCCGCAAACTGGTGTCCCGGGCCAAGGCGAGCCTGGGCAACGGACACGCCCGTTACCAACCGGAGCCCGTGCGTCAAACTCAGTTGCTGAGTGCGTTTCACGGCGCTATCGCCAGCGGCTCGACCGTTTCCCTGAGTGCCATGCTGAGCGAAGACGTTGAACTCTGCGCCGACAGCGGCGGCAAGGCCCCGGCCATCCGCGAAACCCTGTCGGGTATCGCACGCGTGCTGGATTTCATCGGTCAGTCGTTGCACACCTATTGGCAGGCGTGTGAATGGCTGTCCATTGAAATCAATGGCGCCCAAGGTGTCGTCATCAAGGCCGATGGCGTTATCACGGCGTCGATGACCTTTGGCTTTGATGAAGCGGGGCGGGTGAGCCGGATCTTCATCATGCGCAATCCGGACAAGCTGGCGGGGCTGGAGGCGGCGCTGAACGTGCACTAGTCAGACATCCCGAAAATGATGAAGATCCCACGGGTTCTTCGCACGATCAGACAGGTCTGCGGTCTTACTCTTCACGGGTTCCCCCTACTTGTGGAGTCACCATGAGCCAGGACGTTTTGACCACGGAAACCAATCGCCGGCAGCTGCAGCAGATCATCGCCGGTCTGTCCGACGGGGTGATACTGCTTGATCCCGACCAGAGCATTCTGTGGGCCAACGAGGCGGCGCTGGCGATGCACGGTGTTGCGCAAGTCAGCGACCTGGGTGCCAACGCCAAGGCGTATGCCAAGCGCTTCGCCTTGCGCTATCGCAACAATCATGTGGTGCCTGTCGACAGCTACCCGATCAACCGGGTGGGGCGCGGCGAAACGTTCAGCGATGTGCTGGTGGAAGTGACGTCAGCGGCGGACGAAGAGCGTACCTGGGTCCATCGCGTGCGCAGCCTGGTATTGGCCGACAGCCGTGGCGAGCCGGAATCGCTGGTGTTGATCATGGACGACGTCACCGACTGGGCCAGCGCCGAGCAACGTTTCGAGAAAACCTTCGCCGCCAACCCGGCCCCCGCTGTGATCTGCCGCCTCAGTGACTTGCGCTACATCAAGGTCAACCCTGGGTTCCTCGAGATGACCGGTTACACCCGTGACCAAGTGATCGGTACGTCTACCTGTGAGCTGGACGTGCTGGATCAGGCCGAAAACAAGGAGCTGGCCAGGCAGCGCTTGCGCGAAGGCGCGACCATACCGCAAATGCAGGCCGAACTGCGCTTGTCCGACGGTGGCAGCAAGCAAGTGATCGTGGCCGGCCAGCCGCTGGAGCTCAACGACGAAGCCTGCATGTTGTTTTCCTTCGTCGACATGGAGCCGCGACGCAAGGTCGAAGCTGCCCTGCGCCAGAGCGAGGAACGCTTTGCCAAGGCATTTCGCCTGTCCCCGGTGCCGATCCTGGTCTGCGCTGCCCGCGATCAAGTGGTGCTGGATGTGAATGAAGCCTTCCTCGATACCCTCGGGTACTCCCGCGAAGAAGTCCTCGGCAAGAGCGTCGCGCAGATCGACTTCATCGACGACAAGGGAGCACGCATACGGCTTTTCGCGGCATTGGCGAAATCTCCAAGCCTGGACCGCATCGATGTGCGCGTCCGCCGAAAAGACGCCGGGCTGATCGATTGCGCGGTGTCGGCAGACACCGTGAATATTCAGGACAACCGGTGCTATCTGCTGGTGCTGATAGACATCACCGAGCGCAAGCGCACTGAGCTGGAGTTGGTGGCGGCCATCGAAGAGGCGATGAAGGACGCCTCATGGTTCAGTCGCACGCTGATCGAAAAACTGGCCAACGTGAAAAGCGTCAACTCACCGAAATTGCCCGGCGTGTCCTTCACCGACCTGACCGCCCGTGAGCACGATGTGCTGAGCCTGATATGCGAAGGCCTGGCCGACAAGGAAATCGCCGCGCGCCTGAAACTGGCGCCGAACACGGTGCGCAATAATGTGGCGGCGGTGTATTCGAAAATCGGTGTGCATAGCCGCAGCGAGGCGATTGTCTGGGCGCGGGAGCGTGGTCTCTTCTCCAGTGAATGGCGGTGTAATCGGTCGCCGCCCTGACCGAAGAGTTGCGCTACGAACTGCAGAGCAATTTCCTGCAACGCCCTGACCCGGTGATGTAAGAACTGCCAGCTTCTACTGGCATCAGTCACCGGTTGGGCTATTGGTGATTCGCAGATATTTATTTTTTTGACAGGTGTGTGGATTTTCCTCGCCGGTTCTGTTGTCACAAAAATGTGTCGATCACTAATCGCGGGTCAACCTATGAAAATTCTTGGGAAACGCGTTATTTCACCTATGTCGCTGGCATTCTGCGTGGCGATTCTCGGCGGTTGTTCCAGTCCGCCACCCCCTCCAGCAGTCACTCCACCCCCTCCTGAACGAACCTGCCAGGCCATGGATAAAACCGATGTGCTGGGCGATGTACGGGCCGAAGATGGGCAAGTGACCCGAATCACCACCACGACTCGGTGTATTACCCAGTAAGCCGGTGTGACGGCCGCGCTGTTGAAGGCGCGGCCCGAATACGAGAGTGATCCCGCTGTGGAGTGGAGCACTGATCTGATTCTATGCATGCCATTGATAAAGACGTTGGGGTTTTTATCGCTCCTAGTTCTAACTGACCCATCAGTTATGACAGTTTTCGGTGCATCGATTTTTCCTGATAGTTCACGGACTGGTTTTTATGTCCAACGCTGAAAAGGAAACGTCGTCATGACCACCGAATTAAAAGCTGCAAACGCTGCATCAAGCCCTTGGGAACAGGCCACATTGTTTATCAACGGCAAGAAAGTGGAATGGGGAGCGGAGCTCGTTTTGCTCCGCGGGCAGGAGAACGAAGTGACGGTGGAGGCTCCATCCGCGATCGCCAGGGAGATCAACCTGGGGCTGGTTGACAATGGCGGTCTGGAAACTGTCGCATCGCCGGAATTTGGCGCTTGGGTGGCTCCCGTCAATGGCAAGTTCAGTTGGAAGATTACGCCGCACGCTGGCAAGAGCGGTCGTATCACCCTGGTGTTTTTCAGCAGGGAAGTGGTGGAGTCGTGGGAGCGCCGAAGCCTGGTGATTTCGAGCAATCTGGCGGATGAGGCTGACGTGAAGATTGGCGGCGTCGCCGTGCCTGCCGGGGGTAATTGGTTTTTCCGGGACAAGGCGCAAACGGTGACGTTGACCCTCAAACCAGGCAGCCCGCTGGGGGGGCTTCCGGTCACATTGACCTGTTCAATCAAAAGTGGCCTCGGTGTCGCCGACGTGGTGAGTCAACCAGCCTTTGGCAGTGAGCGAACCACGTATAGCTGGGTAGTAACCGGGAAAACCAGAAGTGGCACCTTCCAGCTGGCGTTGACGGGTAAAGGCATGACCACACCGATTACCTTGGCTGTCAGCAAGTTGCTGTCGAACAATCTGGCGGATGAGGCAGACGTGCAGATTGGTGGCGTCGCTGTACCGGACGGAGGTAATTGGTTTATCCGCAATCAAGCCCAGATCGTCACACTGAGACCCAAGTCAGATAGTCCATTGGCAGGCTTGCCGGTCACGCTGGCCTGCACCATTAAAAGCAACCTTAATCCTGCCAACGTGGTGAGTGCGCCAGGCTTTGGCTCTGAGCAAACTATGCATAGTTGGAGGGTGACGGGGAATACCAACAGCGGTACTTTTGAACTGAAACTGTCGGGTAAGGGCATGATTACACCGATTACCTTGCCAATCAGCAAGTTGCTGTCCAATAACCTGGCGGATGAGGCTAATGTCAAGATTGATGGTGTAGCAGTACCTGCAGAGGGCAATTGGTTTTTCCGGGATAAACCGCAAACTGTCACGTTGACTCCAAAACCCGGTAGTCTACTCGCTGGACTTCCGGTCAGCTTGACCTGTGTAGTCAAAGGTGGGCTCAGTCCCGCTAATTTAGCCAGTTCGCCTGCATTTGGCAGTGAGCAGACTGGCTATCGGTGGGACGTAGCGGGGAAAACCAAAAGCGGCACTTTTCAACTGACGCTGTCGGGTAAGGGCATGGCTACACCTATTATCCTGCCAATCAGCAAGTTGTTGTCAAACAATCTGGCTGACGAAGCAAATGTCTTGATGGACGGTAAGGAGGTTTCCAATGTTGACATCCCAAATTTGAGGAGGACACCGCATACATTCACATTGGTCCCGAAGTCGTATAGCCCATTGGCCGGCTACCCGTTGAGTCTACAATGGATCAAAGGAGATGGAATTGAGCAGGGGGATTTGACATTCCAGCCGCAAGTAAACGCAGAGTCTGTTATCTATAGTTGGCGGGTTACTGGTTCTTTCACGAAAGCGGGGAGTTATGAACTCGGATTCGGCGGGTCAGGATTCAGTGAAATGCTGGTCTTGCCTGTTATTAGGCAGATAGTCCCCAGGTACTATGTGGACGGAAAGGAGCTTCTCGATCTTACCGATTTTGTTTTGTATGATAGACAGTATTCTTTAAGTGTGGAGGTTTCAGCTGGAGTATCGAGCATCTATGTGAAAAATAGCCCTGGTGAATTTATCTTTAATCCTCCTTTGAATCGGTCGTTTCCTGTAACAAATGGAAGAGTGGAATGGATTTTTGACTCTCGAGCTGTTGGTGCTGCTC
>NZ_JBOIBY010000189.1:0-5533 GCF_050739655.1 Pseudomonas sp. | reverse complement strand
GGCGTACACCTGTAGGAGCTGCCGCAGGCTGCGATCTTTTAAAGAATCACTCGGTCAGGAAACAGCCACCCGCCGCTTCTCAGCCACCCAGCTGCGACCATACAAGACAACAATCGCAATAATCGCCACAGCCTGGGCCGTCAGCGAATAGGCATCGGCATGAATCCCCAACCAATCAAACTCAAAGAACGGAACAGGCCGCGTGCCGAAGATCCCGGCTTCCTGCAGCGCCTTCACGCCGTGCCCGGCGAACACCACCGACAACGCGCACAGCAGGCCGGCGTTGATGCTGAAGAACAACGCCAATGGCAGCTTCGCCGAACCACGCAGGATGACCCACGCCAGGCCCACCAACAGCACCAGCGCCGTCGCACCACCGGCCAGCACCGCGTCATGGCCTGCCGGGCCTGCCTGCAACCACAGGGTTTCGTAGAACAGGATCACTTCGAACAGTTCGCGATACACCGAGAAGAACGCCAGGATGGCAAAGCCGAAACGTCCGCCGCCGCCCACCAGGCTGCTCTTGATGTAATCCTGCCAGGCCGCGGCATGACGACGGTCGTGCATCCAGACGCCAAGCCACAGCACCATGACGCTGGCAAACAATGCCGTAGCGCCCTCCAGCAGCTCACGCTGCGAACCGCTGACATCGATCACATACGCCGCCAACGCCCAGGTACCCAAGCCGGCCAACAACGCCAGGCCCCAACCGACGTTGACGCTGCGCACCGCCGACTGCTGGCCAGTGTTGCGCAGGAAGGCAAGGATCGCCGCCAACACCAGAATCGCTTCCAGCCCTTCGCGCAGCAGAATCAGCAAGCCGGAAATGTAGCTCAGGGACCAGCTCAAACCGTCGCTGCCCAACAAACCGGCAGACGTCTTCAACTTGGCCTTGGCCGCTTCCAGACGCTGCTCGACTTGCTCAATCGGCAAGCCATCCTGCAACGACTGACGGTAAGCCATCAGGGATTTTTCCGTGTCTTTACGCACGTTGGCGTCGACGTTGTCCAGGGAGCTCTCGACCAGTTCAAAGCCTTCCAGATACGCCGCCACCGACAGGTCATAGGCCTGATCGTGATCGCCGGTGCGGTAGGCTGCGACACTCTTGTCCAGCGTCGCGGCGGTGTAGTCGAGCAGTTGCGCCGGGCCACGCTTGACCTGCGGCGGCTGCGCCCGCTGAGCGCGGAAGGTCGCGGCAGCTTGAGGGCCGTCGGCGGCCTGTACTTCGGACGGCGTCTGACGGGCCAGATCGGCAATGTTGTAGATCTTGTCGCTGCTGGCGGTCGCCGGGGCGGCGCTGAAGCTGGCGATGTAGGTCGCCAGGTCCCAGCGTTGACGATCATCCAGTTGATCGGCGAAAGCCGGCATGTCGGTGCCTTCAACTCCCAGTCCCAGGGTGTTGTAGATCGCGTAGAGACTCAGGTGATCCAGGCGCGCGTTATCGCGCAGATTGGCCGGTGGCGGTGTCAGGCCGACACCCGCGGGACCATCACCCGCGCCGGTATCGCCATGGCACACCGAGCAGTGCTGAGCGTACAGCGGTGCACCACGGGTGGGGTCCGGAGTAATGATCGGCGCCTGGCTCACTTCATAGGCCACCGCCAGTTTCGCGCCGAGTTGCCGCGCCTGACGGGCAACATCCGCACCGTCTTCACGGGCGGTGATCGCGTTGCGCAGCGCGCCGATTCCCTGTTCCAGCCCGGCCTTTTCCGGTTTGCCCGGCATCGAGGACACCAAGCCTTGCAGCGCCCGGACGAATTCCAGCTGCTCGCGGTATTCGGACTCGTTGACGACCTTGCCTGCTTGCACCGCCTGCGGGTAATCCGCTCCGATGTAGTCGAGTAAATGCAGGGCTTGCGGCGCGCCTTCCACCGTGTCCGCCAGCAGATTGAAACTGCATAGGGCAAACACCGGCGCGACCAGCCAGGCCAGGAAACGGGACGGGGCAATCATGAATGAATCTCAATTGGAAACAAGAAGTAACGTATTGTTCCCTCTCAATGATTTTCACTCAAGCTTTGATGTGATCTGTAGGAGCGAGCTTGCTCGCGATGGTCGTCAACGATGACGATCGGCAACTGACACCCCGCGGGCTTCTCAGGTTCTTCGCGAGCAAGCTCGCTCCTACAGTTTTCGGATGGTGCGGGTTAGACGGCGGCTTTACGCAACGTTGCCATGAACGCCGCCGCGCCAATGAACAAACCGGCAAAGGTACGGTTCATGCGTCTCTGCTGCTTTGGCGTGCGCAGCATGCGCAGCACCTTGGAAGCGAGCCCGGTGTACCCGGCCATGACAATCAGGTCCACGCAAATCATGGTGACGCCAATGATCACGTACTGGATCAGCAGGGGGGCATGCGGATCAATGAACTGCGGCAGCACCGCAAGCATGAACACCAGCGCCTTGGGGTTGCTGATGTTCACCAGAAACCCACGGAACACCAGCGCCATCGGCTTGCCAATCTGCCGGATCGCTGCGTCATCACTCATGTCACTGGGCAGAGCGCGCCATTGTTTGATCGCGAGAAAAACCAGGTACGCCACGCCAAACCATTTGATCGCATAAAAGGCGGTGGCAGAGGCCGTCAGAATTGCGCCGACACCGGCGCCAACAATCGCAATCTGTACTGCAAGGCCCAACTGCAGGCCCAAGGCGTTCCAGTAACCGCGCCAGAAACCGTATTGCAGACCGCTGGACATCGACGCAATGGCGCCAGCACCGGGGGACAAACTGATCACCCAACAGGCGGCAAAAAACGCCAGCCATGTTTGAAGCTCCATCACACACCTCGACTCAGACTCGTAACAGACATCTAAGCTAATGCGGCTTTGGGCCGGTGACTACCTATTTTTTGCAGGATGTGTCGAGTGCCGGCGAGCGTTTTCATCTTCAGTATCTCGGCTCCCCTGGAGCTGCCGCAGGCTGCGATCTTTTGACTTTGCTCTTAACAAACAAAAGATCGCAGCCTCGTTGCACTCGACAGCGCCTACAGGAGCCTTACTTTTCAAACCCACTGGAAGGGAACACATCGCTACCACGCCAACGCCGAACCGAACGCTGGAAGAACAGGCTATTGGGCACCTGAACCATGGCGCTGCCCGTGCCGAGCTCTTCTGCCTCAATCAGCGTGGTGTAGAGCAGATTGATCGCCACCACCCGGCCTTTGACCCCAGGCTTGTCGGTGGTGTCCACCAACTCGACCACATCACCCAGGCGAAACGGGCCGACCGTGAAGATCAGGATCGCGCAGAGCAGGTTGGACAGCACACTCCACATGGCGAAAAACGCCACCGCCGCGACCGCGACAAAACCGGACAATGCGGTCCAGAGCACCGTGGCTGAAACCCCGAGGCGCTCCAGCACGAAAATCAGCGCGCTGCCCATGATCAGCCAGCGAAGGCCCCCGCGCAGCGGCATCAGCAACTGCGGCGGAAACGGATAGCGCTCACCGAGACGGGTCAGGCATTTGGCGACGAAACGCTGTGCAAAGTAGCCGGCCAGCAGAATCAGCAGGATTTGCGCGCCGAGCCAGATCGGCTCGACCCACATCGCCGGCAGCGGCAGCTTGAAAGCGTCCATCAGGACAGCGCCTCCAGCTCCGCCTGCATGCTTTCAAGCAGTTCCAGGGCTTCCATCCACGCTTCTTCCACTTCTGCCTCACGCACCTTCAGCTTTGCCTGTTCAGCCAGCAGATCACGCAAATCATTCTTGCGCGCGGGCTCGTAGATGTCGCTGTCACCGAGGCTGGTATCGATCTTCGCCAGTTTCTCGTGAAGCTTGCCCAGCTCGGTTTCGAGCTTGTCAGCCTCACGCTTGTGCGGCGCCAGTTGCTGACGCAACGCAGCTGCGGCCTGACGCTGGGCCTTCTTGTCAGTCTTGTCCGGGTTGACTGGAGTGCTGCTGACCGGCGCATTGCGCTGACGGTAGTCGACCAGCCAACGGGTGTAGTCTTCCAGGTCGCCGTCGAACTCTTCAACCTTGCCATCGGCCACCAGGAAGAAATTGTCGGTGGTGCTTTTGAGCAGGTGACGGTCGTGGGAGACCACCAGCACCGCACCACTGAATTCTTGCAGGGCCATGGTCAGCGCCAGGCGCATTTCCAGGTCCAGGTGGTTGGTCGGTTCGTCGAGCAGCAACAGGTTCGGTCGGTCCCAGGCGATCAAAGCCAACGCCAGACGCGCTTTTTCGCCACCAGAGAAATTCAGTACTGGCTCGTCGATCCGCGCCCCACGGAAGTCGAAACCGCCAAGGAAATCGCGCAAGGTCTGCTCGCGCTCGGTCGGGGCCAGGCGCTGCAAGTGCAGCAACGGGCTCGCCTTGGCGTCCAGCGAGTCGAGTTGATGCTGGGCGAAGTAACCCACGACGGTGTTCTCGCCGCGGGTCAACCGCCCGGCCAATGGCGACAGTTCACCGGCAAGGTTCTTGATCAGGGTCGACTTACCGGCGCCGTTCGGGCCGAGCAAGCCAATGCGCGCGCCCGGAGTCAGTTGCAGCTTGACCTTTTCCAGCACGGTTTTTTCGCCGTAGCCCAGGCGGGCATCGGACAGGTCGATCAGCGGGCTGGAGATCTTCTGCGATTCACGGAAGACGAAATCGAACGGCGAATCGACGTGCGCCGCGGTCAGCTCTTCCATCCGCTCCAGCGCCTTGATCCGGCTCTGGGCCTGACGTGCCTTGGTGGCCTGGGCCTTGAAGCGGGCGATGTAGCTTTCCATGTGCGCACGTTGCGCCTGCTGCTTCTCGTAGGCCTGCTGTTGCTGGGCCAGTCGTTCGGCACGGGCACGTTCGAAGGCGCTGTAGCCACCGCGATACAGGGTGATCTTGCGCTGGTCGACGTGGGCCACGTGATCGACCACGGCATCGAGGAAATCCCGGTCGTGGGAGATCAGCATCAAGGTGCCGGGATAGCTTTTGAGCCATTCTTCGAGCCAGATGATGGCGTCGAGATCCAAGTGGTTGGTCGGTTCGTCGAGCAGCAGCAGGTCCGATGGACACATCAAGGCCTGCGCCAGGTTCAGACGCATCCGCCAGCCACCGGAGAAATCTCCGACTTGCCGGTCCATCTGTTCGTTGGTGAAGCCCAGACCGGCCAGCAACTTGCGCGCCCGGGCGTCGGCGGTATAACCGTCGGCGCTGTCGAGCTCCGAGTGCAGGCGGGCCTGCGCGGCACCGTCATGGGCCGCTTCGGCTGCCGCCAGGTCGCGTTGCACTTGGCGCAGGCGCAGGTCGCCATCGAGCACGTAGTCGACCGCCAGGCGTTCGAGCGTGTCGACCTCCTGGCGCATGTGGGCGATACGCCAATCGGCCGGCAGGAAGCAGTCACCCGAATCCGGATGCAGTTCACCCCGAAGCAAGGCGAACAGGCTCGATTTGCCGGCGCCGTTGGCACCGATGAGGCCGGCTTTGTGGCCGGCGTGCAGGGTCAGCTCGGCGTCTTCTAGCAGACGTTGCGGGCCACGCTGTAAAGTCAGGTTCTGAAGTCGAATCATAATGGCGGCGGAGTCTACCAGCTTCGCTCGCAACTGGCGCGAGT
>NZ_JBOIBY010000188.1:0-26848 GCF_050739655.1 Pseudomonas sp. | reverse complement strand
GATCAAAAGATCGCAGCCTTCGGCAGCTCCTACAGTGATAGCAAACGCCACCGATTTTGCAGAGAGCCCGGTGTCGTCTAACTGTCGAGGCAGCATATTGAAAGGGGCGGGAAAACCGCCCCTTCTGGCTACTATCCGCGATGACGACCGCGGAAGTAGTTGATCAAGCCTTGAGTGGATGGGTCGTCAGCCGGAGATTCCTCGCTGCCAACCAAGCGGTTGTAGACGCCTTTGCCCAATTCCTTGCCAAGCTCCACGCCCCACTGGTCGAAGGCGTTGATGCCCCAGATCACGCTTTGCACGAAGACTTTGTGCTCGTACATGGCGACCAGTGCGCCGAGACGACGCGGGCTGATGCGCTCGACCACCAAGGTATTGCTCGGACGGTTGCCCGGGATCACCTTGTGCGATGCGAGTTTTTGCACATCGGCTTCCGCCATGCCTTTGTCGCGCAATTCGGTCTCGGCTTCTGCAAGGGTCTTGCCGAGCATCAGCGCCTGGCTCTGCGACAGGCAGTTGGCGTACAGCCACTGGTGGTGGTCGGCCACAGGGTTGAAGCTGACGATCGGCACAATGAAGTCAGCCGGGATCAGTTGGGTGCCCTGATGCAGCAACTGGTGATAGGCATGTTGACCGTTGCAACCCACGCCGCCCCAGATCACTGGGCCGGTGTCTGTGGAGACCGGTGTACCGTCCTGGCGCACGCTCTTGCCGTTGGACTCCATGTCCAACTGCTGCAAGTGCTTGGTGATGTTACGCAGGTAGTGGTCGTACGGCAGGATCGCATGGCTCTGCGCGCCCCAGAAGTTGCCATACCAGACGCCGAGCAAAGCCAGCAGTACTGGCATGTTTTGTTCAAACGGCGCGGTGAGGAAATGCTGGTCCATGGTGTAGGCACCGGACAGCAGTTCCTTGAAGTTCGACATACCGATGGCCAGGGCGATCGGCAAACCGATGGCCGACCACAGCGAGTAACGCCCACCAACCCAATCCCACATCGGGAAGATGTTTTCTTCACGGATGCCGAACGCCACGGCGGCGGCGTTGTTGCTCGATACCGCGATGAAGTGACGATGCAGCTCTACTTCCGAGCCACCCTGAGCCAGGTACCAGGCACGGGCGGCCTGAGCATTCTTCAGGGTTTCGAGGGTGTTGAAGGATTTCGACGAGACGATGAACAGCGTGGTCTCGGCACGCAACTTCATGGCCAGCTCGTGGAACTCGCTGCCGTCGATGTTTGCCAGGTAGTGGCAACGCACGCCTTTTTGCGCGTAGGCCAGCAATGCCTCGGACACAAGCTCAGGGCCGAGGAACGAACCGCCGATGCCGATGTTCACCACGTCGGTGATTGGCTTCTCGGTGTAACCGCGCCACAGACCGTCGTGAATACGGCCCACGAGGTCAGTCATCTGGTTCAGCACCTTGTGCACTTCAGGCATCACATTGACGCCGTTGACCGACAGCTTGTCGCCGACCGGACGGCGCAGCGCCGTATGCAGGGCTGGGCGACCTTCGGAAGCGTTGACGATTTCGCCGTCGAACAGCGACTTGATCGCGCCCTTGAGGTCGACTTCATTGGCCAGGCCCACCAGAAGACTACGGGTCTGGGCGTTGATCAGGTTCTTCGAATAATCGAGAAACAGGCCGCAACTGCTGAGGGTGAACTGGGTAAAGCGCTGCGGGTCGGCATTGAAGGCCTCGCGCATGCTGAAATCCTGCATGGCTTGGCGGTGGTCATTCAACGCTTGCCAGGCGGGCAGAGCGGTCACGTCATGAGGAGTGCGGTAATACGCCATCGCTGCGGGTTTCCTTTTTACTTGAACGGCCTTTTGAACACTAAAAATCCCGGAGCGCTATGGGTGGGCGTCCCGGTCAACTGCGTCGACACGAATTCATGGCGCAGGGCGAATACAGTAAACCCCGCGCAAGGAGTTGTCTTGACTTTGTCTGACCTGTTTCCGGTACTTTTTTAACATTGAAGTTAGAAATGTCCGACAAACGGAGGAAAGTGGAGTCGGAAACGAAGAGTGGGCGGTCGGCCCGAGTTGAGGGGCTCAGCAGATCCCTTGTGGCAGCGAGCAAGCCCGCTCCCACAGAGGAATTGTGCTAGTCAGACAGATGCGTCGAGATTCAGGTGCAGGTTGTCGATCAGTCGGGTAGTCCCCAGGAAGGCTGCCACCAGAATGACCAGGTCCCGATCTTCCGGCGTTGCCGGGCGCAAGGTCAGGGCATTGCGAATTTCCAGATAATCCGGTCGCAGGCCAGCGGCTTCGAGCTGCGCGGATTGCGCACTGATCAAGGCAGGGAAATCCCGTTCGCCCTGTTTGATCGACTCGGCCATCTCACTCAGCGTGCGATAGACCACCGGCGCCACGGCCCGATGTTCTTCGCTCAGGAAACCATTACGCGACGACAGGGCCAAGCCATCAGCCGCTCGCACGGTAGGTTCGCCGATGATCTGGATCGGCATGTTCAGGTCGTGGACCAGTGCCCGGATCACGGCCAGTTGCTGGAAGTCTTTCTGGCCAAAAACCGCCAGGTCCGGCTGAACCATGTTGAACAGCTTGCTGACAACCGTCGCAACGCCCTCGAAATGCCCTGGACGGCTGGCGCCGCACAGGCCTTCGGACAATTGCGGGACGCTGACACGAGTCTGGCCAGCCATGCCGTCGGGGTACATCTCTTCAACAGCGGGTGCGAACAACAGGTCGCATCCGGCTTCGAGCAGTTTTTCCTGATCCGCAGCGAGGGTGCGCGGGTATTTGTCGAGGTCTTCGCCAGCACCGAATTGCAGCGGGTTGACGAAAATGCTCGCCACCACGAAATCGACCCGCTGGGTGGCTTTGGTAATCAGCGCGACATGACCACTGTGCAGGTTGCCCATGGTTGGCACAAAGCCGATGCGCTTACCTTCGCTGCGGGCGCGGGCTACGGCAGCGCGCAGTTCGCGTACGGTTTTTACAGTGTTCATGCAGAGAATCCGTGTTCGATGCCAGGGAAGGTCGCCGCTTTGACTTCGGTGACGTAAGCGCTCAGGGCCCCGTGAATGCTTTCCTGACCGGCCATGAAGTTCTTGACGAATTTCGGTACGCGACCGCTGATGGACAAGCCCAGCATGTCATGCATGACCAGTACCTGGCCGTCGGTGCGGTTGCCTGCGCCAATGCCGATGACGGGAATTTTCACCGCCTGAGTTATTTCCTCGGCAAGCTCAGTAGGAACGCATTCGAGCAGCAGCATTGCGGCGCCAGCCTGTTCCAGCGAAATGGCGTCGGCGCGCATCTGCCGTGCCTGGTTCTCGTTGCGGCCCTGGACTTTGTAGCCGCCGAGGATGTTCACCGACTGGGGTGTCAGGCCCATGTGGGCGCATACCGGGATGCCGCGCTCGGCGAGCAGACGGATCGAGTCCGCCAGCCACAGTGCACCTTCGACCTTGACCATGTGCGCACCGGCCTGCATCAACAGAGCACTGTTGGTCATGGCTTGCTCGTTGGTGGCGTAGGCCATGAATGGCAGGTCGGCGAGAATCAGCGCATCGCTATTACCGCGTTTGACGGCGGCGACGTGATAAGCCATTTCGGCGGTAGTGACCGGCAGGGTGCTGTCGTGACCTTGCAAGACCATGCCGAGGGAGTCGCCCACCAGCAGCACTTCGACGCCAGCCTGATTACAGGCGTGGGCGAAAGTCGCGTCATAGCAGGTCAGCATGGTGATTTTTTCACCTTTCTGCTTGAGGCTCTGGAGCGTGGTCAGGGTGATGGCTGGCATGTCAAAAAATCCTCGTTCAGGCGCTATGGAAACTACTGCGAGTAACGCGCGTGATTCGTCATCTACTCAGGCGCACGGTCTTTTGTCGTGCTTATAAGGCCTGGATTGCGCCCTTGTGTGCCGTGTTGGCGGCAGCGGGACGCCTATAGTCGTGAGGAGAACTCGGGAAGTCAATCCAGTGTGTTACCGCATTGTTACGGGTGAGGTGTTACCGAAGGGGACTGATGCGATTCAGCATGTAGCTCTGTACAGAGTCAAAAGATCGCAGCCTTC
Organism: Pseudomonas sp.; assembly: GCF_050739655.1. Classification (GTDB taxonomy): domain Bacteria; phylum Pseudomonadota; class Gammaproteobacteria; order Pseudomonadales; family Pseudomonadaceae; genus Aquipseudomonas. The sequence continues at coordinate 22,807 of NZ_JBOIBY010000188.1, read as the reverse complement.
GGTAGCTCCTACACAAGAATGCATTCCAATGTAGGAGCTGCCGAAGGCTGCGATCTTTTTAAGGTCGACTCAGGACGCCAATACACGTTCCAAGCCGACGAACGGGCATGCTTCAAGCAATTCGGCCAGGGTGCGGCCATCGGCCAGGCGCAGATCCGCAGGTGCCAATTCTGCCAGCGGGTACAGAACGAAGGCACGTTCCTGCATGTGATAGTGCGGAACCTTGAGGCGCGGTTCGTCGATCAGGCGATCACCGAACAGTAGGATGTCGAGATCCAGGGTACGCGGCCCCCAGCGTTCAAGTCGCTCGCGGCCCTGGCCGTTTTCGATTGACTGTAGGGCGTCGAGAAGATCGAGCGGTGTCAGGCTGCTGTCGAGTGCGGCAACCGCATTGGTGTAGCGCGGCTGGCCTGGGAGCAGTGAATCGCTTTGATAAAAGGCGGAAACCCCGATCAGCTCCGATTGCGGCAAGTTCGCAAGCGCCTCGACGGCGCTGCGCAATTGTTCGGCAGGGTCAGCCAGATTACTGCCCATGCCGATGTAGATGCGTTCCATGGACTACTCGCCTGAGGTGCTCGAGGCGCCCGCTGTGCGCTTGCGTTTGGAACCACCGCTACGACGACGTTTGCGTGGCGCGCCAGTGCCTTCGTCCTTGCCGCTGAGGTCGCGGATCATGTCGCGACGTTCGCTTTCGTTGGCATCCTGATAGTCCGTCCACCATTCGCCCAGTCCATCGGTCTGCTCGCCTGCGCTTTCGCGCAACAGCAAGAAATCGTAGCCAGCACGGAAGCGTGGATTGTCCAGCAGCAGATCGGCGCGTTTGCCGCTGCGGCGAGGCAGACGCTCCTGCATGTCCCAGATCTCGCGGATCGGCATGGTGAAGCGTTTTGGAATTGCAATGCGCTGGCATTGCTCGGCAATCAATTCGTGGGCCGCTTCCTGCATCGCCGGAATCGGCGGCATGCCACGTTCCTGCAGGCGCAGTACCCGAGCCGGCAGGGCAGGCCAGAGCAAGGCCGCAAACAGGAACGCCGGCGTTACCGGTTTGTTCTGTTTGATGCGCAGGTCGGTGTTGATCAGCGCTTCGCTGATCAGGGTGTGGGTATAGGTCGGGTTGTATTCGAGCGCTTCGGCGCTGGCCGGGAACAGCGGATCGAACAGCTGCAGGTCGACCAGCATCTCGAAGGTTTCCGCCGCATGGCCGGAGAGGAACAGCTTGAGCACTTCTTCGAACAGACGAGCCGAAGGAATCTCACGCAGCATCGGCGCCAGATCGCGGATCGGCGTGGCGCTGTGTTTTTCGATGCCGAAATTCAGCTTGGCGGCGAATCGCACGGCCCGCAACATGCGAACCGGGTCTTCCTGGTAGCGCTGCTTCGGATCGCCGATCAGGCGGATCAACTGATTGCGGATGTCGTGTACGCCGTTGGCGTAGTCGAGAATGCGCTCGCTGACCGGGTCGTAGTAAAGGGCGTTGATGGTGAAGTCGCGGCGTTGAGCGTCTTCTTCCAGAGTGCCATAGACGTTATCGCGCAGGATGCGCCCGCTTTCGTTGCGAGAGGATTGATTGTTGTCTTCCTCTTCTTCGTTTTGCGGGTGATTGGCGCGGAAAGTCGCCACTTCGATGATTTCGCGACCAAAGTGGATGTGCACCAGTTTGAAGCGGCGACCGATGATCCGCGCGTTACGGAATTCGGCCCGCACCTGTTCAGGGGTGGCACTGGTGGCGACGTCAAAGTCTTTTGGCGTGATGCCGAGCAGCATGTCACGCACGCACCCGCCGACTAGATAGGCCTGGTAACCCGCGCCCTGCAGACGGTCGACGATGTTCACCGCGTAACGGCTGAATTGCGCCTTTTGCAGCGAGTGTTGACCGCTGTTGAGCACTTCAGGCGTGCTGCGGATGTGTTGCGTACGACGCACTGGAGTACGGAATGACTGGAACAGCTTCTTCAGCATGGGATGCACTGTTTGAAGGAATATTCGGCCAATATAGAAGAATGACCGCATGATGGGCGGGGATTCTAGCATTTAGTCGGGGGATGGTGTAGGACGCAGCAGATATGAGCTGTAAGACGCAATACTGTAGGAGCGGCCGGTCGACGCTCGATTGCTTGCGATGGGTGTGAACGATGACGCGTAAAACCAGATGCCCCGATGTGCCTGGGGGATTTTCGCGAGCAAGCTCGCTCCTACACTGGTACGAAGATTTTCTGAAACGCAGAAACTACAAGGGGAGCCGAAGCTCCCCAAGAAGTAGTTGCATGCTCTATTTTTGTTATTGGTTTCGGGCTTTTTGTTTTTGTTGAGTGCCCTCGCCATGAAGATTTCCTTCATGACCCTCCCAATCGGGAGCCAAGAGCAAACGGATTGCTTTGGTCGCTGTGCTGCAGTGATCTCGCGATCCAACCAGTTCAGGCTCTGTCTTAAGACAGTTTTTTGTTGTTCTCGGCCTGGTCGTGGGGCATCCCCCAAATACAACGCCTCTCCAAAAGAATCAGTTAGCTGCGCCTCTCGCCGTCTTGTTTTTATTGTGCGTGAGTCGATTCGTCTTATTTTTATTGTCTTGTGCATTGCTTGTTATTGTTCTTGTACCAAACATATAGCAGGGTGCGTGCCAACTTTTGTGAAGCCCAGTAAAACAAGGGGTTAGGTGCGCTGAAGGGTTTTGAAAGGGCCAAAAAAAGCCGGGGCTTCGTTACCGTAAGCCCCGGCTTCTGTTACGTCGAAAAACTGAGGTAACAGTTTTTTTACAAAGTCACGTGTTACCCGCACATGAGACAGGTGCGGTTCAGCTTTCGCTGGCCACCCCGGTCTTGCGCCGTGGAATGCCCAGGCGCTGACGGCGTTCCCACAGGCACTTGCGACTGACTCCAAGCTTGCGGGCAAGCTCGGTTTCGGTCATGTGGTCCTGATGCTCGAGTACGAAGTGCTGGAAGTAGTCTTCCAGGGACAGGTCTTCGGTCGGTTCGTGATTGTTGTTTCCAGCGGTGCTGTTGCCTTGTTGCGGAGGCAGGCCGATGAATTCGTCGTCTTCCAGATCACCCAGTTCGATGTCAATGCCCAGTAGTTCGGCAGAAATCTCCGGGCTCTCGCAAAGAATGACCGCGCGCTCGACGGCATTTTCCAGTTCACGAACGTTGCCCGGCCATGAGTAATGACGAATGGCTTGTTCTGCGTCTGGAGCGAACTTCAGGTCGGTACGATTGATCCGTGCACTCTGCCGCGCCAGGAATGCATTGGCGATTTCATTGACGTCGGAACCGCGCTCGCGCAGAGCTGGCAATTTCAGAGCGATTACGTGAAGGCGGTAATACAAATCTTCACGGAACTGTCCGATCTTGGCCAGGCTCTTGAGATCACGGTGAGTCGCCGCGATCAGGCGCACATCGACTTTCTGTGACTGAACAGAGCCAACCCGACGAATTTCACCTTCCTGCAGCACGCGCAGTAGTCGAGCCTGGGCTTCCAGCGGCAATTCGCCGATTTCGTCGAGGAACAGGGTGCCACCGTCCGCAGCTTCTACCAGGCCGGCACGTCCTGCGCTTGCCCCGGTAAACGCGCCTTTTTCGTGGCCGAACAGTTCGGACTCGATCAGGCTTTCCGGAATGGCCGCGCAGTTCACCGAGATCATAGGCGCCTTCGCCCGTTTGGACAGGTTGTGCAGAGCGCGGGCCACCAGTTCCTTACCGGTACCGGATTCACCCTGGATCAGCACATTGGAATCGGTCGGCGCGACTTTGCGAATCTTGCCGTACAAATCCTGCATCGGAGGGCACGAGCCGATGATGCCGATTTCGCCATTGCTGTGGTCCGTACCGGGTTTTGCTGCGCCATTGGTGGTTTTGCCGGTAGCCGGCTCACCACTGGCTTGCACCGATTGTCGGTCACGCAGGATTCGTGCAACGGCCTGGAGCATCTCATCGTGATCGAAAGGCTTGGCGATGTAGTCCACCGCCCCCATCTTCATCGAGTCGACCGCAGAACGCAGGCTGGCGTAACTGGTCATGATCAGCACCGGCGTACCTTGGCCAAGTTTGATCAACTCGGTGCCCGGAGCGCCAGGCAGACGCAGGTCACTGACGATCAGGTCGAACGTGGGAATGGTGAAGCGTTCTTGTGCTTCCTGCACGGAACCGGCTTCGCTGACCTGGTACTGGTTGCGTTCCAGCAGGCGGCGCAAGGCGGAGCGGATAATGGTTTCGTCTTCGACGATCAAAATGTGCGGCATTGATTCGATACTCTCGACGGTCTCAGTTCACAGCGGACGTCGCTTCGACATGACGCGGTAGAGTCACCCGAATACGGGTGCCGCGTTGGCTTTGAACATCAGCCGGGCTGTCGATGGTGATTTGTCCATAATGCTCTTCAACGATGGAATAGACCAGTGCAAGGCCCAGACCGGTGCCTTCACCCGGGTCCTTGGTGGTGAAGAAGGGTTCGAACAATCGGTCCATGATGCTCGAGGGAATCCCGCTGCCTTCGTCTTCCACGATCAGGTCGACCGTGTGTTCGCCGGCTTCGCTTTTGACTCGCACCGCGCTGCCGGGAGGCGAGGCATCACGGGCGTTTGAGAGCAGGTTGATCAATACTTGGGCCAGACGCTGTGGGTCACCTTCGACCCAGTGCTCGGGATCACACAGGTTATAGAACTGCACCTCGAAATTACGTCGGTTCAGCGCCAGCAGGCCGATGGCATCCTGAGCCACCTCGGCCAGACAGACGGGCTCGTCGCTGTGTTGGTGGCTGCCGGCATGGGCGAAGCTCATCAGCGACTGAACGATGCGCGATACGCGCTTGGTCTGTTCGAGGATCTGTCCGCTGATTTCCTTGAGTTCGCCATCCTCTTCACGCTCTTCGCGAAGGTTTTGCGCCAGGCAGGCGATACCGGTGATCGGGTTGCCGATTTCATGGGCGACGCCGGCAGCCAGTCGACCGATGCTGGCCAGACGCTCGGAGTGCACCAGTTTGTCTTCGAGCATCTGGGTTTCGGTCAGGTCTTCCACCAGCAGTACCAGGCCGCTGTTGCCCGGTGCGAGCGGCTCGTCGATCGCCGCTTTGTGCAGGTTCAGCCAGCGGGTCTGGCCGTCGAGGGCCAGGTGCTGCTTGTGCAAGTGCTCGTCCGGAACATTGATGAAGCCTTGCAGCAATGCCTTCCACGGGTCGGCAATGGTGCTCAGGCGCGAACCGACCACACGTTGCGCGGCGATCCCGGTCAGTTCCTCCATGGCTTTGTTCCACATGAGGATTTCCTGATCCTTGGCCAGTGAGCAGACACCCATCGGCAACTCTTGCAGGGTCTGGCGGTGGTAACGGCGCAGGGCATCGAGTTCGGCCGCCAGACCAGTCAGGCGCGAGTGGTAGTCCTCAAGGCGGCTTTCGATGAAGTGGATGTCTTCGGTGACATAGTTTTCGCCCCCGGCCTTGTAGGGTAGGAAGGTTTCCACCATGTCTTGAGCCACGCTCGGCCCCATCAGGCCTGAGAGGTTGGCTTCAATACGGTCGCGCAAGCGGCGCAGGGCATACGGGCGGCGCTCGTCGAAGGGAAGATAGAGATCACGCAGGGCTTGTTCGACTTCCTTCTGAGCAGCTTTTGCACCCAAGGGTTTGGCCAGTTGCGTGGCGAACTCCTGAGGTGACGCCGCATGCAACTCGCGGCGTTGCGGGCGGCGGACGTTGTCCACGGCACAAGCTTCGGCGGCGCTGGCTTCTTCGGTGCTGGCATTGGTGAACAGTGAAATCAGGGTGAACATCAGCACGTTGGCGGCCAGCGAGGCGATCGCCGCCATGTGCCAACTGGTGTCGTCCAGCACGTAGATCATGTTCAGCAGCGGAATGTAGAAACCTTGCAGGTTGCCAACCAGCGGCAACAGCATGGTCACCAGCCACACCAGAATCCCCGCCAGCAAGCCGGCGATGAAGCCGCGGCGATTAGCGGTCGGCCAATACAGGACCGACAGTACGCCCGGCAGGAACTGCAACGTGGCCACAAACGCAACGATGCCGAGGTTGGCCAGGTCCTGCTCGGCGCCCAGCAACAAGTAGAAGCCGTAACCGGCCATGATGATCGCGACGATCAGCGCACGACGTGTCCACTTCAGCCAGCGATAGATGTTGCCCTCGGCCGGAGGCTGATAAAGCGGCAGTACCAGGTGGTTCAGCGCCATCCCCGACAGTGCGAGAGTGGTGACAATGATCAGGCCGCTGGCGGCCGACAATCCGCCGACATACGCCAGCAGCGCCAGCGCCTTGCTGTTGGCGGCGATGCCGATACCCAGCGTGAAGTATTCCGGATTGGTGGTGGCGCCAAGCTTCAGGCCCGCCCAGAGAATCAACGGCACCGCCAGGCTCATTAGCAACAGGAACAGCGGCAGGCCCCAGCTCGCGCTGACCAGCGACCGTGGATTGAGGTTCTCGGTGAAGGTCATGTGGTACATGTGCGGCATCACGATCGCCGAAGCGAAGAACACCAGCAGCAGCGTTCGCCAAGGACCTTCCTGCAATGGGGTGTGCAGGGCGGCGAGGGCGGTCTGATTTTGCAGCAACCACAGCTCCAGCTGTTGCGGGCCGTCGAACACGCCATACAGCGCATAAAGGCCTACGCCACCCAGTGCGAGCAGTTTGATGACTGACTCGAAGGCAATCGCAAAGACCAGGCCTTCATGTTTCTCGCGGGTCGCGATGTGCCGGGAACCGAAGAAAATCGTGAACAGTGTAATCAGTGCGCAAAAGCTCAGGGCCACGCGGTGTTGCACCGGTTCGCGGGTGAGAATGCCGATGGAGTCAGCCACCGCCTGAATCTGCAAGGCAAGCAGCGGCAATACGCCGACCAGCATGAAAATGGTGGTCAGTGCGCCAGCCCAGGTGCTACGGAAGCGGAACGCAAACAGGTCCGCCAGCGACGACAACTGATAGGTGCGGGTAATTTTCAGAATCGGATACAGCAACACAGGCGCCAATAGAAATGCGCCCGAAACTCCCAGATAGCTGGACAGGAAGCCGTAGCCGTACTGATACGCCAGGCCAACCGTGCCATAAAACGCCCAGGCGCTGGCATAGACCCCCAGGGACAGGGTGTAGGTGAGTGGGTGGCGAATGATCGCCCGGGGAATCATGCCCCGTTCGCTGACCCAGGCCACGCCGAACAGCACCGCCAGGTAGGCGGCGCTGATCAGGATCATCTGGGTCAGGCTAAAGCTCATCGGCATCTTTTTGGCTCTGCAGGATGAAGGTCACGACGATCAGGATCAGCCAGAGCAGATAAGGGCGATACCAGGCGCCAGTGGCGTCGATCCACCAATCCATGATGGCCGGGGAAAACAGATAAATCCCCACTACCAGGAGCAGGACCAAGCGATAGATGTACATCCCGGCCTCTCTTTTTTATGCGGGTGCCCGAAAACGTGCGGCGATGGTAACGGATGGGCGCGCGACTGCAAGTACGATCACTTTAGCGTGGTCTCGGGCAGGCAAAGTGTGCGCGGGATCAGCAAGGCGTCCCAGTGGGCAATACCCCAATCCAGCACTTCCCGTGGTGAGCCGTAAGCCAGCTCGTCGCCCGGGTTCTGGCCCAATGCCCGCAAGGCCCTTAGCAACAGAGGCGTTGCCTGATCTGCGGTCAATGGCGGCGATCGGTAGGACTTGCCGAGTTTGTTGCCATCGGGTTGGGTAATCAGCGGGATGTGCAGGTAACGTGGTTGTCGCAGGCCGAGCAGCTCCTGCAAATAGAGCTGGCGCGGCGTGGAGTCAAGCAGGTCGGCTCCCCGGACGATATCGGTAATGCCTTGCCAGGCATCGTCAAGCACCACCGCCAACTGGTAGGCGTAAAACCCGTCCCTGCGGCGAATCACGAAGTCGCCGACATCCCGCCCCAGGTGCTGGTGGAACTCGCCTTGTACGCGGTCGATGAAGTGGTAGTCCAGCTCGGGAACGCGTACCCGGATGGCGGCATCTTCGGTGCCATGCCCGGCATTGCGGCACAGACCCGGATAAATGCCGTGGTACGGCTCCAGTTTTTTGCGCGAGCAAGTGCAGGCGTAAGCCAGGCCGTGATTGAACAGGCGATTGAGCACTTCGGCGTAGGCGTCGTGACGGTCGCTCTGACGAACCATTTCTCCATCCCACTCGAACCCATAACCCTCCAATGCTTTGAGGATCGCCACTTGGGCGCCAGGTTCTTCGCGGGGCGGATCAAGATCTTCCATGCGCATCAACCAGCGGCCGCCCACAGAGCGTGCGTCGAGGTATGACGCCAGTGCGGCGACCAGCGAGCCGAAATGCAGATGGCCACTAGGCGTGGGGGCAAAGCGTCCGATGTAGGTAGGGGAGGTGGTGACGGTCATGAATGCATTAAAGCCAAAAAAACATCAGAAACAAAAACGGAGCGTTCGCACGCTCCGTTTTTCGTTCAAGCCGCAATTACTTGCCGACTTGCTTTTCCTTGATTTCCGCCAGGGTCTTGCAGTCGACGCACATGTCGGCAGTCGGGCGGGCTTCCAGGCGCTTGACGCCGATCTCGACGCCGCACGACTCGCACCAGCCGTATTCTTCGTCTTCGATCAATTGCAGCGTCTTGTCGATCTTTTTGATCAACTTGCGCTCGCGATCGCGGGCTCGCAATTCAAGGGCGAACTCTTCTTCCTGGCTGGCACGGTCTGCCGGGTCCGGGAAGTTGGCTGCTTCGTCCTTCATGTGATCAACCGTGCGGTCGACTTCCTGCATCAAGTCCTGCTTCCACTTGTTCAGGACCTTGGTGAAGTGAGCGCGCATGGGCTTGCCCATGTATTCCTCACCCTTCGTTTCAACGTAGGGCTCGAAGCCGCTGATTGGCTGTTGCTTTGCTTGGGTGGACATGAAATAGACCGCCTCTACTCTTGTAATCCATCTGCGCAGGATTGCTCCATCACCGACACCTGCCGGCCCTGCGACTGCAAGCGGGCGAACTTACCAGATCAAATCAGACCGCGCTACTCCCGGATGTCGAGCTTGCGGTCCGTGGCGCTTGCGAATGCTGGCAATGCGCTGTCTGGTAGCTCTGGAACGCCGCTCAATTACTGATTTTAGTCAATCCTTGGGCGTGCGCTTGAGTCGTTTGTAGACCGGGTCATATGGCCTCTGACCGCTTTAGGTTCTCGCTCGTTCCTGCGCTTGGGTAGAATTGATTCTTTTCTTCGTTGAAGGAAGACCAATGGCTCAGTCCTACAGTGCCCGCAGTCGCGCGATCGAACCTTTCCATGTCATGGCGCTGCTCGCGCGGGCCAATGAATTACAGGCCGACGGTCACGATGTCATTCACCTGGAAATCGGCGAGCCAGACTTCACCACCGCCGAGCCGATCATTCGTGCAGGTCAGGCCGCACTGGAGGCAGGGCGGACCCGTTACACCGCGGCCCGTGGCATTCCAGAGTTGCGCGAAGCCATTTCCGGCTTTTATCAGCAACGTTACGGTTTGAATATCGACCCGCGGCGCATTCTGATTACCCCCGGTGGTTCTGGTGCATTGCTGCTGGCCAGTGCGCTGCTGGTGGATCCTGGCAAGCATTGGCTGCTCGCGGACCCAGGTTACCCGTGCAACCGGCACTTCCTGCGGTTGGTGGAAGGCGCTGCGCAGCTGGTACCGGTCGGCCCGGAGGTGCGTTATCAACTGACTCCGGACCTGGTCGAGCGGCACTGGGATCACGATAGCGTCGGCGCACTCGTCGCGTCCCCGGCCAATCCGACAGGGACGATCCTGACCCGGGATGAACTGGCGGGGCTGTCTCGTGTGATCAAGGAGCGTCACGGTCATCTGGTGGTAGACGAGATCTATCATGGCCTGACCTATGGCACCGATGCGGCCAGTGTGCTGGAGGTCGATGACAGTGCCTTTGTGTTGAATAGTTTTTCCAAGTATTTCGGCATGACCGGTTGGCGGCTCGGCTGGCTGGTGGCGCCAGAAGCAGCAGTCGGTGAACTGGAAAAGCTCGCCCAAAACCTCTACATCAGCGCCCCTAGCATGGCTCAGCACGCCGCGCTGGCTTGTTTCGAACCCGCAACCATCAGCATTCTTGAGGAGCGCCGCGCCGAATTCGGTCGTCGTCGGGACTTCCTGCTGCCAGCCCTGCGGGATCTGGGCTTCGCCATCGCCGTCGAGCCGGAAGGTGCGTTCTATTTGTATGCCGATATCAGCAAGTTCGGTGGCGATGCCTTCGCGTTCTGCCGCCATTTCCTCGAAACCGAGCATGTTGCATTTACGCCGGGGCTGGACTTCGGTCGCTACCAGGCGGGGCATCACGTGCGTTTCGCCTACACCCAGAGCCTGGGGCGCCTCCAGGAAGCGGTGGAACGCATCGCTCGCGGTCTCCAGAGCTGGCAAGGCTGATGCATTTTTATCCTCCTCTTGAAGAAGGTCGCCTGATCCGCCGATACAAGCGCTTTCTTGCCGATATCGAAACCGTTGGTGGCGAGTTGTTGACCATTCACTGCCCGAATACTGGCTCGATGCTTAATTGCCAGGTCGAAGGCGGGCAGGTCTGGTTCAGTCGCTCCAACGACCCCAAGCGAAAGCTGCCGGGCACGTGGGAGATTGGCGAGACGCCGCACGGTCGTCTTTTCTGTGTGAATACCGGGCGGGCGAATGGCTTGATCGAAGAAGCACTGCGGGCCGGTGTCATTACTGAGCTGAACGGCTTTAGCGCACTGAAGCGCGAAGTGGCCTATGGTCAGGAAAAGAGCCGGATCGACTTTCGTCTCGATTACCCGGATGGACCGGCCTATGTGGAAGTTAAAAGCGTCACCCTGGGCTATGAAGGTTCAGCGGTCGCGGCATTTCCCGATGCGGTGACCCAGCGTGGTGCCAAGCACCTGCGCGAGTTGGCGCATTTGGCCCGGGACGGCATTCGTGCGGTGCAGTTGTATTGCGTGAACCTGACTGGCATCGAAGCCGTGCGCCCGGCCGTGGAAATCGACTCGGCCTACGCCGCGGCCTTGCGTGAGGCTGTGGCGTGCGGTGTCGAAGTGCTGGCTTACGGCGTGCGTCTGACCCATGAAGAAATGGTGGTGGACCGGCGTCTGGAAGTATTGCTCGGTGGTTAAAGACTGACCCAGATGCCTTGGGCATCCTCACGGCAGTCGACGCGGATCAGTGACTGCCCTGCGCACGGGCCGGACACGCATTCGCCATCCTCAATCAGAAACAGTGCGCCGTGGGTGGCGCACTGGATCAGGCTGTTGCTGGGGTCTAAAAACTGGTCAGGGGTCCATTCCAGTCCGACGCCACGGTGCGGGCAACGATTGATATAGACGTAAACCTGACCGTCCCTGCGCACGGCGAAGAGTTTATTTCCTTCGATCTCGAAGCCTCGGCTGCTGTTCTCGACTAGCTCAGTGCCTGTGCACAGAAGTTTCATATCTTTCCTCAGGTCCCGCAGTCGTGGCCGGATGTGTCTTTGCTTGACGTGCAAATGCAAGCAATTATCAAATGGCTGACTTGCCTCGCAAGAGACGTTGCCAGGTGCGCAGGATACTTGGCTTGCACACTCGATGTCCGGGAAACCCTTAAAGGAAGCTGTCTATGCGCCTGAGTACCCGTGTTGCTGCGCTCTGTGTCGGATTCTTCATTAGCCATCACGCAACTGCCGCCGACTTGCCCCAGCGTTGGGTCAGTGCTGGCGGGGCGCTTTCGGAGTGGGTGAGTGCATTGGGCGGTGAGTCCAAGCTGGTTGGGGTCGATACCACCAGCCAGCATCCTGCGTCCCTCAAGGCCTTACCCAGTGTCGGCTACCAGCGCCAGCTTTCGGCGGAAGGTGTGTTGAGTTTACGCCCGCAGATACTGGTCGGTACCGAGGAAATGGGACCGCCGCCAGTGCTTTCGCAGATCCGTAGCGCGGGGGTTCAGATCGAATTGTTCTCCGCACAGCCGGACCTGATCACTCTGCAAAGCAACCTGCAACATTTGGGCAAATTGCTTGGCGCCGAAGACCGCGCAGCGCAGTTGCTGGCTACTTATCAACAGGCGCTCGAACGGCAGAAAGTCCGGGTCACCCGGGCACAGCTGACGCAACCATCCCCAGGTGTGCTGTTGTTGCTCGGACACGCGGGTAGCAAACCGTTGATCGCAGGCAAGGACACAGCCGCTGATTGGCTGTTGGAGCAGGCCGGCGGCCACAACCTGGCGACCCATACCGGATACAAACCCTTCTCGAATGAATCGCTGGTGAGCCTGGAGCCCGATGTACTGGTATTTGCCGACAGAGCGTTGAGCGGCGATGCCGCGCGGGAGGCGTTGTTCAAGGAAAATCCCATTCTGGTATCTACTCGCGCAGCCAGAAATGGACGGGTCATCGAACTTGATCCGACATTGCTGGTGGGCGGATTGGGACCACGACTACCTGAAAGTGTGAAAAAGCTGGCTGAGGAGTTCTATCCCGATGCAGCGGGTCAATAGTTGTTCGCTCGACTTTTCCACAGGCAAAAAAAGACCCGGCAAAAGCCGGGTCAAATAACCGTGATTAGCCTGATGAGGAGATAATCTGAGAGTCCGAACCAAGGGCTATTCAGAATATCGACCAGTCTCGCGACCAGTTGTGATAATCATATCGATTCTCATTACCAAGTCAACACCTGATTTTTCATTTGCTTGCGTTGTGTCGCTCGCTATCCGCAAGTCCCTGTAAATACTGAATATTGGCTTGTCGTTTTTTGTGCGCTCGGTGACATGAGTCCGATTAGCCCGGATGACATTCGGTCTTCACTCAATTTTTGTGGCGTGACGAAATGGCTTCCAGCTGTTTATTCAGGGCCTCTTTGCGTTCGGCGGGAATGTCGTTCCAATGCACATCCATCAGGGCGCCTTCTATCGCATACAGCAACACCTTGGATGCCCTAAACCCGCGGGTGCGCACGGCCCGATAAGCATCCACCGCCCCCAGGCGACGCAAGTCCGAGGCGCTGTGGATGCCCACGGCATGCAGCCACTGCGCTGACGTCTTGCCAAGATTTTTCAGGTGTTGCAGTTCATCATTCATCAAGCCTCCTTGCGATGGCCGAATGGTGCGTGGGCAAGCTTCTGAGGAGTGTAGCCATCAGTAGGAAAAGCGTGATTGTTTGGTCGTTTTCGGCGCAAACGCTTCTAAGAGTTCCGTGATGACTGGCGTGAGAAAATTCGCGAAACAAGTGGGAAAGGGGCGGAAGAGGTCGGGATTTTGAGCAAAACTGCCAGAGGTCCAGCGCAAAGCGGGGGCGCTGGACTTGTCAGATTACGTTCGATGTCAGCGGGTGCGATAGCGCAGTCGTGTACCGAAATTCATCGACATCAGAATTTCATCGGCACTGAGCTCTGCTGGAAAGTAAGCACCGGATATTTGTGCATGAGCCAGGCTCGCACCTTCTAACGAAGCATTGCGAAAATCGATGCCGCGCAAATCGGCGGAGCGAAAGTAGGCATCGGTAAAGTCGATACCGTCAGCGTTCAACTCGCGCAGGTCCAAGCCACGGAAGTCACCCGAGACCATGTCGATAGGCCCTTCCTTTGGTCGTTCGTTGTTGAAGCCTGTGATGTCGTCTTTGTGCAGCAAGGCATAAAGCGGAGTGTCGAGAAGTTTTGGCTGGCTCATGTCACATCACCTGTTGGTTTTATGACGCCAGTATAATGCCACTATTTGTCAGTCGTGAAGCCGGTAAGGGCTTCACGACTCAAATACTTCCTTACAGCCCTGGCAAGCGTTGGCGAATCTGTTCCACCACGGTGTCGAGGGTCCCGCTTTCATTAGTCTGGACGCGTTTGCTGCAAAGGATTTCTGCTGGGGTCAGGGGTTCACGACTGGCTTGTTGGGCTTCGATTACTGCCAGCGTGGCATCGGATGGGTCATTTTTTTCCGTCTGACGTACTGCCAGCCAGCTTTCAATGACGGCTTGCGGCGCGTTGCAATCAAGGATCAGGAACGGTGTACCGGTCGATTCAGCAATTTTTGCTGCGTTGTCTCGCTGCTCATGCTTGAGGTAAGTCGCATCGATCACCACCGGGAAGCCTGCGTGCAAAATCACTGCCGCAATTTCGTGAAGGCGGTTGTAAGTGGCAGTGCTGGCGTCGCTGCTATAAATGCCAGCCTGCAAGTCGTTCGCGACGGTTTGCTCACCAAACAGGCGTTTGCGTTCTACGTCGGAGCGCAAGCGAATCGCGCCCAGCGCTTCCACCATGCGCATGGCCACGTGGCTTTTGCCTACAGCGGAGACACCGTGGGTAATGGCCATGAAGCGCGAAGGAATGGTGCTGTAGCTTTCCGCCAGGTTGGCGTAATTGCGGTACTGACGCAGGCTCGTGGCGCGCTGCACCGGGGTGGCATCGGCCGGCATGCTGAACAGCGCAACTTTGGCGCGAACCATTGCGCGGTAGGCTTTATAGAAGTTCAGCAGCTCCAGGCCCTGATAGTCGCCAGTCAGCTCCAGGTATTGGCTGATGAAGCGACGTGCCAGGCATTTCAGGCCACGGTCTTCCAGGTCCATCGCCAGGAACGCGCTGTCGGCGTACACATCGGTGAAGCGGAATGGTTCGTTGAACTCGATGCAGTCGAAGATTACAACGTTGCCGTCGATCACGGTGGCGTTGCCCAAATGAATGTCGCCGTGGCATTCACGGATGAACCCCTCGGCTTTGCGCTGGGCGAGCAGCGGCTTGAGACGTTCGAAACTGCTCTCTGCCCAGGCTTTCAGTGCGTCGAGTTGCTGAAGGTCGGTCTTGTCGCTGAGGAACGGGAGGACCTGTTCAAAGTTCTGGCGCACTGGCGCCATCACGCTGTCCGGGGTGCCGGCTTCATGTTCGCCCGGGACTTTCGGTGCGTCGAGGTGAAAGCGGGCGATTTGAGCCGCCATCGCATCGACGTGCCCGGTGGTCAGTTCGCCGTTGGCCTGCAGGGTGCTGAGCAGTCCGTTCTGTGGAAATTGGCGCATTTTCAGCACATATTCGATGGCCGGACCTTCCCCGCCCAGTTGTGGTTCTTCGGCGCTGCCAGTAATCGGCAACACTTCGAGATAGAGGTC
Organism: Pseudomonas sp.; assembly: GCF_050739655.1. Lineage (GTDB taxonomy): Bacteria > Pseudomonadota > Gammaproteobacteria > Pseudomonadales > Pseudomonadaceae > Aquipseudomonas. The sequence goes on along the minus strand of NZ_JBOIBY010000188.1, from coordinate 7,792 downwards.
TTCGGTCAGACGCTGGTTCAGGCGCAGCTCTTCGCCGCAAAAATGCTCGCGAGCCTCAAGGCTGGTGAAGTCGAGGAAACCGAAGTTCACCGGCTTCTTCACTTTATAAGCAAAGGCGCCAGTCAGCAGTACCCAGGAAATGTGGGTCTCGATGACTTGGAACCCGTCTACAGGATGCGGGTAGAGGGCCGGGTTTTGCAGGGCGGCAATCAGGGACTGGCTCACAGGCGATCCTTCAGAGTCTGGAAAAATTCAGGTCGACATTATGGCGGCTAGCCAGCCTAACGCAAACTCGGAGGGCTCCTGTTGAGTATGAATAAAGTGCGTATAATCCGCCGCCATGACTCGTACCCGATCCCCCCGTACCCCTAAAAAACCACCTTCCCGAGGCCTGCGGCCTTGGCTGGGCTGGGCCCTTAAACTCAGTCTCGTCGGCCTGGTTGTACTGGCCGGGTTCGCTGTTTACCTCGATGCCATCGTGCAGGAGAAGTTTTCCGGCAAGCGCTGGACCATTCCGGCCAAGGTATATGCTCGTCCGCTTGAGCTGTTCGTCGGACAAAAGCTGAGTCGGGACGACTTTCTTACCGAGCTCGATGCCTTGGGCTATCGCCGTGAAAGTGTGAGCAATGGTCCCGGCGCGGCGGCGGTCAACGGCAATACTGTCGACTTGAATACCCGTGGCTTTCAGTTCTATGAAGGCATGGAACAAGCACAGCCGGTACGCGTGCGTTTTTCCGGCGACTATGTTGCCGAGCTCTCGGCAACGAACGGTTCGAAGCTATCTGTGGTGCGCCTGGAACCGCTGCTGATCGGCGGGATTTATCCGAAGAACCTCGAAGACCGCATTCTGATCAAAATCGATCAGGTCCCACCGTATTTGCTGGAAACCCTGGTTGCCGTGGAAGATCGGGATTTCTATAGCCACTGGGGTGTGTCGCCGAAGTCGATTGCGCGAGCCGTCTACGTCAACACCTCTGGCGGCAAGATGACCCAGGGCGGCAGTACGCTGACACAACAATTGGTCAAGAATTTCTACCTGACCAGCGAGCGCAGTCTGAGTCGTAAACTCACCGAAGCCATGATGGCGATGCTGCTTGAGTTGCATTACGACAAACGAGAGATTCTTGAGGCTTACCTCAATGAAGTGTTCATCGGTCAGGATGGTCAGCGGGCGGTGCATGGTTTCGGCCTGGCCAGTCAGTTCTTCTTCGCGCAGCCGTTGTCCGAACTGAAACTGCATCAAGTCGCAATGCTGGTGGGCATGGTCAAGGGGCCGTCGTATTACAATCCGCGTCGCAATCCTGAGCGGGCACTCGAGCGGCGCAATCTGGTGCTCGATGTGCTTGAGCAACAAGGTGTTGCCACCGCCGAGCAGGTCGCTGCCGCGAAGAAAATGCCGTTGGGAGTAACAACGCGAGGCAAATTGGCGGACAGCTCGTTCCCAGGCTTCCTTGATCTGGTCAAGCGTCAACTGCGAGCAGACTATCGCGACGAAGACTTGACCGAAGAAGGCCTGCGAATCTTCACCAGCTTTGACCCGATCCTGCAGATGAAAGCCGAAGCGTCGGTCAACGACACCTTCAAGCGCCTGTCCGGGCGCAAAGGGTCTGACGATGTCGAGGCGGCCATGGTTGTGACCAATCCGGAAACCGGAGAGGTTCAGGCCATGATTGGCAGTCGTCAGGCAAGTTTTGCCGGTTTCAACCGTGCATTGGATGCTGTTCGACCGATTGGCTCGCTGATCAAACCGGCGGTTTATCTGACCGCGCTTGAGAAACCAAGCCAGTACACATTGACCAGTTGGCTGTCGGACGAGTCCTTCTCGGTCAAGGGTGCGGATGGCCAGGTCTGGAAACCGCAAAACTATGATCGACGCTCCCATGGCACCGTCTTCCTTTATCAAGGGTTGGCGCATTCCTACAACCTGTCGACCGCGCGTCTCGGCCTGGCGGTAGGCGTACCGAATGTGCTCAAGACGTTGGGGCGCTTGGGTGTGAGTCGCGAATTCCCGGCTTTCCCGTCGATGTTGCTCGGTGCGGGCGGCATGACCCCGATCGAAGTGGCGACCATGTACCAGACGCTTGCCAACGGTGGTTTCAATACACCGATGCGCGGGATTCGTAGTGTGTTGACTGCCGAGGGGGAACCGCTCAAACGTTATCCGTTCCAAATTCAGCAGCGTTTTGATCCGGCATCTATTTACTTGATCCAGAGCGCCATGCAGCGGGTCATGCGTGAAGGCACTGGCAGTTCGGTTTACAACGTTTTACCAAAAACCTTGACCCTGGCGGGCAAGACGGGGACCAGTAACGACTCCCGAGACAGTTGGTTCGCAGGTTTCAGTCAGGACTTGCTGGCGGTGGTCTGGCTGGGTCGCGATGACAATGGCAAGACGCCTTTCACGGGTGCTACCGGTGCCTTGCAGGTTTGGACGAGCTTCATGCGCAAGGCCGATCCACTTCCACTGGACATGCCGCAGCCGGATAATATTGTTCAGGCTTGGGTCGATTCACGAACCGGACAAGGCTCCGACGCCGGTTGCCCCGGTGCCGTGCAGATGCCGTATATTCGCGGCAGCGAACCGCCTCCAGGCGCCGCTTGCGGTGGTGAGAACCCTGCTGAGACGGTGATGGATTGGGTCAAGGGCTGGATGAATTAAGCAAAGAGGGTTTCAAGTGAACAAGTGGTTGATTCCAGCGGTTACCGCCGTGGCTTTGCTCAGCGGTTGTTCTTCCGTACAACGCGGCTCGATTCCGGTTGTAGACTCCGGCACCGGCGTCTCCAACAGCGAACGGGTCTCGGCTAATGGCGGCTACCGGCAGACAACGGTAAAACGTCCCGTGCAATCGCAAACCCGGGAAATTCCACAAGGCGATACCGGTGTGGTCGTGATGGTGCCTGGTGGCGGCGCGACAACTTCGACGCCGATCAGCACCACGCCGATAACCCCAGGTCCGATTACTCCGGGACCGATTGATACCATGCCGGTCCAATCGGCACCGATCAATCAGGGCAGCTACAGCATGCCTTCGACGCCGAGCGGGATTCCTTCTGCCAGCTCTGGAGGTCTATCGGCCGATGAGCAGTTGGACGGCCCGGTCCTGGCCTTGTTGACTACCGCTCAGCAGCAACAGGCCGGTGGCGATCTCAATGGCGCTTCTTCAAGTCTGGAGCGCGCGCAGCGCGTCGCCCCACGTGAGCCGCAAGTGCTTTATCGACTGGCTCAAGTGCGCATGGCCCAGGGTGATGCACCGCAAGCCGAGCAATTTGCTCGCCGTGGCCTGACGTTCGCTAATGGTCGTCCGGCGCTGCAGGCCAGCCTGTGGGAGCTGATCGCCCAGGCGCGAGAGAAGCAAGGTGACTCTGCTGGCGCGTCTTTGGCTCGCCAGAAAGCCAAGGTTACCTCGTGATGGATGCGCGCTTTCCTCAGATCGCCGATCAGTTACTGCTGATCGAGCGTGAGTTGCGGGAGCAAGGGTGGTGGGATGAAGTCTCGCCATCCCCTGAAGCACTTTCCAGTGTCGAGCCTTTTTCGGTGGATACCCTGGACTTCGAGCAGTGGCTGCAATGGATTTTCCTGCCACGCATGAAAGCGATCCTCGAACAGGATCTGCCTTTGCCCAACGCATCAGGGATTCAGGAAATGGCCGAAATGGTCTTCGCTGGCCGAAATGTCCAGGGCAAGGATCGTCAGCTGCAAGTGCTGCTTAAAGAGTTTGATCGGCTGATTACCGCCTCCCGCTGAACCGGAAACTGCCAGGTCTTACTGGCAGTTCTCTGTAATCTGCTTCTGGGTTTCACCGATGCGTTCCTGCCGTTGAGCGTCGCCCAGGCGACGCAACTCTCCCTTCACTTCCTCTCTGAGTCGTGGGTTGTTCTGCAACTGCGCGAGATTTGTTCGCGCCTGCTCACAAAACACCTTCAATTCTGCTTGTTGCTCGGTAACTTGCTGTTTGATGTTTTTGTCGATGGTCTGTTGATCGTCAATCGCTCCGCTCTTTGCGGCAGCTGAGCGCGACTTGCCTGCAGGCGCGGACGGAGTGATGACCGTGGCTTGCTGGCCGGGCGGCGGCTGAGCATCAAAGTGGGTTACACCTTGGGCGTCGACCCATTTGTAAATCTGCGCGGCCATGGACGGTGGGCTGAAGGCTATCATCAGGCCGGCGATGAAGAGGTGCGTACGCATGCCAATTCCTTGTCAAAAGTTGCGCAATTGAAGCTAACACACAGGGGGTTTATAGGTTTTTTCTTGCGTTCTCATGCGGTTACTAGAATAAACCTCATAGACGACTTGACTTGCAGAGGACGAAACAGAAGAATCCAAAGTCCGCTGTAGAGGGACTGCCAGAAGCAGACCCACTCAGCAGATCATGAGGCGCACATCCGCGTCGACCTGTTACACCCGCAACGCGTTACCTCGCGCTGGGTGGGAAAGGCCCGCAACACTTGGGACGATCCCAATACTTGCTCAGTCAGTGCTGACGTAGTCGGCGACCACCGTCGCTCATGCTCTGCTGAGAAGTAAACCTATTAAGACCCGTCCCTTTTTTCGTGGGCGGTATTCTGGCGTTTTAGAGGTGAGCAACGTGGAGCTTTTATCTGGCGGTGAGATGCTCGTCCGCTTTTTGCGTGACGAAGGCGTCAAATATATCTACGGGTACCCGGGTGGTGCTCTTCTTCATGTCTATGATGCCTTGTTCAAAGAACCGGAAGTGACCCACATTCTGGTTCGTCACGAACAGGCTGCGACCCATATGGCTGACGGCTACGCCCGTGCCACCGGCAAAGCCGGCGTGGTACTGGTGACTTCCGGTCCGGGCGCAACCAATGCCATTACCGGCATCGCCACGGCCTATATGGACTCCATTCCGATGGTGGTCATTTCCGGCCAGGTGCCGAGCACCATGGTAGGCACCGACGCATTCCAGGAAACCGATATGATCGGTATCTCCCGGCCGATCGTGAAACACAGCTTCATGATCAAGCACGCGTCGGAAATCCCGGAAGTCATGAAGAAAGCTTTCTACCTGGCGCAATCCGGTCGTCCTGGCCCAGTCGTTGTCGATATCCCGAAAGACATGACCAACCCGGCCGAGAAATTCGAATACGTCTTCCCGAAAAAAGCCAAGTTGCGCTCCTACAGCCCGGCCGTTCGCGGTCACTCGGGGCAAATCCGCAAGGCAGCAGAAATGCTGTTGGCGGCCAAGCGCCCCGTGATGTATTCGGGCGGCGGCGTGATTCTGGGAGGTGGCTCCGCGCCGCTGACCGAACTGGCGAAGATGCTCAACCTGCCAGTGACCAATACCCTGATGGGCCTCGGTGGCTTCCCGGGCACCGACCGTCAGTTCATCGGCATGCTCGGCATGCACGGCAGCTACACGGCCAACCTGGCCATGCACCATGCTGACGTGATCCTCGCTGTCGGCGCGCGTTTCGACGATCGCGTGATCAACGGTGCTTCGAAGTTCTGCCCGAACGCCAAGATCATTCACATCGACATCGACCCGGCTTCGATCTCCAAGACCATCAAGGCCGACGTGCCTATCGTCGGTCCGGTTGAGAGCGTCCTGACCGAAATGGTCGCGATCCTCAAGGAAATCGGCGAGACCCCGAACAAGGAGTCCGTTTCCAGCTGGTGGAAGCAGATCGACGAGTGGCGCGGTGATCGTGGCCTGTTCCCTTATGACAAGGGCGACGGCAGCATCATCAAGCCGCAGGCTGTGGTTGAGACCCTGTGCGAAGTGACCAAGGGCGATGCCTTCGTAGCTTCGGACGTTGGGCAGCATCAGATGTTCGCGGCGCAGTACTACAAGTTCAACAAGCCGAACCGCTGGATCAACTCCGGTGGTCTGGGCACCATGGGCTTCGGTTTCCCGGCGGCGATGGGCATCAAGTTGAGCTTCCCGGATGATGATGTCGTCTGCGTAACTGGCGAAGGCAGCATCCAGATGAACATTCAGGAGCTGTCGACCTGCCTGCAATACGGCTTGCCGGTAAAAATCGTCATCCTGAACAACGGCGTGCTGGGCATGGTTCGCCAGTGGCAGGACATGAGCTACGGAAGCCGTCATTCGCATTCCTACATGGAATCGCTGCCTGATTTCGTCAAGCTGGCAGAGGCCTATGGTCACGTTGGCGTGCGCATCACCGATTCGAAGGATTTGAAGTCGAAAATGGAAGAGGCGTTCGCCATGAAGGATCGCCTGGTGGTGATCGATATTGCGGTCGACACCAGCGAGCACGTCTACCCGATGCAGATCAAAGACGGCTCCATGCGCGATATGTGGCTGAGCAAGACGGAGCGTACTTAATCATGCGGCACATTATTTCCTTGCTTCTGGAAAACGAACCTGGCGCTCTGTCTCGCGTAGTCGGCCTGTTCTCGCAGCGCAACTACAACATCGAAAGCCTGACCGTGGCACCAACCGAAGACCCGACACTGTCGCGTCTGACGCTGACCACCGTTGGCCACGATGAGGTCATCGAGCAGATCACCAAGAACCTGAACAAACTGATCGAAGTGGTAAAACTGGTCGACTTGTCGGAGAGTGCTCACATCGAGCGCGAACTGATGCTGGTCAAGGTCAAAGCCACCGGTGCCCAGCGCGCCGAGATCAAGCGCACTACCGATATTTACCGTGGACAGATCGTTGATGTCAGCGCCAGCGTGTATACCGTTCAATTGACCGGTACCAGCGACAAGCTCGACAGCTTCATCCAGTCCATTGGCACCGCCTCGATCCTGGAAACCGTCCGCAGTGGCGTAACCGGTATTGCCCGCGGCGACAAAGTACTCAGCATCTAAACCAAATTAGCGAATGGCCTGAACGGCCTGATATAGGGGAAATTCATGAAAGTTTTCTACGATAAAGACTGCGACCTGTCGATCATCCAGGGCAAGAAAGTTGCCATCATTGGTTATGGTTCCCAAGGCCACGCTCAAGCGTGCAACCTGAAAGACTCCGGCGTTGACGTTACCGTTGGTCTGCGTAAAGGTTCGGCCACTGTTGCCAAAGCCGAAGCTCACGGCCTGAAAGTGACCGACGTTGCTTCCGCTGTTGCAGCTGCCGATCTGGTCATGATCCTGACCCCGGACGAGTTCCAGTCCTCCCTGTACAAGAACGAAATCGAGCCGAACATCAAGAAGGGCGCCACCCTGGCCTTCTCCCACGGTTTCGCGATCCACTACAACCAGGTTGTGCCGCGCGCCGATCTCGACGTGATCATGATCGCGCCGAAGGCTCCAGGCCACACCGTACGTTCCGAGTTCGTGAAGGGCGGCGGTATCCCTGACCTGATCGCTATCTACCAGGACGCTTCCGGCAATGCCAAGAACGTTGCGCTGTCCTACGCTGCTGGCGTCGGTGGCGGCCGTACCGGCATCATCGAAACCACCTTCAAGGACGAGACCGAAACCGACCTGTTCGGCGAACAAGCCGTTCTGTGCGGCGGTACCGTTGAGCTGGTAAAAGCCGGTTTCGAAACCCTGGTTGAAGCTGGCTACGCGCCGGAAATGGCCTACTTCGAGTGCCTGCACGAACTGAAGCTGATCGTCGACCTCATGTACGAAGGCGGTATCGCCAACATGAACTATTCGATCTCCAACAACGCCGAGTACGGCGAGTACGTGACTGGTCCGGAAGTGATCAACGCCGAATCCCGTCAGGCCATGCGCAACGCCCTGAAACGTATTCAGGACGGCGAATACGCCAAGATGTTCATCAGCGAAGGCGCTACCGGCTATCCTTCGATGACCGCCAAGCGTCGTAACAACGCCGCTCACGGTATCGAA
>NZ_JBOIBY010000187.1:0-1659 GCF_050739655.1 Pseudomonas sp. | reverse complement strand
TTCGACTGCGTCGAACGGCGCTGCGCGCCCATCCCCGGATGAACACCTCCACTCAGCCTGCCGAGGGGGCGGGTGGATCAAGATCAAGAGCGGCAGGCGAGCTAACGCTCGGCCTGTTGAGTGGTGAGAAGCGTGGGTGTATGCCGATCTGCCTTTGCTCTGCTCTTCTGTAGGAGCGTGCTTGCTCGCGATGGACGTCAACGATAACGCGCGCTGACTGGTTGATCGCGTTGTTCAGACGTTTTTCGCGAGCAAGCTCGCTCCTACAGGGATCTTCAGTGGCCACAAGTCCCGACTGAAAACCGGGGACCCAATGTGAGCGAGCCTGCTCGCAAAGACGGCGGGACAGTCGACATTGTACTTTCAGCCACACACCAACATATCGTTTCCACACGCCCGCGTGGGAGTGTGGCCAGGGATGCTCCGCGTTACGTTTTGGGCGTTAGCGCGGTGTAGGAAAGCGCCAGAAGTTTCCCACGCAGTTTTCAGGTTGTCCGTCGGAAGCGGGCTGAATAACCTTTGGCTGTCGCTGAAACTCAGCGATCGGGTGTGAGAACCCGGCTACTTATGGTCATCCAGAGCCTGTGCACGCATAATCGCCGCCAGCTAGTCCGCTGTCTGTAAATGCGTCATGGCGGCTGTGTGCGGGCAGACTTAGGTCTGGCCCGGGTGTCCATACCGGTTTCTCACCTCGCACATAGCTGCCACCTCTTCACCGCGTGAGAAACGGCAAGTGGTGGCCCCAGCGCTAGAGGAATGGTTTTATGGACAAATTAATCCCCGATCCCCCCTGCAACACCACCAAACCCTACAGCCCTCGCACCATGTTCATGATCGTCCCCGACATGGACACTGAAAGCCTGCTTGCCCACGCTTGTGAATCACTGGCTTCAGCCAATGTCATGGCGAGTGATTTCGCCACCTGCCTTACTGGCCCCCAGCGCAACACGGCGTTGGCCATTTCGCAGATTGTCATGTTGGCGGAGCTCGCGGTGAATCGTGCGTTGGATAACCTCGATCCGCAGTAGTTGGCCGACTGACCGCGTTATCGTTTTTCGCGAGCAACGATCGCCACCGTCCCTTTGCTCATATTCCTTCCATAAAAAAACCCGGCAAAAGCCGGGTTTTTTGTCTGGCATCGAGCTTAAGCGGTGAAGGTTTTGCCTTCGAACTGCTCAGCCACGAACTTCCAGTTGACCAGGTTCCAGAACGCTTCGACGTACTTCGGACGCAGGTTGCGGTAGTCGATGTAGTAAGCGTGTTCCCAGACGTCGCAGGTCAGCAGCGGGGTGTCGCCGCTGGTCAGCGGGTTGCCGGCACCGATGGTGCTGGCCAGGGCCAGGGAACCGTCAGCCTTCTTCACCAGCCAGCCCCAACCGGAACCGAAGGTGCCGATGGAAGTCTTGCTGAACTCTTCCTTGAACTTGTCGAACGAACCGAAAGCCGCGTTGATGGCTTCAGCCAGTGCGCCGGTTGGTTGGCCGCCAGCGTTTGGCGCCAGGCAGTTCCAGTAGAAAGTGTGGTTCCAGACCTGAGCGGCGTTGTTGAAGATACCGCCCGAGGAAGTCTTGACGATTTCTTCCAGGGTCTTGCCTTCGAACTCGGTGCCTGGCACCAGGTTGTTCAGGTTCACGACGTAGGTGTTGTGGTGCTTGTCGT
>NZ_JBOIBY010000186.1:0-2005 GCF_050739655.1 Pseudomonas sp. | reverse complement strand
TCACCAACCTGGGCAACCTGGGTGACAAAGTGAACGTTAAGGCTGGTTACGGTCGTAACTACCTGCTGCCTTACGGCAAAGCTACCGCTGCGACCCCAGCCAACCTGGCTGCGTTCGAAGAGCGTCGCGCTGAGCTGGAAAAAGCTGCAGCTGACCGTAAAACTTCGGCTGAAAGCCGTGCCGCCCAACTGGCTGAGCTGGAAGTGACTATCACTGCCACCGCTGGTGACGAAGGCAAGCTGTTCGGTTCGATCGGCACCCACGACATCGCTGATGCACTGACCGCCTCCGGCGTTGAAGTGCAGAAGAGCGAAGTTCGTCTGCCGAACGGCACCATCCGCAACGTAGGTGAATTCGACGTAGCTGTGCACCTGCACGCTGAAGTTGAAGCCACCGTACGCGTTGTCGTGGTAGCAGCTTAAGCAGCACTTGTCGGCTGGCACCCTAGGGTGCTTGCCGGTAACATCGGGCACGATCCTGTTTACAGGTCGTGCCCTTTGTCTTTCTGGCATCCTCGTTTTTACATCTGATTCCAAGTGGCCATGAACGAAATTTCCGCTCCCGAGCAATACGATCTGCAAACCGCCGCGCTGAAGGTGCCGCCACATTCCATCGAAGCCGAACAGGCTGTGCTCGGTGGTTTGATGCTGGACAACAACGCTTGGGAGCGCGTGCTCGATCAAGTCTCCGACGGCGATTTCTATCGACATGACCACCGTCTGATTTTCCGTGCGATCGCCAAACTGGCCGATCAGAACATGCCGATCGACGTCGTGACCCTGTCCGAACAACTGGACAAGGAAGGTCAGACTTCGCAAGTCGGCGGCCTTGGTTACCTGGGTGAACTGGCGAAAAACACGCCGTCCGTCGCCAACATCAAGGCTTATGCGCAGATCGTTCGTCAGCGTGCAACCTTGCGCCAGTTGATCGGTATCAGCACCGAGATCGCCGACAGTGCCTTCAACCCTGAGGGTCGTACGGCTGAAGAAATCCTCGATGAAGCTGAACGACAGATCTTCCAGATCGCCGAAGCCCGGCCAAAAACCGGCGGCCCGGTGGGTGTGAACGAGCTGTTGACCAAGGCCATCGATCGTATCGACACCCTGTTCAACACTGACAATGCCATTACTGGCTTGTCCACCGGCTACACCGACCTCGACGAGAAGACCAGCGGCCTGCAACCGGCCGACTTGATCATCGTCGCCGGCCGTCCGTCGATGGGTAAAACCACCTTTGCGATGAACCTGGTGGAAAACGCCGTGTTGCGTAGCGATAAGGCTGTTCTGGTTTACTCGCTGGAGATGCCAGGCGAATCGCTGATCATGCGTATGTTGTCGTCCCTGGGCCGTATCGACCAGACCAAGGTGCGTTCCGGTCAGCTTGAAGACGACGATTGGCCGCGCCTGACTTCGGCGGTCAACCTGCTCAACGACCGCAAGCTGTTCATCGACGATACCGCCGGCATCAGTCCATCGGAAATGCGTGCCCGGACCCGTCGTCTGGCGCGTGAGCACGGTGAAGTTGGCCTGATCATGATCGACTACCTGCAATTGATGCAGATCCCCGGTTCCGGTGGCGACAACCGGACCAACGAGATTTCCGAGATCTCCCGATCCCTGAAAGCCCTGGCCAAGGAGTTCAACTGCCCTGTGGTGGCGCTGTCGCAGCTCAACCGTTCCCTGGAACAACGTCCGAACAAGCGCCCCATCAACTCCGACTTGCGGGAATCCGGAGCCATCGAGCAGGACGCCGACGTCATCATGTTCGTTTACCGCGACGAGGTGTATCACCCGGAAACCGAGCATAAAGGCATTGCCGAAATCATCATCGGTAAGCAGCGGAACGGCCCGATCGGCTTTGTTCGCCTGGCGTTCATCGGTAAGTACACCCGATTCGAGAACCTGGCGCCGGGTAGCTATAACTTCGACGACGATGAATAAGATCTTCACCGTCTGACCCGGCCACATCGCCAGCAGGCTGGCTCCCACCCTGGAATGCATTCCTT
>NZ_JBOIBY010000185.1:0-17503 GCF_050739655.1 Pseudomonas sp. | reverse complement strand
GGCAAGCCCGCTCCCACAAGGGGCCCCATTGGCCTCACGGGCGTGGTGGTGCCAGTTTCTGGCCTTGCTCCACAGCCCAATTCACCACCTGCGTCGTCAACTGATCACTCGCCTGGCCAAATCCGGCCACCACCGCCGGCACTTGTACATCGCTCAAGGGCTGGCGCACTTCAAAGCGTTTGCTGGCCAGGATGTGCTGGTCATAGCTGCGGACCAGCAACGCATCCATGCGCACCACCACGCTGGCGCTCGTGCCCTGATATTCAGTCTGGAACGCTTGCAGATGGCCGCCCAATTCCAGATCCGTCTGGAAAATGCTGTCGTCAGTGCTCAACAGCGGTACTCGACCGTCGCGCTGGAAGCCGTCCAGCAGACGATTGCGCAGCAGCACAGGCGCCGGATCGCTCCAGCGCGAGCCCTTGTAGCTGCTGATCACATCGCCCTGGGGAATGACTGCAATATTCGGACTGTTCAACGCGTCGCTGGCCTCAAGCTTGGTCAAGCGCAATGACCAACGCTGTGCCGTGCCGTGACTGCTCGCCGCGTTACTCTGGGATGACGGTAAACGATAGACATCAAATGGCTCGGGCTTGGGCAGGATCGAGCACGAACTGATCAGCATGAAGCCGGCGAGGAGGGCAATACGGGTCAGCTTCATGGGGTGAATTCCTTGTTCTTGTCACTACCGAGCAGATAGCCGCTGGGATTGGCCTCCAGACGTTGTGAGATGGCGCGCAGCGAGGACAAGGTTTCGCGCAACTCACGCACCGCTGGCGCCAGGCCATTGAGGCCCTGCATGCCGTTGTTGAGCGAGTCCTGATTAGCGGTCAGCAGTTTGTTGATCGTCGCGCTGCTCTGTTCCAGCGACTTCATGGCCTGCTCGGCGCTGCCAAACATTTGTTTGCCGTTATCGTTGAGCAAGCCATTGGCATTGCGCATCAACGCCGACGTCTGTTCCATCATGGTGCCGGCCTGCTTGCCAACAATCGCGAGCTGCTGCATGGCCTGACGAATATCGCCACGCTGTTCGGCGATGACGCCAGTGGTTTGTTCCAGGTGCTCAAGAGTATTGCTGATGCGCTCGATGTTTTGGGTAGAGAACATCAGGTTGACGTTTTGCATCAGCGTATTCACGCCCTCCATGAGGTCATTACTGTCATTCAGCAGGCGGGCAATGGGCGAGGGCGAAGCGACGATGGTCGGCAGCTTGCCATCCTTGCCCTTTAGCGTCGGGCTCTGCGGTGTGCCGCCGCTAAGCTGGATGATAGATGTCCCGGTGACACCGGTCAGTGCGAGTTTGGCCTGAGTGTCTTCCTTGACCGGCGTATCGCCGGCCAGACGAATCCGCGCCAGCACCCGGCGTGGGTCTTTCGGGTCCAGGCGCAGCAATATCACATCGCCAACCTTGATCCCGCTGTACGCCACGGAACTGCCCCGGGACAAACCGCTGACCGCCTCGTTGAACACTACTTCGTAATCCTTGAACTCGGTGTCGACACTGGACTTGGCCAGCCACAGGCCAAAGAGCAGGGCGCCCGCCACCACAATCACGGTGAACAGGCCGATCAATACATGATGGGCTCGGGTTTCCATGTCAGACCTCGTTGAGCTGTTGAGCGGCTGTCAGCGCCGCGCGGCCGCGAGGGCCATGGAAGTATTCGTGAATCCATGCGTCGTCGGTCTCGGAGACCTTATCGATTGCGTCCGCCACCAGCACTTTCTTCTGCGCCAGCACCGCCACCCGGTCGGTAATGGTGTAGAGCGTGTCGAGGTCGTGGGTCACGAGAAAAACGCTCAGCCCCAAGGCATCGCGCAGGGTCAGGATCAATTGGTCAAAGGCCGCTGCGCCAATCGGATCAAGGCCGGCAGTGGGTTCATCGAGAAACAGGATGTCGGGGTCCAGCGCCAAGGCTCGAGCCAGCGCGGCTCGCTTGATCATGCCGCCAGACAAGGAGGCGGGGTATTTGTCCGCCGCTGACAGCGGCAATCCGGCCAAGGCCAGTTTCACCGCCGCCAGGTGTTCGGCATCGTTGCGGCTCAGGCCGGCGTGCTCGATCAGGGGCAGGGCGACGTTCTCGGTCACCGTCAATGAAGAGAACAGGGCGCCTTTCTGGAACAACACGCCGAAGCGCCGTTCGATCAGGGACCGTTCGTGTTCCGACAGCGACGGCAGATTCTGGCCGAAGACTTTCACCAGCCCCTCGCTGGGCTGACGCAAACCGACAATGCTGCGCAGCAGCACCGACTTGCCGCTGCCGGAGCCACCCACCACGGCGAGGATTTCGCCTTTGTACAAATCCAGATCGAGGTTTTCGTGCACGCTCTGGCGGCCGAAACGATTGCACAGCCCGCGGACTTCGATCACCGCTTCGGCGGGCGCTCGGGGTAGACGACTCACCAGCTCATCTCCATGAAAAACAGTGCGGCGACGGCGTCGAGCACAATCACCACGAAAATCGACTGCACGACGCTCGAAGTGGTGTGCGCACCCACGGATTCGGCGCTGCCACTGACCTTGAAGCCTTCCAGGCAACCGATCGCGGCGATCAGGAAGGCAAAAATCGGCGCTTTGACGATCCCCACCAGAAAGTGCTGAACACCAATGTCCGATTGCAGCAGCGACAGGAACATCGCCGGGGAAATGCCCAGCGATACCGCGCAGACCACGCCGCCGCCGACAATCCCCGAGACCATCGCCAGGAAGGTCAGCATCGGCAAGGCAACCAATAGGGCCAGTACGCGCGGCACCACCAGTAATTCAATCGGATCGAGGCCAAGGGTTCGGATGGCGTCGATCTCCTCGTTGGCCTTCATCGAGCCGATCTGCGCGGTGAACGCGCTAGCCGTGCGCCCGGCCATCAGGATCGCGGTCAGCAACACACCGAATTCGCGCAGGAAGGCAAACGCCACCAGGTCCACGGTGAACACGCTGGCGCCGAAGGTGGACAGCACGGTCGCCCCGAGAAACGCCACCGTGGCGCCCACCAGAAAGGTCAGCAAGGCGACGATGGGCGCGGCGTCGAGGCCAGTCTGTTCAATGTGCGCCACCATTGGCGTGACGCGCCAGCGTTTGGGCCGGAACAGACCCCGGACGATGGTTTCCAGGATCAGGCCGACGAAACCCAGCAGTTGCAGGGTGTCCTGCCAGACAGTCTCCACTGCACGGCCGATGCGGGTCAGCAACTGAATGCCGAGGCTGATTTCCGGTTCCTTGATCGGCACGCAGAAATCCGTCAGCGACTGGTAGACGGTTTGCAGCAACGCACGGTCAGCAGAGGAGAGGGTGCAATCGGGGTGTTCGGCGGACCGTCCCAGGCGTTCCGAGCCCAACAGCTCCACCAACAACGAGGCCCCGGCAGTATCGAGGGCGCCGAGGCCGTTGAGGTCGATGTGAGTGTCGTTGTCGTATTGGCCTTCGAGCTTTTCGCTCAGGCGCTTGAGGTCGGCGTAATGGGCGAGCGTCCAGTCCCCCGTCACCCGTATCTGAGCGGGGGCGTGCGAGGTGTCCAGTTGGGCATTGCCGGCCACTGTGCTGCTGGTCATAAGCTCCGTGCTTTTTCGGCTGATTACGCTGACTTACGTAATAGCACGAACTGCCTTACTTTTCTTTGACCGGTGTGCTGTCTGCCACCGTGAAGCGAAGGACACCGATCAACTGGCCGTCCTCGGTCAGCACGCGGACCTGCCATTTGCCCGCCGGGTTACCGGGGAAGTTCTGCTTGTGCGTCCAGGCTCGATAACCTTCCTTGCGGCCACCATGAATATCGAGGGGGATGCGATCAACCTCTTTGCCGTTGAATTGCCAGACATGATAAATCCGCTCGTCGAGGCCACGCGGGGCGTTGATGGCCGTGTAAGCGTACAGGCCGCCACCACGGATCTGCTGGGCGCTGACCTCGGTAAGGCTGGCACCGGGCGTGCGGTCCTGTATTTGCGTGCTGATGGCCACGTCGGTCATCCACAACGTCGCCGGCGGTACCCACGAACGCAGCATCCAACCCACGCCGCCGATGCCCACGGTGATACTCAGGATCGCCAGGGCGTTACGCACGGTGCGGATCGGGAAGATCGAGGCCAGGCTGGGGAACGACAACACCACGGCGATGCCCAGTGCCCATTTGAAACTTTGCGAGGTGGTCAGGTGCATGATCACCGGCAATGCGGTGAGCAGGGCGGCAAACAGGGTCAGGGTATGCAACGCCAGGAACGCCCAGCGCCGCGGAGCCAGCCATTTGTAGTACAGCGGATCAACGATGGAAATCAGCGCTGCAAGACCCAGCAACCCGGTGAAAAACAGCTGGCCGCTGTTCCACGTCGTGGTGATGAAAAAGAACGGCAGGACGAAAAACAGGCTTTCCTGATGGATCATCTGCGTCGCGTAACGCAGCAGCGGCTGGGGAATTTCCCGCTTGAAGATGCGGGTGAACAGCTGGGTGAGGCTGTTTTCCAGCATCAGCCAGACCCAGCTGATCAGCATGATGGTGGTGATCCAGCTCGCCAGGCCTTGCTGGCGGTCGACCAGAATGAAACTGCCAACCCCGGAGATAAAACCGCCGAGCGCAATGACCCCAGGGTAGCGCTTCATCAGTTCGAGAATGCGCTGTATGAGTAGAGGCAAGGTCGGCATTCGGCGGTTCACATAAGTCGTAGGAAAAATCCCCGACAGGGTACCGCTGGCGGGGCGGCGTGGCGAGCATCCGCGCTTGATGGCCTTAAAAGATCGCAGCCTGCGGCAGCTCCTACAGGGAACGCATTCCAATGTAGGAGCTGCCGAAGGCTGCGATCTTTTAACGCCTGCGATGAATACGCCAGGCAACCAATATCACCACCAACAATCCCAACGCTGCGGCAATCGCCCACATCAACTGGTCATAGCTGACTAGCGGTTTCTCGATGCGCAAATAGCCCGGCTGCAGGAGCAGTTCGCGCATCGCCTTGTTCGCTTCAGCCAACGTCACTGCTTGCAGCTCCTTGGCCGGGTTGGCGAAACGGCCATCCTCGTAATCGGCCAGAGCGCTCCAGTAGTAATCGGCCAGTGCGCTGTTGCCTTGCACGGCCCAGGCCTGTCGGGCAATGGCGGCCTGCTTGAGGCGATTGAAAGTCTCGGCATTGAGTCCGTCCTTGAGCAGCCCGGCCTTCAACTCATCCAGAACCTGCTCGGCAGCGGCCACGTCATCGCGATCCAGATCGGCGTTCAGGCTCATGAAACCCACACCACCAAAAACCTCACGCTCAGCCCACGGGCCATAGGACAAACCGTGCGCCAGGCGTAACTGGCGATAGAGCGCCCAGTCGAGGTAATCCTTGAGCAGGTTGAAGGTTTCGTCGTGCTGATCCTCAAGCACCGGCTCCGGCACCAGCCAGTGCAGCTTGGCGCCGTCTCCAACGAAGCCGCGCGTCAGCGTGCGTTCATGGGCAGCGCTGCTCTGAATGTCCGACAGAGGCGGGTGTTCGGTAGGGTTGATGGCCTCAAGCGCGCCATAGGCCCGGTCCAGATAGGCCGGCAGCACTCTTTCGAGATCACCGACCACGATCAGGGTCATGTTGTTGGGGGCGTACCAGTCCTTTCGTACCTTCTCCAGCTGTTGGCGAGTCAGATGATCGACTTCAGCCCGCTCCTGGCACTTGAGCCCAAGCTCCACGGCCAGTTGCTTACTGGCGGTGTGGCCCAGGTCCTGACGATCCAGCCAGCGTTGCAAATGCGAATAATGGCCACCGTCCTCGCGCTCCACCACTTGCTTGGCGGCGTTGATGGCGATGTCGTCGAAATGGGTCTGGGTCAGCAGCGCCAGCAGCAGGTCGAGCACCTTGCGCTGGTTTTTCGCCGGGGCCTCGATCACGAACGTGGTGTCGGCATTGCTGGTGTAGGCATTCCATTCGCCCCCCAACGCCTGCATACGCTCCTCCAGGCCACCTTCACCGCTGGCATCCACGCCACTGAACAACAAATGTTCGAGCAGGTGCGGCAGTTCCTTTTCGGCGCAGCTGAAATCATCAATGCCGACACCGACCACCAGCCGAATGGCCACATGCCCGCGTTCGGCACTGGGTTTGAGCAGCAGTTGCAGGCCGTTGCGCAGCGTATAGCCCTCGACCTGGAACCGATCCAGGGCAAACGAAGGGATTGAGACGAACAACAGACAAGCGAACAACAAGCAACGCATAACGAGCTTCCATACGGCTAGCGTGAGTTCAACAGACTCTAGGCCACAATGGACGTTCAGGGAGAATGCGTGATGTCAGACAAATCGTCGACAACCAGCGCGCCGGTGTCGGATTTTTCCAACACCACATAGGCACTGCTGCAAAACAGTGAATTCAGACGCTTCATGTCGGCAATCAACTCCAGGTGCAACGAACTGGTCTCGATACTTTGCACGATCTTACGTTGCAAACGGCTGACATGAGCGTGAGCCAAGCGCCGTTCCTGTGCGCGAAAACGACGTTTCTCACGCACCAACTGACGGGCGCTTTCGGGGTCGGCACTGAGAAACACCGACATTCCAAGCCGCAGGTTGGCAATTAACTGGCTGTGCAGGCCCGCCAATTCTTCCAGCCCCACATCGGAAAACGAACGGCGTTGTGCGGTTTTCTGCTGCTGGACCTTGCGCAGCATGCGTTCGATCAGGTCACTGGCCAGTTTCAGGTTGATCGCCAACTCAATGGTTTCCGCCCAGCGCCGACTGTCCTGGTCACTGAGGTCTTCCCGGGGCATTTGCGCCAGATACAGCTTGATCGCGCTGTACAGCGACTCGACATCGTCGGACAGGCGGCGCACTTCTTGGGTGACGGCGGTTTGCTTGCCATGCAACACATCGAGCATGGCTTCGAGCATGTTGTCGATCAGATCGCCCATGCGCAGGGTTTCCCGGGCCGCATTGGCCAACGCCAGGCTTGGTGTGACCAGCGCAGTCACATCAAGGTGGCGTGGTTTGGCCGTGCCATTGACCTGCGGACGCTCCGGCAGCACCCAGGCACAGAACCTGGCCATTGGCCCGGTGCTGGGCAACAGGATCAGGCAGCGCGCCGTGTTGTAGAGCAAGTGAAAGCCGATGACCATTTCCTGGGGGCTGAAGTCCAGGCTGTCGATCCAGCGCACCAGCGGGTCGAGCACCGGAATGATCAACAACAGGCCGATCAGTTTGTATAACAGGCTGCCCAGCGCCACCTGCCGGCCGGCGGTGTTCTGCATGCTGGTGCTGAGAAAGGCGAGTACGCCACTGCCGATGTTGGCGCCAATCACCAGGCCAAGGGCTACCGGCAGGCCGATCACCTTGGCGCCGGCCAGGGTTGCGGTTAACAGTACGGCCGCCAGGCTGGAGTAGGAAATCATGGCGAACAGCGCACCCATCAGGGCATCGAGCAGGATGTCGCCGGTCAGCGAAGCGAAGATTACCTTCACTCCTTTGGCATGGGTGATGGGCGCAGCGGCCTCGACGATCAGCTGCAGCGCCAAAATGATCAACCCCAGGCCGATCGCGACGCGGCCCAACTGACCCAGTCGCGTCTGTTTACGCGACAGAAAGAAAATCACCCCGACAAAGATCAGTAGCGGCGACAGCCACGACAGATCGAAGGTCAACACCCGCGCCATCAGCGCCGTACCGACGTCGGCGCCAAGCATGGTCGCCAGCGCCGGGGTTAGCGCCATCAAGCCCTGGCCGACAAAAGACGTGACCAACATGGCGGTAGCGTTGCTGCTCTGCACCATTGCCGTTACAGCGATACCGGAGACGAAGGCCAGCCAACGCTTGGACATGTTCCGGCCAATCACGTGGCGAAGGTTGGAGCCGTAGACCCGCAAGATGCCGGTTCGGACGATGTGCGTGCCCCAGATCAGCAAGGCCACGGCGGAAAGCAAATTGAGCAGGGTGAGCATACAGGCCCCCTGTGGTGGTAGCGCCCCAGAGGGGCAAGTTGACGGTGCCGCGACGTTCTACGTTTTGATACTTAAGCTGTAGTTGGCTAACGGTCTGAGCGCCAGCATCGCATAGCTAAAGAGGGGATTGAAATGAAACTGTCATGAAAAACAGCCTTCGCATACACCACAAACAATTGTGGGAGCTAGCCTGCTAGCGATTGCGGTCTGTCAGTCAACATCAATGTTGAGTCTGATGGCCACATCGCTAGCAGGCTAGCTCCCACAGGTTTGCGTTGTTACAGGGTTCCGATTACTGGCCCGGAATGTCCTTGCGCAGTTTCACAGGATCCTGCTGCTTCTTCTTTTTCGCGATCGCGGTGCGCATCTTGATGTTGATCGCTTCCACCGCCAGCGAGAACGCCATGGCGAAGTAGACGTAGCCTTTAGGCACATGCACATCCAGGGATTCGGCAATCAGCACGGTACCCACCACCAGCAGGAACGACAGCGCCAGCATTTTCAGCGATGGGTGCTTGTCGATGAACGAGCTGATAGTGCCCGACGCCAGCATCATCACCAGCACCGCCACGACAATCGCCGCCACCATGACCGGAACGTGGGACACCATGCCGACTGCAGTGATCACCGAGTCCAGGGAGAACACAATGTCGATGATCGCGATCTGAACGATGGTGTACAGGAAGTTGCCGCCCTTGCCCGAAGGCTCATCGTCGGTTTCGTCTTCACCCTCCAGCGCGTGGTACATCTCTTGTGAGCTTTTCCACAGCAGGAACAGACCACCGAAGAACAGGATCAGGTCACGCCCGGAAATGCCCTGGCCGAACACTTCGAACAGGTCGGCGGTAAGGCGCATGACCCAGGTGATCGACAGCAGCAACAGAATCCGCGTAATCATGGCCAGCGCCAGGCCGAAAATCCGGGTGCGCTGCTGCATGTGTTTAGGCATGCGGCTGACCAGGATCGAAATCATGATGATGTTATCGATACCCAGAACGATTTCCAGGGCGGTCAGGGTAAAGAAGGCAACCCAGATCTCAGGGTTGGTCAGCCATTCCATGTGTATTCCTTTGAGAAGTGTTAAACAACAACGGGCCCGGGCTTCAAACAGCGAAGCCTGGACCCGATGTGGAGAGTCTTGGGCTTATAGAGTGCTGAACAGCGGAAAAATCCCCATCAGCAACGCGGCGACCAGTATGCACATGCACACCAGCACTGCCCACTTGAGAGTGAAGCGCTGGTGATCACCAAAATCGATACCGGCCAGAGCCACCAACAGGTAGGTCGATGGCACCAGCGGGCTCAACAAGTGGACGGGCTGACCGACGATCGAGGCACGTGCCATTTCCACGGCGGTAATACCGTAATGGCTTGCGGCTTCGGCGAGTACAGGCAGCACGCCGTAATAAAATGCATCGTTCGACATGAAGAACGTGAACGGCATGCTCACCAGCGCCGTGATCACCGCCAGGTACGGGCCGAGGAAGTCCGGGATCACCGACAACAGGCTTTTCGACATGGCATCGACCATACCGGTGCCGGTCAGGATACCGGTGAAGATACCAGCGGCAAAGATCAGCCCGACCACCGCCAGCACGCTACCGGCGTGAGCCGCGACGCGATCCTTCTGCTGTTGCAGGCAAGGATAGTTGACGATCATCGCGATACTGAACGCCACCATGAACAGCACGGGCAGCGGCAACAGGCCGGCGATCAAGGTGCACATCAGGGCCAGGGTCAGGGCGCCGTTGAACCAGATCATGTTCGGACGACGGGCATCCGGGAATTGCGAAACGGTGATTTCACTGTGGTCGATTTCGTCGCCCACCAGGTGCAGTTCACCCAGACGTGCACGTTCACGTTTGCCGTAGAAGTACGCAATAAGCAGGATCGCCACCACGCCGGCGGCCATCGCCGGGATCATCGGTACGAAGATCGCCGAAGGGTCTACATGCAGTGCACTGGCTGCACGGGCAGTCGGGCCACCCCATGGGGTCATGTTCATCACACCACCGGCGAGGATGATCAGACCGGCCATGATTCGCGGGCTCATGCCGATGCGGCTGTAGAGCGGCAGCATGGCGGCCACGCAGATCATGTAAGTGGTCGCGCCGTCACCATCGAGGGAAACGACGAGCGCCAGTACGGCGGTGCCGACCGAAACTTTCAACGGGTCGCCCTTGACCAGCTTGAGGATCTTGCGCACGGCCGGGTCGAACAGGCCAGAGTCGATCATCAGGGCGAAATACAGAATCGCGAACATCAGCATCACGCCGGTTGGCGCAAGCTTGGTAATGCCTTCGAGCATCATCGGGCCGATCTTCGGCGCAAAGCCGCCGAACAGGGCGAAGACGATTGGGATGATGATCAACGCGATTAGCGCGGACAGGCGCTTGGTCATGATCAGGAACATGAACGTGATGACCATGGCGAAGCCAAGGAAAGTCAGCATGGGAATACTCCAGGCGTAGCGCGGCTAGGGAATGAGCGGATCGGGCGGGATCAGCGCAGAACGGGAAGCACGAAACGTACGGGCGGAGTTGCGGCGAAGCGGCGGATAGAAGAGGACATCAGAATCACCATTGTTGTTGTTTAATGGGCCGGGCGAACAATCGAACATTCGCTTGAGCCAACCGGTCTGTTGCCGGTAGTGAGGGCGATCCTAATCTCGGAAGCTTTCAGCCAGCTTTCGCCGATGAAAGCGTTGACCGGAAGTACAACCGGTCGTCGGACGGTTTTTAGTCCATCGATAGGGACTCGGGAGGAAAAACACATGAACGCGCTTCACACCGGCGGCTGCCATTGCGGCCAATTGCGCTATCAGTTCAGTGGCCCCTTGCACGATATCGCCCATTGCCACTGTTCGATTTGCCGTCGGGTCAGCGGCGGCATCGTGACCACCTGGATCACCGTTCCCGCCTCAGCCTTTCAATGGCTGGCCGGGACACCATCGCGATACGACTCCTCGCCAACCGGCGCGCGCTACTTCTGCGGCAACTGCGGCGCGCAACTGGCTTTCATGAATCCACAGAGTCCCGAGAGCATCGACGTGACCATCGCCACCCTCGACCACCCCGAACAGGCCCCGGCCGACCGGCATATCTGGACCGACAGCCGTTTGCCATGGCTACACCTGGACGAGCATTTACCAAGTGAGGCCGAAGAAACCCTATAAGTCCTTGATCAAAAAATAGACAGATCCAGCGGACGAATCGCCCCCATCCAGATCGCATGCTCGCTGTGGTCCAGCAAATCGTCGCCAGTGTCCGGGTGCAGGAACACCACCAGCCCTTTGCGATTGAGCGCCAGCCACGGCAACACCTCACCGATCAGCTCAGGGCCGAAAGCCAGTTGGCAGCTCCAGTCCGGGTGCGGGCCAACCGGTCGCTCGTGCACTCGTCCCATCTTCAACGGGAACAATTGCGCCGCTTGCTCACACAAGGCTCGCGCTTGATCGATGGTGCTGGCATCGAAATACACGTGGGCGTGGTAGCCCTTGATCGTTTGCATCTGCAGCCCTCTGAATCGGTTCGAACCCTCGCTGTTGCCTGCAGGTCACACACCATATAGGCGATAAACAAGGAGCTCAGCCATGAAAAATGCCGAAACGCCGGTAGTGAAAGTGGTGCTGTATGGTGCCATGAGCAGTTTGGGCAGTGCGTTGATGGCTGAGTTGTTGCGGCGACAGCATGAAGTAATCGCCATTCTCGATGATCTGACCGCACTCGCGCCACGTCCGAGATTACGCACCAAAACCGGCGACCTGTTCGACGCTGAGCGGGTCAAGCAAAGCGTGGCTGGCAGTTCGGCAGTTATCTGCTTGCTAGACGCTCCAGGTTTGCCGTTCAACAGCGAACACGTGGAAAAAACCATCGTACCCGGCCCGGTCGAGCAAGTGCTGGCCGTGGATGCACTCATCGATGGAATGCAGGCAGCCAACATCAGCCGCTTGTTTTTGGTGGGTGATTTCGACGTGCTGGACGATCCGGAAGCCGAGGACAGTTTGCAACGCCACGCCGCCGAGGAAATTCGCGAAGCACTGCAAAGTTGCCCATTGCATTGGACATTGGTCAACGAACCGCGCGGCGTGCCGGGGCTGACCATTGAACATTTCAGCCAGATCAGCAAAAGCCTGGAGCCGGGGCTGGCTGAACCGCTCGAACGTTTGGCCCGAACCGCCGCCGGCATTGCCGATGAGCTGCGGTTGAATCTGCATGTTGGGGAGCATGTGGATTTTGTTGCGGCCTCTGATGCGTAAAAGATCGCAGCTCCTGCATTGGAATGTGTACTCCCTGTAGGAGCTGCCGCAGGCTGCGATCTTTTGATCTTCAAACCGCAATCGAAGGAAACGTCAGGCCATTGAGCTTTTGCGCACTGCTGGCCTGCTCGGCCATCAACCAATCCACGAACTGCTGGATCAACGCCCCGCGTCGCTTGCGCTGGGGCAGAACCACGTAATAACCCAGCCGGGAGATCGCCGTTTCGGCAATCGGGCGACACAACAAACCTTGCGCCAGCAAGTTATCCACAAGGTGGCGCCAGCCGATGGCCACGCCCTGGCCGCCAATCGCGGCCTGAATCAGAAGCGTGTAATTATCAAAGCGCAACTGACCGGGCGCCGGCGGGGAAGTTATCCCCAACTCGCGAAAGACGCCGCTCCAGTCAAACCAGTTGCTGCTGTTCTCGCCACGTAAATGCAGCAGCGGAAACTCCAACAACGCCTGAGCGGGCAAGGGCAGGGCGCGTTCATTCACTAGTTGCGGACTGCACACCGGAAATACTTCTTCATTGAACAGCCAACGGCTTTCGCCCTGCTTGAATCGACCATCGCCAAACAACACCGCCACATCAATGTCCGTACGAAGCATGTTGAGACTACGTTCGCTGGTCACCAGGCTGACGTCCACCTGCGGATTGGCCGCGTGAAAGCGGTGCAGGCGCGGCATCAACCAATACGCAGCGAACGCGAAATCAGTCGCGACTTGCAGCACTTCATGCTGTTGTTGTGCGCTGATCGCGCTCAATCCTGCGTCGATATTCTGTAAACCAAGCTGAACCTGCTCGAATAGTATGGTTCCAGCTTCTGTCAGTTCTATGCCGCGATAAATACGGTCAAACAAGCGCGTCGCCAATTGTTCTTCCAGGCGCTTGATCTGCTGGCTGATGGCAGGCTGGGTCGTGCCCAGTTCATTGGCGGCGGCGGTAAAGCTACGGTGTCGGGCCGCGGCTTCGAACGCGCGAAGCAAATCCAGAGACAGGTCACCAAGGGCGTCATACATAAGCTGTGCTTATCCTAGTCATTGCCGGGCGTGGGCTTTACCGCAACGTGCGGGGGTTTCATCCTCGATCCCAGCACTTTCGCATAAACATCCACTATGGAATGCCGCGATCACATGAAGCGCAAGAACATTCTCTTCATCATGGCCGATCAAATGGCCGCGCCAATGTTGCCGTTCTACGGTCCTTCGCCCATCAAACTGCCGAATTTGAGCCGCCTCGCCGCCCAAGGCGTGGTGTTCGACGCCGCGTATTGCAATAGCCCTCTGTGCGCACCGTCCCGCTTCACCTTGGTCAGTGGTCAGTTGCCGAGCAAAATCGGCGCTTATGACAATGCCGCCGATTTCCCTGCTGATGTACCCACTTATGCCCATTATCTGCGTCGTCTCGGCTACCGCACCGCGTTGTCGGGCAAGATGCACTTCTGTGGCCCGGACCAGTTGCACGGGTATGAGGAGCGTCTGACCAGCGATATCTATCCCGCCGACTACGGTTGGGCGGTGAACTGGGATGAGCCGGACGTGCGTCCGACCTGGTACCACAACATGTCCTCGGTGCTGCAAGCCGGGCCATGCGTGCGCACCAACCAACTGGATTTCGACGAAGAGGTAGTATTCAAGGCGCAGCAGTATTTGTTCGATCACATTCGCGAGGATGGCGACCAGCCGTTCTGCCTGACCGTTTCCATGACTCACCCCCACGACCCGTACACCATTCCCAAGGCTTTTTGGGACCTGTACGACGACGCCGACATTCCCCTGCCTGAAACACCGAATCAACACGACCTCGATCCTCACGCCCAGCGTTTACTGAAAGTCTACGACCTGTGGGACAAGCCGCTGCCTGTGGATAAAATCCGCGACGCCCGCCGTGCCTACTTCGGAGCGTGCAGTTATATCGACAGTAACGTCGGCAAACTCCTGCAAACCCTCGAAGATACAGGCCTGATCGATGACACGATCATCGTATTCTCCGGCGACCACGGCGACATGCTCGGCGAGCGCGGGCTCTGGTACAAAATGCACTGGTATGAAATGGCCGCGCGCGTGCCACTGTTGATCAGCGCGCCGGGGCAATTCGGGGCTGGACGTGTCAGCGCGTCGGTATCCACTGCAGACCTTCTACCGACCTTCGTCGAACTGGCGGGAGGCTCTCTGGAACCTGGCTTGCCGCTGGATGGCCGCTCACTGGTGTCGCACTTGCAAGGGCAGGGTGGTCACGACGAAGTGTTCGGCGAATACATGGCCGAAGGCACCATCAGCCCCTTGATGATGATCCGCCGTGGCGCCTACAAATTCATCTACAGCGAAGACGACCCTTGCCTACTCTTCGACGTACACAATGACCCCCGTGAACTGGAAGAACTTAGCCATTCACCGCAATATCGCCAGTTGTTCGACGATTTTCTCGGCGAAGCCCGGGCGAAATGGGATATCCCGGCGATTCATCAACAAGTGCTCGCCAGCCAGCGACGTCGGCGTTTCGTCGCCGACGCCCTGACCATCGGCAAGCTCAAGAGCTGGGATCACCAGCCGCTGGTGGATGCCAGTCAGCAGTATATGCGCAACCATATCGACCTCGACGATCTGGAGCGTAAAGCACGTTATCCACAACCCTGCCAAAACCAATAATGTGAAGGGGAAGTCCATGCAAAGGTTATCCACAGTACTGACGGTCGGGCTCCTGGCTCTGGGCAGTGCATCGGTGTTTGCCGACCAGAGTTGCGAGACGGTGAAAATGGCCGACCCAGGCTGGAGCGACATCGCCGCAACCAACGCCATCACTGGGTTTCTGCTGGATGGCATGGGCTACAAGGCCAAGGTTGACACCCTCGCGGTGCCGATCACTTTCGGTGGCCTCAAGGATGGCCAGGTCGATGTGTTCCTGGGTAACTGGATGCCGGCGCAGCAGGGCTTCTACGACAAGTTCGTCGCTACGGGCGATGTCACGCAACTGGCGAAGAACCTCGACGGCACCGAATTCACCCTTGCTGTCCCGGATTACGTGTGGGATGCGGGTGTGCATAACTTTGCCGACCTGAACAAATATGCCGACAAGTTCGATCACAAGATCTACGGCATCGGCTCCGGCGCGCCGGCAAACATCTCGCTGCAAGAGATCATCAAGAAAAACGATTTTGATATGGGCCAGTGGAAGCTGGTCGAGTCCAGCGAGCAGGCGATGCTGGCTGAAGTGTCACGGGCGGTGAAGAAGCAAAAGTTCGTGACCTTCCTCGGTTGGACCCCGCATCCAATGAACGTGCAGCTGAAAATGCACTATCTGAAGGGCGGCGAGAAATACTTCGGCGATACCGGTAGCGTCCACACGCTGACCCGTAAAGGTTATGCACAGGCCTGCCCGAACGTCGGCAAACTGCTCACCAACCTGAGTTTCACCCAGGAAATGGAAAACAGCATCATGGCTGAGGTGGTGAACAAGAAAGTCAGCAATGCCGATGCAGCCAAGGCCTGGATCAAGGCCAACCCGGCGGTGCTGGATAAATGGCTCGATGGCGTGAAAACCGTGGATGGCAAGGATGCATTGCCGGTGGTCAAAGCCAAGCTGTGATCCAAATGTGGGAGCGGGCTTGCTCGCGAATGCGGTGTGTCAGTCGACAAATTTGCTGGCTGACACACCGCATTCGCGAGCAAGCCCGCTCCCACAGGTCATCTGCTGATACTCTTTCGTAAAACCCCAACCGAGAGGACCCATGGCCTTACCCAGCCGCCATTCACTCTTCCCCTTTCTCAGCTGGTTGCCCAGGCAAACCCGCGCCAGCGTCGGCCGCGACCTGATCGTCGGCCTTAGTGGCGCGATTCTCGCGTTGCCGCAGTCCATCGCCTACGCACTGATCGCCGGGCTCCCACCGGAATACGGCTTGTACGCGGCGATCATCCCGGTATTGATCGCCTGCTTGTGGGGATCGTCGTGGCATTTGATCTGCGGTCCTACGGCGGCTATTTCCATTGTCCTGTACGCCAGCGTCAGCCCTCTGGCCGTTCCAGCGTCCCAGGACTACGTGATGTTGATCCTGCTGCTGACGTTCCTGGCCGGTCTATTCCAGTGGGTGCTGGGTTTGCTGAGGTTTGGCGCGCTGGTGAATTTCGTCTCTCACTCGGTGGTACTGGGTTTCACGCTGGGTGCTGCGGTGGTGATTGCCATCGGCCAATTGCCTAACCTGCTGGGGCTGGACTTGCCCAGCCAGGCCACCGCGCTGGACAGTTTCATCACGCTGTTGCGCCATCTCGGCGAAGTGGACAAACCTTCGCTGGCGCTGGGGCTGGCAACCGTGGTGGTGGGAGTGATCCTCAAGCTGTGGCTTCCTCGCTGGCCAACGCTGTTGATCACGCTGGTACTGGCGGCATGCCTGGTCTGGCTGTGGCCATCGATGTTTGGCCATGTGCAACTGGTCAGCGCTTTCACGGGCAGGTTGCCGCCTTTGAGTCCATTGCCACTGGACCTCGATTTGATTCTGCGTCTGCTGCCGAGTGCCGTTGCAGTCGGCATGCTCGGTCTGGTCACCAGCCTGTCGATCGCCCGTTCGCTGTCGGCGCGTTCACAACAGATGCTCGACGCGAATCAAGAAGTCCGCGCCCAGGGTTTGTCGAACATCGTCGGTGCGTTTTTTTCCGGATCGCTGTCAGCAGGTTCTTTCACCCGATCGGGCCTTAGCTATGAAGCGGGCGCGGGCTCGCCGCTGGCCGGGATCTTTTCGGCGTTGTGGGTGGCTCTGTTCGCGATTTTTGGCGCGGGCTTGATCGCGCACATACCAATCCCGGCGATGGCCGGGAGCATTCTGCTGATTGCCTGGGGCCTGGTGGATCATCGAGGCATTCGCGCATTGCTGCGGGTCAGCCGCGCCGAATTCCTGGTCATGGCCCTGACCTGTGTCGCCACGCTGTTGCTGCAATTGCAGACAGCGATCTATGCCGGCGTGTTGGCGTCTCTGTTTTTCTATCTCAAGCGCACCTCGCAACCACGGGTTCACCATTGGCGCGAGGGTGATGAGGACATTCTGCGGGTCGGCGGCTCGATCTTTTTCGGCGCCAGCCATTACCTGCAAGTGCGCTTGCAACGCATGCAGGGCGCACGGGTGGTAATCGAAGCACAGCAGATCAACTTCATCGACTATTCAGGGGTGGAGATGCTGCATCAGGAAGCGCGGCGCCTGTTACGGCAGGATCGCAGTTTGACCCTGCGCCGGGCACGGCCGCAGGTGGTGGAGGAGTTGCACAAGCTCGAAGGGGCGGAGAAATGCCCGATTCGGTTTGAGGATTGATCCAATATCCGTGTCGACTCTATCGCGGGCAAGCCCGCTCCCACAGGTTTCAATGATCCCTGTGGGAG
>NZ_JBOIBY010000184.1:0-5687 GCF_050739655.1 Pseudomonas sp. | reverse complement strand
CATGAGGGGCATCGGTGGCTTCCAGAAGCAACTTGTCCGCGCCGACTGTATGAACAATATGCGTCACAAAACGAGCCGTTTCTTCGGGATGAACAGACGTGCGATAGCCAGGGCCCTTGAACCACACATTGCCCCGCTCTCTTGCTTCAGCGAGTAGCGCGATGTATGCCGGCTCGGTAATGTCCCGCTCGCGGTGGCAAGTGCCCAGATGGTCGATGATCACCCGCACATCGCGAGGAATCTGGCGCAATACGCGCAGATTGGTTTCGGCTTCCTTCGCGTAAATATGCAGGTGCTGGTGCGGCAGCAGGCGGGCATACAACGCCAACCATGACTCATCGCTGAAGCCTGTAGCAGAAACCGTTTCAGGCCTTGCATCGTGCAGGACGATTCGAGCGCCAATCACCTGCGGATGCGCGAGACGTTCCTGGGTAGCGTAAGCAGGTTCTGCCTTGATCGTACCCACCAGTTTGACGCCCCCATAACGCAGAGGGTCTGCAGCCTGGAGTTTCTTGAGTTCCTGAAAGGAAGCGAACACGTTTTCTGAGTCTGGGAGAATACTTAGATGGACATTGTTGATGAGCGTCAATGCAATCCCGGTATCGATCAATCTATCCAGATACGCAGTCAGCGGATGCGGCTCAGGTAACGTATAAGGCAGCGAGCCGGCCACCCGCCGAAGATCTTCCGAAGTATAAAAATGAACGTGACAATCTATTCTTTTGGTCGACGGCAGCATGAGTATTGTTTCCTGCTTTTGTGCGAAAACAATAATCTCCGTCAGCGTTTCGTCGCTCCCCCTAACTCGACGTGTAGTATCAAATTTTCGCCATGTACGATTTTATGGGCAAGGAAGATTCAGGAATACCGGCTCGGAATTTAATCGCAGAGTAGGCTCTGAGCAGTTCCTGCTGCACTGTCTGCTGGATTTGTAGGTCGACGAGCTGATGCTTCGGCCAGCCGATTGGTTAGCGGTAGGTTCGGGTAATGGCGAAATTTTGTTGTCGTGAAAGTTGAATAAACTACAGAAGCCAGCTCGAGATAAACCTGAGAACCCAGTGTGACCGGCCATTGTTGATAACGCGCTTGAGTCACGCCGAATGCATCGTCGACCCAGATGTACCGTGAGGCCTCCTCGCATCAGTGCCATCACCTGCGGGGTCTAAACGCGGAGCGATCTGTGTACTTAATAACAGCTGAAGGCTCTGGTAAATCTAGCATTTGTTGACACTAGTGGATTTACGAGCCTTCGGTGCTCAGAGGCACGTGAGGGGAGTTAATTTCGATTTGAGCATATGGAAATATTGAAAGTGCCTGGCGACCGCTCACCAAAGCAGTGGCCGGCAGGCAGATTCGAGTCGCATCTGGGATGTACCCTGGATGCTTTATCTGATGTAGCTTCCGCCATTTACGTCCAACGTCGCACCATTCAGTGAAGCTTGAGACGGCCGTAATGTGAACGCCACCAACTCGGCGATTTCAGATGGGTTGGCCATGCGCCCGACCGGTATGTCAGATACCGCCGCTGCCTCACCATGCTGAGCTACGAATTGCTCTGCCATATCTGTGCGTACCCAACCCGGTGCAATCGCTACAGCGACAATGCCCTCGCCCGCCACGCTTCGTGCCAGCGACTTGGTGAGGTTAATCAACGCCGCTTTACTCGTTCCGTAGGGCAATGCATCAGCGGCATAACCGCGCTGAGCTGCGCGACTCGCCATGTTAATAATGCGTCCACCACCGTTGGTTCGAAAATGCATGACCGCTTCACGAGACAAGTCAGCGGCAGCGAAGAAGTTCACCTGAAACTCTCGGCGCCACGCGGCTCGCCATTCCGAGGGCGGAGCCTCAAGTGGAATCTCAGTGCGAATGCCGGCGTTATTGATAAGGCCATGAATTCGGCCTCCGGCCAATGCCAAGGCGGCTTTCCACAGTTCCTCTGGTCCGGTTTCCTTACTCAGATCTCCCTGAACGATCCAGCCTTTACCGCCGATACGATCCAACAGACGCTGTGCGCCCTGCTCATCGCGGCTGTAATGGATCAGTGCACGAGCACCTTCCGAGACAAGTTGCTCAACGATTGCTGCGCCAATACCTCCAGAACCACCTGTGACCAGGATGATTTGCCCGGCGAGGGGGCGTGTAGCGTCACTCATCTGTGCTTACCTCCGCTCAATTTAAATCGGGACATGCCGTCTGACCGCAGAGACAGAAGGCACGTCTGGATGTGGGCTTTATTTCTTCTCAGCGTTAGCTTCGATCGAAGCTTTGTCCACCAGCTTCTGGATGTCGCCAGTCTCACGCCGCTGCGTCAGGTAAATATTCAGCACTTGCAGATCTGCCGGTGAGATGTCTCTACGCACGCCGAATGAAACGCCCTGCTTGGCCAATGCTGGTTTAGGCAAAATTTCGCGTGTCCAATCCGGGTTGGCCAGGGCGAAAAGGTGATTGGTATCGCTGGCGTCTACCAATACGTCAGCACGCTTGGACATCACAGCCAAGCGGGCTTCATCCATGCCCGGTAGACGCATGATTTTGCCGTTACGAACAACTGAAGAAATAGCCTTGTCTTGCGCAGTGCCAGACATTACGGCAAACGTTACTTCAGGCTTGTCGAGAGCGCTAACATCGTCCTTGACGTCAGCTAACTTGGGGTTGTCCTTGTTCACCAACAGCGACACTTGATAGTCGGTAGCGGGTACGGTGAAAGCGACTGCCAATGCCCGCTCCGGAGTCTGGTTGAGAGCCATGGCCAGATCCCATTTGTTGCTCTGCAACCCAGCTACCAGGTTGTCCCAGTTGGTATCAACAAAGGTCACCTTGACCTTCAGGACCTTCTCACCAAAGTCGCGACACAGATCGACGAAATAGCCGCTGTACTCTCCAGAACTGGCGTTCCGCATGACATATGGGGCGGCCACGGCGGCACCACAGCGAAGCACTCCTGCCTTTTGCACATCTTGCCAGATGGAGCCTTCGGCCGCCTGAGCCGCGGACTGAGCCATCAAGGCACCGCACAAACTGGCGCCAACAAATAAAGCTTTGAGGGAACTAGGGATTAGCCGAACCATTTTGACCTCACTGATAATCGTTGTTTTTGGCAGTAAAGGTAGAACGCTGCAATGCATGCCGTTATGTGTGCATGTCTGTATTCACAATAAAAATTAAGTGAAGACCTGTCAACAGCTCACCAATGATCTTTTGTAATCGAGAGATGGATCATTTTTGGATCCATTGCAGAGAGTCTCTGGATCGTGGGAAGAAATCACATTTACGTGAGCAAAAACATAACTTAGCGCTAGAACAAATGCATTTAACTCACGCTACGTTTCAGCTCATGCTGTTTGGATATAGATGCTCATGTACGTCGACGATGAGCTTGACTGGGGAGATCGAGATGAACCTGAAGGACGATCTAGCATTACTGATTCGCCAAGAGGAGATGCTTCAGTTCGAACATTTTGACGAGGAGACCGCATGGCAGTTGGGCGCACATATCTATGGGCGAGCTAAGACCGAATCGTGGCCTCTTGTGATTGACGTGAGACGCTTTGATCGTCCGGTGTTTTTCGCTGCCCGTCCTGGAGTTACCTCCGACAACCTTGGCTGGGTTATGAGAAAAGCGAATACGGTTCGGCGTTTCTTACGCAGCTCTTACCGGCTAAGACACCAACTGGCCTTGGAAAACCTAGATATTTCTGAGCGCTATCATCTGTCACCAGCGGAATACGCAAGTGTGGGGGGAGGATTCCCCATCATTGTTCGGGGTGCTGGTGTGATTGGTTCTGTCACGGTCTCAGGCTTACCTGATCGGGAGGATCATCAGATCATTGTCGAGACGCTCTGCAAGCTTCTGGATCAAGACTTTGATGCACTGAAGCTCGCCCCCGAGAGCTCCTTTTAAGATTGGCACAAGCAATACACACGCTTCACTCCGCGTTTCAACGTACACCACCCAAATGCCGAGAGAGGCCGCCCTCTGGATTGCACCGAAACTCCCTGCGGTGACATTCGTAAGAGAATTCGCGCGAACTCCCCTCATCGACGGAATAGAACGCTCCAAAAACAATCAATGAGTCTATCCATGTCCAATACATCACTGGCGTCTGGCTTGAAGCAACGTCACGTCACCATGCTGTCTATAGCCGGTGTGATCGGCGCTGGCCTGTTCGTTTTTTCAGGCCATGCAATTGCCAAAGCAGGTCCTGCTGCGCTTCTCGCGTACATCTTCACAGGTGCCTTGGTAGTCCTTGTCATGCGAATGCTGGGAGAGATGGCCGTTGCATCGCCTGACACAGGATCATTTTCAACCTATGCGGATCGAGCGATCGGCCGCTGGGCGGGCTTCAGTATTGGCTGGCTCTACTGGTGGTTCTGGGTACTGGCAATTCCGCTGGAAGCTATTGCCGCAGCGAACATTCTGAATGCCTGGATACCTCAGGTGGACACTTGGGTCTTTGCCTCGACAGTTATTTTGCTGTTGACCTGTTCCAATTTCTTCGGTGTCGCCCGTTATGGCGAGTTCGAATTCTGGTTCGGACTGCTGAAAATCATTGCCATCATCGCTTTCATCGCACTCTGCGCCGCAGCCCTCCTGGGTCTACTACCCGACCGAGAAGTGAGTGGACTTGAACAGCTTGTCTCCCAACATGGCGGTTTTGCACCCAACGGTCTTGAAGCAATCGTTGGCGCAATGTTAACGACGATGTTCAGTTTCATCGGCGCGGAGGTGGTCACCATTGCAGCAGCAGAGTCGAAAAATCCAGCTCAGCAGATCACCCGCGCCACGAACTCAGTGGTGTGGCGCATCTGCGTTTTCTATCTACTGTCCATTTTGATGATTCTTTCTATCGTCCCATGGAACGACCCTCGCTTGCCCGAAGTGGGTTCGTTCCAGCGCGCCTTGGAGATCATGCAAATCCCCAATGCCAAACTCTTAATGGACATCGTTGTTCTGGTGGCAGTTGCCAGCTGCATGAACTCTCAGGTCTACACCGGATCGCGCATGCTCTATTCACTGGCCCAGCGGGGAGATGCACCGCGTTTCCTGAAGCGCATCAGCATGGCAAAGGTTCCACTTGCCGCGGTGGCATCAACCACTGTGCTGGGAGTTTTGGCGACTTTCGTCAATTACTTTGCCCCACAGAGTGTATTTGCCTTTCTCCTCGCAACCTCCGGGGCTGTGGCACTCCTCGTTTATCTGGTCATCGCCGTTTCTCAGCTGTGCTTGCGCAAGAAACTCCTGGCTGCCGGTGAGCCATTACATTTTCGGATGTGGTTGTTTCCGTGGTTGACCTGGGCAGTGATCCTGTTCATCAGCGGCGCGTTGATCGGCATGTTCTTTATCCCCGCTTATCGCTCCGAAATCACCGCTACCGGGCTATTGGCGGTAGTGATCATTTGCCTGGGCTTGATGAATTCAAAAAGGGCCTCTCATCTTGCCGTACGACATCCAGAGCAAAGGGCACCACTGCCTGAGACAGTGTCGAACACCTGATGCTTCGCAAGTGCCCCGCAACGTTTATCGGAGAGTTTAAAGTGGTTGAGTATATAGTTCCCTTTGAGAGCCTTGGCGCTCATGACGTGGAGTATGTAGGAGGCAAGAATGCCTCCCTGGGCGAGATGATCAGCAACCTGGCAGGTGCCGGTGTATCGGTGCCCGGTGGCTTCGCCACAACCGCTCAGGC
>NZ_JBOIBY010000183.1:0-29037 GCF_050739655.1 Pseudomonas sp. | reverse complement strand
GGCGGCCCCTACGGGGATCAGCGCAAAGCCGCGATCGCGTCTACCGACTCACGAATCAGCGCCGGGCCTTTATAGATGAAGCCCGAGTAAATCTGCACCAGGCTAGCACCGGCGGTGATTTTCTCTGCGGCATGCTTGCCTTCGGTGATGCCGCCCGCCGCGATGATTGGCAAGCGACCACCCAATTCTGACGCCAGCACTTTTACGGTGTGGGTGCTCTTTTCGCGAACCGGCGCACCCGACAGACCGCCCGCCTCGTCACCGTGCTCCATGCCTTCGACACCCACGCGGCTCAGGGTGGTGTTAGTGGCGATGACAGCGTCCATTCCGGTTTCGATCAGCGCCTGTGCGACTTGCGCGGTTTCTTCGTCGGTCATGTCCGGGGCAATCTTGATGGCCAACGGTACGTGTCTGCCGTAACGCAGCGCCAGCTCGGCACGGCGAGTCGCCAGGTCGGCCAGCAATTGCTTGAGCGAATCACCAAATTGCAGGCTGCGCAGCCCTGGGGTGTTCGGCGAGCTGACGTTGACCGTCACATAGCTGGCGTGGGCGTAGACCTTGTCCAGGCAAATCAGGTAGTCGTCGACCGCGCGCTCGACCGGGGTGTCGAAGTTCTTGCCGATGTTGATGCCCAGCACGCCCTTGTACTTGGCAGCCGCGACGCGGGCCAGCAGGTGATCGACACCGAGGTTATTGAAACCCATGCGGTTGATGATCCCTTCCGCTTCCGGCAGGCGGAACAGTCGAGGCTTGGGATTGCCCGGTTGCGGGCGCGGGGTGATGGTGCCGATTTCGACAAAACCGAAACCCAACTGGGCAAAGCCGTCGATG
The DNA here is from genome assembly GCF_050739655.1 of Pseudomonas sp. Classification (GTDB taxonomy): domain Bacteria; phylum Pseudomonadota; class Gammaproteobacteria; order Pseudomonadales; family Pseudomonadaceae; genus Aquipseudomonas. The sequence continues at coordinate 28,206 of NZ_JBOIBY010000183.1, read as the reverse complement.
GCCGCGCCGTTCTTGTCCAGACCGGCCGCCAGCCCCACCGGATTAGGGAAGTCCAGGCCCATGACCGTCACCGGTTTCTTCGCCGGCGCCTTGCACAGCAAGCCGTTGAGCCCCAGCCGCCCACCCGCGCCGATCAAGTCCAGGGACAGATCGTGGGAGGTTTCCGGGGAAAGTTTGAACAACAGCTGACGGGCCAGGGTGTACATGGGCAGGTTGGACTCAGGGCGGCGAAAAGTGCCGGCGATTATAGCCGGGTGAAGCGGGTACACGCGAGGGCGCGTATACCCCATCCCACATTCACGAAGATTGAGCGGCGAAAACACTTACGGCGAAGGATTCTCGCGCAATTGCTCGGGCGACCATTGATTGTCAGTACGCTGTGAACAACTCCAGATGAACGGAAAGTAGATGAGCATCAGTACTGCCATTACACAGACATTCAAGATACGCCCTTGCGAATCCTCACCCAGATCCGTCATCGCCAATTCGACGGCTGCGACCGCCACTGCGAAATTGAGAGCCTGGAACGCCGAGGTCCGCGACGCATTGACATCAAGTATCGCATTCGCCAGTTGCGCCCTTGACGGCAAGCGCGCTCCGGCGCGTACTTCCAACACACTTTGGCGCAGTGACTCAGGGTCGTACAGGACTGAATCCAGCCCAGCCGAAGGCGATAGCAAAGGCCAGCTTCGGCACAGGATAAAGATGAAATCGTCAATGACCGCGCCAGCGGCATTCAGAACACCCTGAATAGCATCGGCGCCCAGGCTGTAGCCAAGTCCGGCGGCGGAGCGACCCGGACCGCTCAGCGGCATCAAGGCTCCCAGCTCCGCCAGCAAAAACTGTACTGTTCCATAGGCTACAGTGGTGACTCCTGTAGCCCGGGTACTGGGTGCGCCTGCGTTGTCCTGCAAAGGGAAGAAGGCGTTGGCCAGATCTCGAGCTACCGTATAGACATTGGTATTAATGACAGTCGAAAGCATGCTGCTCGAAGCACCGGTCACGTGCGCGGCAATCAGTGCTCCCATCATAATGCTGGCCATGCAAACGCGCCCCAGACGTGACTGAAGACAGGCCGTTCCCGCGCACTCGTCGCGGATGGCGCCCATCAGGCTCAATGCCGGGCCGATCATCGTTACCGCGACCACTGCCCATGAACGAGAGGCTTCGCTCGAATTGCCCTCGCGGATAGCTTGCTCCACGTAAAAACCGACGAGTTGGCGCAATACCGTGGTCAGTGCGACAACCAGACCTGTGCGCGCGGTTACGTTCAAAAAATTGCGGGCGGGTCCCTGGGCTTTCTCAAGCAGCTCCAGGCCGGCTTCCAGCACCGTGCGCATTCGACTTTCGCGGGTTTGCTCGGTGTCTACCCTGTTTAAATCGGTGGCCCGCGCAAAAAATGCCTCATTTATCGGCTCTTCAGGTAAGGCATTACCCTCAATGAAGTCGTTCACTCGCCCCACGAACTCGGCGTCTATCTCGCCTAATTGGCGATAACTCTCGCGTAACTCAAACTCCACCCGACCGTCCATTTTTGCCATGGCCGTAGCGACTTGCCTGGGCGTTCCCAACATGGCTAATCGAAAATCCGGTGATACAGGAAGTGTTGATGGGTTCAGCAACAAGGAAGAACTGTGACTCTGCGCAGTTGAGTGTGCAGTCGAAAGTCCTGGAATCGAAATCACTCTTGAAGATGATCCATCAAAAGATATAGGCATCGTCGTATCCGTTTTCACTCAAAAAGTTCGCTCAGGGTTTGTTCCATTCACCTCACCACTCACTCTTCTCCCAAGCATCGTCCCCCATCGGCTGAAACACCTCACGCATGAACCCCTTCACCAACAGGTCCATGTTGAACGCCAGGGCGTTGGCGCCCCTGAGCTCCTTGTAGATCAACGAGTGCTCCAGCTTGTCGTCTTTCAAGCGAACCAGAACCTGCAGCGTGAGCCCCAACAGTGCCTTGGCCGTTGGATAGGCGGGGGACTCACCATCCGCTGCCCGCAATGATCGAAGATATTCATAAATCGCCTTCTCACCCTGCCCCTCCATGGCCAAAAGCTGTTGATACAAGCGCTCGAACTCCGGGTCTGGCCGCTTGTTGTCGGGCAGCGCCTGGCTGGCCGCCAGCAGCCGCGATTCCAGCGATTGAACCGTCGATGTACTGCTTTCAAGCGTGCTCGAACGGCGCACCGTTTCAATGTTCATCCCGGACCTCATCATTGGCGTCGAGTGAATGCCCGGTGAAGCTGGCACACAGTTTCGTCAGCGCCTGCACCGAGGTCTGGTCCAGTGAGCGAACCGAATCCGGCAGGTTGGCAAGGCTCGCCAGCAACCGCGGCTCAAGTAGTTGCCGGGTGGCGGCCATATCGAATTCGAGCAATTGATCCCCGAGCCGCAGCACGTAGCGCTCCTGTGGTTGATAGTCGAGGACCATTTCGCCGGGCCAGAGCACGCGCAAACACTCTCGCATTTCATTACCCAATGTCTGGCAATGCATCGGCAGCAACACGTGCAGTACCGCGTGCTTGTCGCCGGTTTGCTCCGTCAGCCAGCGCTCGAGCATGTCGTCCAGCCATTCGGGGCGGCTCAAGGCTTGTGCGAGCAAATCCCGTGCGGCCTGAGCAAGGTCCTTGCGCAACTGCATTCCCAGCGACTGCGATGCCAGCAGGCCGTGGGCCAGGTGCTCATTGACCCGCAAAATGCCTTCGGCATAGCCCTCCTCAAAGGCCAGGGTACGAATGACTTCGGCGTCGCGTTGCGCCTGTTCGACACAACCGCGAGCCCAACGCTGGGCCTGCTGCTGCAAGGTCCGACGCCTGCGCGCGGCGACGATGTCTTCGCGCGATACGAGCACATCGCCTGACTCAGGGAGTTCAGTCAGGGTTCGGATAGAGTCGAGCATGCTGCACCGCCATATGGAAAAGAGCCGGATCGGGTGTCGCCAGCGGCCATTGCTCATGCAAGCGAACCACCGACGTGGAAAACTGCAGCGTCAAGCGCTCGATCAGCATCGACGGCACCTGCTCGTGCCAACTGCACAACGCATTGAGGCCAGCAGCCTCGATCACCTGCATTGAAATCACCGGACACTCGACAGGCAGGGCGCTTCGGGCGCCGTGGCTTTGGCTGGCAAACCGGCGCAATGGCAATGGCAACCCAAGCAAAGCACCGCCTCTCGCCAGTTCAGGCATCAATCGATAAACGCCCATCAGCCCCGCGATGTAAGGCAATTGCCGCCAATGGCGAACCCATTGAGTGGCGACGCTGCCAAGCGGTGTTTCAGGCCAGGGGCCTTGCAACTGAAGGCCTTCGAGCACGATGCGGTTGAGCAGCTCCCATGCCTCAGGTAAGAGGTGATTTCCTCACTGACCGCCATCCGCACCCGCACGTCGGCCAGGTGTTCGGCTGCCTGGGCCTGGTGCACGCCGCTCCTGACTTGCAAGCCGCCCTGCACCGCCACGCTGCCGAATTCGGTGACGGCCTGGGCGATCTCCAGATTGGCGGCGTAACGGGCGAGGGAAACCGGGTCGGCACCGTTGGTGATGAAGCTGCGCAATTGGGTGAGCGCCTGGGTCAGCGAGTTGCCGAGCGACGTCGCCAATTGCCTGGCAGCCTGCACAGTCGCCGGTGCCGCTTGAGCGACCACCGATGCCAGTTTCGAGGCGACGGCGCTGATCATCGGCCCGATCACCTGCACCCCGACGACGGCCACAAGCGCAACCGCCGCCAGCGTTGCGGCGATGCCCTGGATCATGCCGGCGATCCGTGCGATGTCCTTGGCGGTCTCCTCATCGACAGCGCATAGGCCGGCAGCAGCGCAAACAGCGAGGGGCTGAGCGCTTCATCGACAGGCGACTGATCATCGACAAGCCCGACATCGCCTTCACTCTGAACCGCTTGCGCCCGCTCGAAGAACAGCGCCAGTTCCGGGTCGGTGTATTTGCGCAGGTAATCCTTGTAGCTGCCCAGACCGTTCTCGGCGAAATTCACCACCGACTCGATGTCGGTGAAGGCCACCGCCTCGGTCTTGTAGTAGCTGTAGCCCTGCTTCATCACCGGTGTCATCACGAAAATCGCCAGCATCAAGGCGATGGCGTTCAGTGCCATGTTCGAGGGCACCTGCTGCAACCCCAGCGCGTTGCGCACGATGACAAAGACGATGGAAAACTTGATGTAGCAGGTGCCCGCCGCCACCAGAAACGGCAGCAGGGACGCAAACGCCAGCAGTGCGATCAGCGAGACGTCATTCATCACGCGGGTTCCGATAGACCTCAAGCAACTCGACACCCAACTGCTCATCGAGCTGCACCAGTTCGCCACGGGCAACGGCTTTGCCATTGGCGCGCACTTCGATGTTGATTGCGGCATCATCGGCCAGCGGAATCAGTTGCCCGTCGATGATCTGCGACAGTGAGGCCAGGTTGATCTCGTGGGTCGCGAGTACAAACTCCAGTCGCACCGGCAGTGCGCCGAGGTCGACTTCGGTTTTCTCTGTGCTCTGTGGCTGGTCATCGACCTCGCTCGATTGCATGTGTAACCCCTGTTCGGTAAAGGTGAAAACGCCCAGGCATCGAGGCCCCAGGCAACATGTTTGAGAGGGCTGAATAATCCGCAGGACATCGCCGACATCCAGCCGCAACCCGTGGGCACAGCGCCAGCGACTCGAGCCCAGCTTCAGCTCCAGACGCAGCGGTAAATCACTGAGCCATGAGTGGTCTGCCAGCGTCGTGCACGCAGCGCGTGCCGGCGGCAATTGGGTCAGCCACACGCGTCCTTGAGCCGTGTCCAGCCACGGCAAATCTTGCGGCGGCAATTGCTCGCAGGCGAGGCAATCGACGTCGAGTATTTGCTGGTACTGCAAGTCGTCCACTTTCATCAGCAAGGGTTGCGGCACGGCACGGAACAGTTCGGCAATGCTCACCAGCGAACACTCAACCGCCAGCAACGACTGCACGCCCGGGAGCGATTCGTGCAACCAGTTCTGCGCGTCGATCACCCCCCGCCATTCCCCGCCCTCGCCTGAAGCGCGAAAACGCAAATAGCCCGATGGCCCCCCGGGACGGCCACAACCTGCGTCTACATGGTTGTCTCGCCAACGTTGAACCGCTTGCACGCCGGCATGCGCTTGAGGATCGATGCGGCGCAATTTCAGTGGGCTCATGCCTCCTGCCCGGTGTCTTCAGCCGACTCGTCGTCCGGCGCCTGCCGGGAACCCTGACGCTGTTGCTCGCCGCCGCTATCGGTCAGGCGCCAGACAGGTTCGCGCAGGTGTTCCAGAGACACTTTGAGTTGCTCATGAACCTGGGCATTGCTTGGGCTGAGCTGCAAATTGCGGATGGGCTCGTCAGCCACGCGGCTGATGGTCACCTGGCCGCTCACAGCGCCTTTATTGAACGGAACCTGCAGCAGGCCCCGATCCGAACCCGGCAAGGTTTCGATGGTCGTGTCGGTGATCGTGTCGATGGCCGGCGGCGATGGCGGCACGACTGATGCCGGGACTGGAGAGGGTGCAATCGGCGGCGCATGTCGCGCGACTGCAAGGCTTGTCGGAGCTTCTGGCTTTTGCCCCTCAAACTCAGGGGGCGATGCCGCGCCTGCCATTTCGGCACGCTGTACCGACAATGATTCGACCGAGTTCGACAGACGCTCGACCAACACTGGCTCCACAACCATCGAAGGCTGCGGATTTGCCGATGCCGGCGTGACCACCCTTTCGAGGACGGGAGCGACTGAAGCCACTGTTTGTGGCAACGGAAGATGCACAGGCTTGCCGAACACGGGCTGCGCTTGTGGATAAGTCATCGTCGGCGAGGAATCGCTCTCAACCACCTCTGTTTGCGAGAGGTTGACCATCGGCTGCAAGAGATTCGCACGGCCGGTCTCCATCACCGGTCGCTGACGCAGGGTCATTGCCGCCATCAACTCCAGCACACCTTGGGGCAACTCATCCTCTTGGATCGGTATCAGCCGGTCTTGCAGCTCATCGATCGGCACTTCGATGACAGGGTCCAGAAGCTGAACCGGCAAGGGTGAAATAACAGTCACATCGCTCATCGCCGAACTCCGTTCATCTCTTCGACTTCTCTTTCTTCAAAGCGCACCTGTTCCAGCCGTTGCCCACGCAACAGTTGCTGGACAGCCCGTTCGTATTTGTCATGTTTACGTTGCGCAATCCGCTGTTGCTCACGCTGCTCCTGCAACAACTGCTCAACCTGTTGGCACTGCTGATTGACGCGGTCACGCTCGACCCGCAATAGGTCAATCTGCCGACGGATCACCGCCTGCCGTCGCAGCAGTGCCAACAACTGCCCGTGATCCAACACGCAATCGCTGGCTTGGTGGCTGGCCAACAGACTGTGCAACTCGGCCTCTTGCCCATCGAAACCTGCCCGTTCGTGCAACAGCGGTTGCAACTGTTGTCGGGTACGCGCTATTGCCTGCTCGGCGCGTTGCCGACGAAACTGACTGAGCGCCAAGAGGCGGCGACGATCCGTTAATGGGTTCACGCCATCAGCTCCTGCAACTGGCGCAAGGCCTCGTCCGGTTCGCAGCATTCGTGCGTGGGCTGGCGCAGCCACTGGTCGAGGGCTTCGCGGCGTTTCAGTGCATGGTCGTTGGCGGCGTCCGCACCGTGGTTGTATTCGCCCATGTCGAGAAAAATCTGCAACTGCTCAAGACGCGCCAGGGTGTCGCGGGTCGACGCCGCCAGTTGTTGCACCTGCGGCTCGGTGACTTGCGTCGCCACGCGACTGACGCTGCGCAAGACGTCGATCGCCGGGTAGTGCCCCTTGGCCGCCAAGGCACGGCTGAGATAGACATGGCCGTCCAGAATCGAGCGAATCTCCTCGGCGATCGGGTCCGGTTCGTCATCACTTTCCAGCAATACCGTGTAGAAGGCCGTGATGCTCCCCGCAGCGGTGACACCAGGCCGCTCCAGCAGGCGCGGCAAGGCGTCGAACACCGAAGCCGGGTAGCCACGCCTTGCGGGCGCTTCACCCGCGGCCAGCGCCAGGTCGCGACGGGCCCTGGCATAACGCGTCAACGAGTCGAGCAACAACACCACACGCCGGCCCTGGTCACGAAAGTACTCGGCGATGGCGGTGGCCTGGAGCGCCGAGTTGCAGCGATCCACCGAGGAAAAATCCGACGTGGCATACACCACCACGCAACGGTCGCGCTTGTGCGACTGGCGCAAATGCTCGATGAACTCGGTCACTTCGCGCCCACGCTCGCCGATCAGGCCGATGACAAACACGTCGACGTCGGTGTGGTTGATCAGCATGTTGATCAAGGTGGTTTTGCCGGAGCCTGCGGCAGCGAAAATGCCGATGCGCTGGCCAACACCGCAGGTGAGCAAGCCGTCGATGACTCGTATGCCGGTACGCAATGGGATTTGCACCGGGCGCCGCTGTTGATACGACGGCGGGTCGGCGTCCACCGGATAATCCTGTTCAGCCAACGCCGTCGACGGCACCAGGCGCTCGACGATGTTGCCTTGAGGGTCGACCACGCTACCGAGCAATGCGTCACCGCACGTCAGTTGCAAGGTCGAGCCTGTGGGCACAATCATCGATTCCCTGGACAGACCCTTGGCATCGCCGAGCAAACTGAGCAGCACAGCACCCGGCTTGAAACCGATGACCTGCGCCCTGGCCGCGACTTCAGGACTGCGCCAGTGCCGACGCACTTCACAGATCTCGCCGATCACCACATTGCCCAGCGCCGCCTCGATCAACGGACCGCTCAGGCGCAGAGGATGAGCCGCCGCTCGCTCCAGCCGATGGTTCACAGGCGCAGAATGCCGCATAGCTCTTCAAGCACCGCCACAAAACGGTCCAGCGCCTGAGCGAACGAGCTCGCATCGCCGAGGGCGTTTTCATTGCACATCAAGCGCAGTTCGAGCTGACCCTCCACCTCACACAGGTGCAACTGCCCACTGCGGGACCAGGGGCAACCTTGCAACAGAATCTGCAACAACGCAGAAGCGCTACGGCCCATTTGCGCGGGTCCGATGTCCATGACCGCGGCCCAGACCCACACCTGCCCATCGACCTGACCGACGCTGATCGCGGGTAAATCCTTCATCTGCATTTCTATCGTGCTGTGGCTGTCGAAGTGCCCGATCTGGCTGTCCACACAGCCACTGTGACGCAGCGCTTCGCGCAGCAGGTCGGCAATATCCATCGGCATCATTTACAAACTTTCCTTACAGGGTTTTGATCACATTGACCGAGACGGTTTCGCAGACTTCGCCGAACGACATCACGTCCAGCTCGCGAAAACGCCCCTCGATCAGCTTCTTGATGTAGCGCCGCACATCGACCGAACACAGCAACACCATGTCCTTTTGGGCGATGTGCACACCGTTGAGGGCGACGCTCAGGCGATCCATCAACTCTTCGGAGTCGCAAGGTTCCAGGTTGATGAAACTGCCGGCCGAGGTTTGCCGGATCCCGCGCCGCACCACCTCTTCGAACTCCGCTGACAACAGCATCACGCGCAGGTCATTGCCCTGGGCAAACTTGTTGCTGATGTAGCGGGCCATCGTGCCGCGAACGTGCTCGACCAGTGCCAGCGCGTCCTTTTCCCGGGAGGCCCAATGGGCCAGGGATTCAAGAATGAGCTTCATGTTGCGCACCGAAATGCGCTCGCCAATCAGGCGCTGCAGCACTTCGGCGATCTTCTGCACCGTGACGTGGCGATAGACTTCCTTGAGCAGATCCGGGCAGCGGGTTTCCATTTCATCCAGCAATTGCTTGGTTTCCTGGACGCCGAAGAACTCCTGGATGTTGCGCGCCAGCAAGGTCACCAGACAGCGATAGCACTCCTCGTCCGCCGGGCGCAGCAGATATCCAAGCTGCTGGACGCGCTCGCGTTCAGCGGCGTTGACCCAGACACCCCCCACGCGGTTGCTGTCATTGCCGCGCACCAGGCCAAGCCCCAGGGACTCCAGCTCCGGTGAATAGTCGAGCAGGCGCCAGTGATCGAAATGGATATCGAACTGCTCGGCGCGCACTTCGTTGATCAGCACCGCCACTTGATGCGCCGGCAATGCTTCGCTGGCGCGGATCTGCGGTTCGGGAATGCGCAGGCCGTAATCGACGAAAAACTGGCTGCGAAAACGTGCCGCCCAGCGCGCCTTGGTCAACTCTTCCAGGCGCGCCGTGGGCACCAACAACATCAGCGGGATGGTTTCGGTGGCGATGTTGTCGATGTCTTCGAGCAAGCCCGACCCATTCTGCATGGCATCGCCCTGCGCCGACGGCGCACGGCTGTCAGGCTGGCCCTCGGCCCTTGTGGATTTGCGATGTCGAACCAACACCACGAGTGCGAGAGCGGCGGCGATGGGCAAGAAGGTCAGCAGCGGAAAACCGGGCAACAGGCCGACACCCACCGCCAGCAACGCCGTCACACCCAGCACGAAGGGGTGACCGAGCATTTGCGCGAGCATGTTGCGCCCCAGGTTGCTGTCGTCGCCATTGACCCGGGTGACGATGAAGCCGGCACCGATGGCGATCAGCAGGGCCGGAATCTGCGCGACAAGGCCATCACCGATGGTCAACAGGGTGTAGGTCGACAGGGCCGTGGACATGTCCATGCCCATTTGCCCGACGCCAATGGCCATGCCGCCGATGAAGTTGACGAAAATAATAATGATGCCGGCGATGGCGTCGCCCTTGATGAATTTCATCGCGCCGTCGAACGAGCCGTACAACTGGCTTTCACGCTCCAGCACACTGCGTTTTTCCTTGGCCTCCTCAGCGGTAATGGCGCCGGCCTTGAGGTCACCGTCGATGCTCATTTGCTTGCCCGGCATGCCATCGAGGGAGAAGCGCGCCGCGACTTCCGCCACCCGCTCCGAGCCCTTGGTGATCACGATGAACTGCACGATGGTGACGATGGAAAAGATCACGAAGCCCACCACCAGGCTTTCGCCGATCACGAACTCGCCGAAGGAGGCGATGATCTCGCCCGCATCGGCCTGGCTGAGGATCAGCCGACTGGTGCTGATCGAAAGTGCCAGGCGAAACAGCGTGGTCAACAGCAACAGGGCCGGGAAAGTCGAGAAGCTGAGGATGCGTTCGATGTAGAACGACCCCATGAACACCAGCAGGGAAATGACGATGTTCAGGCCGATGAGAAAATCCACCAGCGCCGTCGGCAGGGGAATGATCAGCATGGCGATGATCATCACCATCAACGTCAGGATCAGCAGCTCCGGGCGAGCGCCGACGTTTCGCAAAAATACATTGAGCATGGCAGGTCAGCTCCGGGAAAAATTCATGGGCAACCGCCGAGACGTCGTCGTTCGACACACTCGTGGGCGTAGGCAATGTCCGCCAGACGGGTGAACTGTTGTGCCAGGCGCTGCGGCGCCTCTTCATCGGTAAACAGCGGCTCGGGCAAGTGCAGGCAGAGCCGGCGCAATGTCTGCAACAAGGCCGAACGCTCATGGTGGGTACTCAACAGCACGCGTTCGCCCAATGCGCCAAGCAACAGTTGGTCGAGGTCATCGGGGTAGCTCAGCACACCGAACAGAAACACCAGCCAGTCGGGTTCATGGGGGTTGTGCCGGCAGATGAGCGCATCGGCGAGCAGGCTGCCAACGAACAGCTTATCGGCTGAACGCAAACGCTTGAGATCGTTGACCATGGCCAACAGATCACCGAATTCGGCGCGCGAGCAACTGGGGTCCTGGGCGCTGATATCGGTGAGCAACGCGGCTTCGATAAACGTCAGCACGTTCATGCGCTGGTCGGGTCCGTAGAGTGCGATCCAGTCTTGATAACAACTGAGCGCACCTTCGTCGGACTCGAGAAAATCGCGGTAGGTCTCACGCAACAGTGCCGCGCGCACCGCCGTGTGCGCGCCGAACATCCTGGCTTTCAACGCAGTGTTGATCCCGGCATTCAGGCGTTTCGGAGAGGCTTGGGCGACCACTGTCTGCAACAGCGTTTCAAGCCGCTGACGGGTGCGCGCTTCCAGTTTCTTGCGGCGCAACAGTTCGCGCAGCACCAGGGCCAGATCACTGTCATCGGGAAACATGCTGCGTGCCATTTCCAGCAGCCAGGTCACCGGCTTGTCCGCCAATCGTGCGAGGCTCAGTATCTGCCGCGCCTTGGGCACGGTGTCGTCGTCCAGCACCCGTTCGAAGTTGTCGGGCAGGCTGTCGGACTTGAGCTCGAAATGCCGTCGCCCCCGAAACTGCGCCAGTGCCGCCGACATCTCGTCGCTGATCTGCACAAAGCGCTGGACTGCGGCGGCGGTACCGCTGTCGTCGAAGTCGAGGTCGACATCCCCTTGAGGCTGCGGATGTTCGGCAGCCTTCTCGGTATTGAGCCGTGCCTGGGCAGACCGGCCGCCTGTGGATATCGCCGGCAGGATCATTGATGCGCCGTCCGAAAATAACTGCGACGCACCCGTTCATGCTGCTCCGGGGTCAACAGGCGCGAGGCTGGCTCCGGACTGCCGGGTTCCAGTGCGTCGCGAATTTCCTTGGGCTGAATCAGGAACACCCGCACCGTGTTGGCCGAGCGGCTCTGTCGATAGCTGAACAAACGCCCGACCCATGGAATGGAGCCCAGCACCGGAATACGGCCGACCTGCTCGCTGTTGTCGTCGCGGGTAAAACCGCCCACCAACAGACTCTTGCCCTGGGGCACCCGCGCCACGGTGCTGATCCGTGTGCGCCCGACAGTCGGCAAGGTGCCCGGTTGCTTGTCCTGATCAGGCTTTTCGACTTCGTTGCCGTCCTCGATATTGAGGGACATTTCGACCTCGTCCTTCTGGGCGAAGCGCGGCAGTACATTCACCAGCGTGCCGTAGGTCACGTGTTGCAAGTCGACACTGCGCTCACCGACCAGAGGCGCGTAAAACGTGCGGTTGTTGTCGAAGATGGCCGGCACGTTTTCCTGGGTCAGAATGACCGGCCGCGACACCACGTTCGCCCGGTTGGTGCGTTCCAGCGCCATGACCTGGGTGACGAACGACGCGCCATCGAGGGTGGTTGCGGAACCCGCATTGAGGGATGCGGAAAATGTTCCGCCCGAATTGATCGTGCCCTGCCAGTTGAGGCCCAGTTGATTGAGTTCATCCTTGTGCAGATCGATGATCCACAGCGACAGCTCGACGTGCCGTTTGGGCGTGTCCAGCGCGCTCACCAGGTTCTCGATAAAGCGCACCTGCTCCGGCAAGCCCTTGACCAGCAGGCTGTTGGTGTCGGGATAGGCGACCACCCGTATGTTGCCCGCAGCCATTTCCCGGGCAATGATTCGCGGTGCGGCCGGGTCCTTGTCCGAAGGCGCGCTCGACAGGCCTTCCAGTGGAAACGCCGGCATCAAAGCCTGGGGGCGCTCCGGCTGGGCTTGCGCCACCGACGGTTCGACCTCGCGCTTTTCGCCACGCAGTAACTGCTCGATCACGGTGGCCAACCCGGGGATGGTCACCTTGTTATCGCGCAACTCATAGTGACGGTCGCTGACGAAAGTGTTGCGAACCTGGATAACGCCGATCTGTTGCTTGCCCAGCAGCAGTTCCGAACGCTGGTTGTCCATCATCCCGGCCGCTTGCACCACCAGATCGACATACATCGGCGGGCCCGACACATGAAACGTCCGCAAGCCGTCATGGCGCAGTGGATAACGACCGTCGTGCAATCCGGAACGCTCCAGGAACCCTTGCAACCTGGCCACGGTCAAGGTCTGCAGTGACACCATCGAGCTTTTGATTTCCGGGGCGTCGTACAGGTAAATCGCCTGGCCGTCGCTGTACCAGATCAAGCCCATCTGCTGGGCGATTCGTTCAAAGGTGCGCTGTGGCGTGCGCAGATCGAAGGTGCCGGACACTCGCTTGACCGCTGCCGCCTTGCTGACGATCACCGGCTTGCCCAACGAGCCGGACAACTCACTGAAAAACGTCCGCGCGCTTTGCTCGCGAGCCTCGAAATCATAGACAGCGGCGTGCGCGCCAAACGGCGCAATCATCAAGGCGGCGCTCAGCCATAAGGGCAAAATGTACAGAAAAGGAATTGGGCGGTTCATTGGCTCACTTGCCTGGAAGGTAGGTAATGTCGGCCAGGCTGCTGGGAGGGAAACCCACCAGTTCGCGGATCTCCTTGGAGAAATGCGAAGAAGAGGCAAAACCGAACTCCAGCGCCACATCCGTCAGAGAGCCTTCCTGCAGACTCATGTTCAACAACGCCTGGGCCGTACGCCAGCCGCGCAAGGCAGGCTTGGCCGCCGTGCCCAACGCTTGCCTGCACAGGCGACGAAAATGCGACACCGAAACCCCGTAGCGTTGCGCCAGGGTGGTCAGTTTTTCGCTGTGGGTGCCCTGCTCCAGCAGAAAACGCACAAGCCCGTAGCTCTCGGTATGGCGCAACATGCTGGCAAAGGCCTGATAGGCCTCACCACCGGCCATCGCCTGTTGGAGATACCAGCGCTCAAGCGCCTGCTCCGTTTGCACTTGCGTATATGCCACCGGCAACACCGCCCAAGGGGCCTGACCGCATCGTTGATCGGCCGACGCATTGGCCAGATCAACAAACACCTGCAATTTCACCAGCGGCGCCTGTGCAATCGGCAGGGTCTGGACGCAGCCGTTGACCTCAACTCCACCTCTCAGCGCAATCAGTCCTTCCCAGCCGGCCGGCAGGCAGCACTTCGACGCGCCTTGCGCAGGAGCCAGACAAACGGCGGATGGGGCAACACGCAAATGCAGCACGCCCTCGCTGAGACGGGTATCAGGAAACCCTGTGGCGCGTAGTGATTCGATGGGCACGCCAATCTCCTTTGCGACCTGACGATAGAGGTCGGCAGGATGCAGAACAGGGCGCGTTGAATCCTGATGCAAAGCTGATGAAATCCGGGCTGGCATATGCCTTGCACCTGCTTGGGCATCAGCACGCACGCCAATGGTGGAATGCGTGCCAGGACAATGGCGTCGTCACCCGGCCTTGCACGTGCGAGCAAGCGCCTGGGACGACGTTTTTTTGCAAGGTGTTTTTTGCAAGGTGAACATTCGATGAACGAACCCTCATTCGGCCCTCTGGCCTGGGTCAATGGCAGCGATGCGCCGGAAAAGAGTGAAATCAACCTCGGTTTCATGGCACTCAGCGACTGCGCTTCGGTGGTGGTGGCTGCTACTCAGGGCTTTGCCCAGCCCTACGGCCTGACCCTGAACCTCAAGCGCCAGCCGTCCTGGGCCAACCTGCGGGACAAACTGGTCAGCGGCGAACTCGACGCCGCCCACAGCCTGTACGGCTTGATCTATGCCGTGCACCTGGGCATCGGCGGCGTGGCACCGACAGACATGGCCGTGCTCATGGGCCTGAACCAGAACGGTCAGAGCATCAATCTTTCCCACGACTTGCAGGCACTGGGCGTGACCAGTCCTGAAGCACTCGATCGCCACGTGCACCAAACTCGCCCAAAACTCACCTTCGCCCAGACCTTTCCCACCGGCACCCACGCCATGTGGTTGTACTACTGGCTCGCCAGCCAGGGGATTCATCCGTTGTTGGACGTCGACAGCGTCGTGGTGCCGCCGCCACAAATGGTCGCGCACCTGCAAGCCGGGCGTATCGACGGTTTTTGCGTGGGTGAACCCTGGTCCGCCAGCGCGGTGCAACGTGACCTCGGTTTTACCTTGGCCACCTCTCAGACGATCTGGCCCGACCACCCGGAAAAAGTCCTGGGCTGCACCCGCGCCTTTGTCGAGCAGTACCCCAATACCGCCCGAGCGTTGGTCATGGCGATACTGCAAGCCAGTCGATTTATCGAAGAAAGCACCGAGAACCGTCGCAGTACCGCGCAATTGTTGAGTGCGCCGCAGTACCTCGACGCCCCGCTCGAATGCATTGAACCGCGCTTGCTGGGTGACTATGCCGACGGCCTGGGCAATTGCTGGCAGGATCCGCACACCCTGCGTTTCCACGGGGAAGGCGCAGTCAACCTGCCTTATCTGTCAGACGGGATGTGGTTCATGACCCAGTTCCGTCGCTGGGGCTTGTTGCGCGATGACCCGGATTACCTCGCGGTCGCCCGCCAGGTCCAGCAACTAAACTTGTACCGTGAGGCCGCCAGTGCTGTTGGGGTCGCCACCTTGAGCAACGATATGCGTAGCAGCCAGTTGATTGACGGCAAGGTCTGGGACGGTTCGGATCCGGTCGGTTATGCCCGCAGCTTCAAGTTGCACGCCATGAGCGACAGCTCGCCCCGACTCGCCAGCTGCTGACAGGAGACTGCGAACATGTTGCGTATCCTGCTGATCAACGACACCGCGAAAAAAGTCGGACGCCTGAAAGCCGCCCTGACCGAGGCCGGGTTCGAGGTCATCGACGAATCGGGCCTGACCATCGACCTGCCCGAACGCGTCGAAACGGTGCGTCCGGATGTGATTCTGATCGATACCGAGTCACCCAGCCGCGATGTCATGGAGCAAGTGGTGTTGGTCAGCCGCGACCAGCCACGGCCCATCGTGATGTTTACCGACGAACATGACCCCGATGTGATGCGCCAGGCGATCAAGTCCGGAGTGAGCGCCTACATCGTCGAGGGCATTCACGCACAACGCTTGCAGCCCATTCTCGACGTCGCCATGGCGCGCTTCGAAAGCGACCAGGCCCTGCGCGCGCAATTGCATGCCCGTGACCAGCAACTGGCCGAGCGCAAGCGCATTGAGCTGGCGAAAGGGCTGCTGATGAAAATGAAGGACTGCAACGAAGAAGAGGCCTACACCCTGATGCGCCGCCAGGCCATGAGCAGGCAGCAGAAGCTGATTCAGGTGGCAGAGCAGATTATCGCCATGAGTGAATTGCTGGGTTGACCTTTAAAAGATCGCAGCCTGCGGCAGCTCCTACAGGGGTATGCATTTCAAATGTAGGAGCTGCCGAAGGCTGCGATCTTTTTGGTTTTCACCAGGAAACGCCCACATGGCACAGATCTCGCTAAGTAATCACTACAGGTAACCAACGGCGGTTGCCCCACCTACGACAAAGACGTCGCTCACCTCATTTGCCCCACGGCGAATCAGGTAGCGGCGTTTTTTTGTTTTGGCCCCATAGCCCGGGGCCGGTGGTGCCGCCCTGCGGCGCCCCACCTGACTCCCGTTCGAGACTCCTATCAGCTGAGGTGCGCGATGAATTCAAGCTTCTGGAAATCCGGCCATACCCCGACACTGTTCGCAGCCTTCCTCTATTTCGACCTGAGTTTCATGGTCTGGTATCTGCTCGGCCCTCTGGCGGTGCAGATCGCCGGCGACTTGCACCTGACCACCCAACAACGCGGGCTGGTGGTCGCCACACCGATCCTGGCGGGGGCCGTTCTGCGCTTCGCGATGGGCATGCTGGCTGATCGCCTGTCACCGAAAACCGCTGGCCTGATTGGCCAGGTCATCGTGATCTGCGCGCTGTTCGGTGCCTGGAAGCTGGGCATTCACAGCTACGAGCAAGCGCTGGTGCTGGGACTGTTCCTCGGCATGGCTGGCGCGTCTTTCGCCGTAGCCCTGCCGCTGGCATCGCAATGGTATCCGCCGCAGCATCAAGGCAAAGCCATGGGCATTGCCGGCGCTGGGAACTCCGGCACCGTGCTTGCCGCACTGATTGCGCCGGTACTGGCCGCGGCATTTGGCTGGAGCAATGTGTTCGGCTTCGCGCTGATCCCGCTGATTCTCACCCTCATCGTTTTCGCCTGGCTGGCCAAAAATGCTCCAGAGCGGCCAAAAGCCAAGTCGATGGCCGACTACTTCAAGGCCCTGGGCGACCGCGACAGCTGGTGGTTCATGTTTTTCTACAGCGTGACCTTCGGTGGCTTCATCGGCCTGGCCAGCGCCCTGCCCGGCTACTTCAACGACCAATATGGCCTGAGCCCGGTGACCGCCGGCTACTACACCGCCGCCTGTGTATTCGGCGGTAGCCTGATGCGTCCATTGGGCGGCGCCCTGGCAGATCGCTTCGGTGGTATTCGCACCCTGCTGGGGATGTACACCGTTGCGGCGATCTGCATCGCCGCCGTCGGCTTCAACTTGCCAAGCTCCTACGCGGCCCTGGCGCTATTCGTGTGCACGATGCTCGGTTTGGGTGCAGGCAACGGTGCGGTTTTCCAACTGGTCCCGCAGCGTTTTCGTCGTGAGATCGGCGTCATGACCGGTCTGATCGGCATGGCGGGCGGTATCGGTGGTTTTGCGTTGGCAGCGGGCATGGGTGCCATCAAGCAAAGTACCGGCAGCTACCAATTGGCCTTGTGGTTGTTCGCCAGCCTTGCGCTGCTCGCCTGGTTTGGCCTGCACGGTGTGAAACGCCGCTGGAGAACCACCTGGGGTTCGGCTGCAGTGACCGCTGCGCGGGTTTGAGGTCTTAATGAGCCTGCAATTGAGTTTCGCCGAAGCCAGCGCCACCGGCCCTCGCGAAGAGAATCAGGATGCCCTGCGCCTGGTCACGCCCGCCCCGGCGCTGGCGGCCAGCAAGGGCTACCTGTTCGCCATCGCTGATGGCGTGAGCCAATGCGCCGATGGTGGCCTGGCGGCTCGCTCGACCTTGCAGGCCCTGGCGCTGGACTACTACGCCACGCCCGAAACCTGGGGCGTCGCGCAAGCGCTTGATCGCCTGCTGCTGGCGCAGAACCGTTGGTTGCAGGCCAACGGTGGCGGGCAACCGCTGTTGACCACTGTGAGCGCTCTGGTGCTGCGAGGCAGGCGTTTTACATTGGCCCACGTAGGCGATTGCCGGGTGTACCGCTGGCACGCCGATCAATTGCAACGCGTCAGCGAAGATCACGTTTGGGATCAACCGGGCATGCAACACGTCCTCAAGCGAGCGCTGGGACTGGATCAACACCTGGTGCTGGATTTTCTCGATGGCGAGTTGCGCCAGGACGAAAGCTTTGTGCTGCTCAGCGACGGCATCTGGGCGGTACTGGGCGACACCGCCATTGCCGCTATCCTGCGCGATCAACCGGACCTGCACAGCGCCGCGCAAACGTTGGTCAGCGCAGCACACCTGGCCGGCAGCCAGGACAACGCCAGCGCCCTGCTGGTACGAGTCGATGGCCTGGGCGAAACCAGCATTGGCGATGCCTTGATTCATTTGCAGCAATGGCCCCTCCCACCGGCACTCAAACCCGGCCAGGATTTCGAAGGCTGGCAGGTCGAAGGGATAGTTGGCCAAAGCCAGCAGTCACTGCTCTACCGGGTGCGCGACAGTCAGCATCAACCCTGGCTACTGAAAACCCTGCCCGGCCGATTGCACGATGACCATCAGGCCGGCCAGGCATTGCTGTCCGAAGAATGGTTTCTCAAGCGCGTGGCCGGGCGGCATTTCCCTGAAGTCCATGCCGCCGCTCAGCGACAGCATTTGTACTACGTGATGCGCGAATACTGCGGGTCGACCCTGGCGCAACTGCATGAACAGGTCGGGCCACTGCCGCTGGCGCAATGGCAGGACCTGGCCGAGCGCTTGCTTCGAGCAATCGGCATGCTGCATCGCCGGCAGATTCTGCATCGCGATATCAAACCGGAGAACCTGTTGCTGGGGGACGATGGCGAGTTGCGCCTGCTGGATTTCGGCCTGGCCTACTGCCCAGGCCTGTCTGAAGACCAACTTTGCACGCTGCCAGGAACCCCCAGCTACATCGCTCCGGAGGCGTTTCGCGGTGATGCACCCACACCGCAACAGGATCTGTATGCGGTTGGCGTGACCTTGTACTACCTGCTGACGGGGCATTTCCCCTACGGCGAAATCGAAGCCTTCCAACGCCCACGATTCGGTGTGCCGGTCAGCGCCAGCCGCTATCGGCCCGACCTGCCGGAGTGGCTGACACAAAGCCTGGAGCGCGCGATTGCCGCCGATCCCGGTCAGCGTTTTGAAACAGCCGAGGAATGGTTACTGCTGATTGAACAGGGTGAACGGCGCAGCTTGAACGTGCGCCCTCGCCCGCTGCTCGAACGCGAGCCGTTGAAGGTGTGGCGGACATTGGCGCTGCTGTCGATGCTGGCAAATCTGGTGCTGTTGTTTTTGCTGTTCCATGGCTGATTTTCAACTGATTACAAAAGATCACCATCAACTCGTGAGGAAAACACTATGAACGCAAAAGTCTGGTTGGTGGGTGCGGGGCCTGGTGATCCTGAGTTGCTGACGCTCAAAGCCGTCAGGGCCTTGAGAGAGGCGGATGTGGTGATGATCGATGATTTGGTCAATACCGCCGTCCTCGAACACTGCGACAACGCGCGGATCATTCCGGTTGGCAAACGCGGCGGTTGCCGCTCCACACCGCAAGCGTTCATTCATCGTCTGATGCTGCGTTATGCGCGCCAGGGCAAATGTGTGGTGCGACTCAAGGGTGGAGACCCCTGCATCTTCGGGCGTGGCGGTGAAGAGGCGCTTTGGTTGCGTGAACGCGGGGTTGAAGTCGAACTGGTCAATGGCATCACGGCCGGGCTCGCTGGCGCCACGCAATGCGATATACCGCTGACGCTGCGCGGTGTTGCACGGGGTGTAACGTTGGTCACCGCCCACACTAAGGACGGCAGCAGCCTGAACTGGCAGGCACTGGCCCAGAGCGGCACGACGTTGGTGATCTATATGGGCGTGGCCAAGCTCAGCGAAATCCGCGAGCAACTGCTGGCCGGTGGAATGGCTACGGACATGCCAGTGGCAATGATCGAAAACGCTTCATTGCCGCAACAGCGCGAATGCTGGAGCAATCTGACAGCGATGGAAGAAGATGCCTGCGCTTTTGAGCTGAAAAGCCCGGCGATTCTGGTGATCGGCGACGTTGCAGCGCAGAAGATCAAAAGATCGCAGCCTTCGGCAGCTCCTACATTGGAATGCGTGGCCTTGTAGGAGCGAGCTTGCTCGCGATGGACTCGAACGATCACGTGGGCTGCCTGAATGAATGCGTCGCCCTGTAGGAGCTGCCGCAGGCTGCGATCCCTTCAGTGACCGCACCAAATCGCAGACAAAGAAAAGCCCGGCCTAAGCCGGGCTTTTCTCAGAGCTGCGAGCTAATTACTTAGCTTGAGCTTCAACCTGCGCTTCTACGCGACGGTTTACAGCGCGGCCAGCGTCAGTTTTGTTGTCAGCAACTGGGCGGGATTCGCCGTAGCCAACGGACTGAACGCGGGACGATTGAACACCGTACTGGTTGGTCAGAACTTGTTTAACGGCGTTTGCACGACGCTCGGACAGTTTCTGGTTGTAAGCGTCAGGACCGACGTTGTCAGTGTGACCTTCAACAGTAGTGGTGGTGGATGGGTACTGCTTCATGAAGTCAGCCAGGTTTTTGATGTCAGCGTAGCTGTTAGGCTTGACATCCGCCTTGTTGAAGTCGAACTTCACGTCCAGCTCAACACGTACGACTTCAGCAACAGCTGGGCAGCCATCAGCGTCAACGGTTACGTTGGCTGGGGTGTCCGGGCACTTGTCGACGTTGTCGCAAACGCCATCGTTGTCGCTGTCGGAGCAGACTTCTGGAGCTGGAACTGGAGCAGCAGCTGGCTTGTTGCCGCCACCGAAGTTCACGCCCAGACCCACGGACGGAATGTAGTCCCAGCGGCCGTTGTCCAGCTTGTAGTCAGCTTCCACGCCAGCACGGGCGTAGACGTTTTCGAGGAAGTAGTACTTAACGCCACCGCCTGCAGTCAGGAAAGTCGACTGGTCACGACCGCTGTGGCCGTCAGCCGCTACGTTGGTCATGCTGCCGTGCTTTACACCACCTTGAACGTATGGACGCAGAGCATCGCCAGCGTTGTTGAAGTGGTACTGGGCGTTCAGACCAAACTGGTCGCCTTCGATTTTCTGATGACCAGTGCCGTTGTTCGAACGGGTGTAGTCATCGTTGTTGTAGGTCGCGTTCAACGACACGTCGTCGGTCAAGAAGTAACCGATGGAAGCGCCAGGAGTGTAACCATCTTCAACGTTGTTAACGCTGTCGTTGTACTTTTTCCCGTAGTTGAGCTCGCCTTCAACTGCGCCTTGGCCTTGTGCCAAAGCGCCGAACGAAGTGGCGGCAATGAGAGTACCAATGGCCAAGCCCAAGGTGTTTTTCAGTTTCATCCGTTAAATCCCCATCTGGTGATTGTGAAGCAGTCCCGCAAACCGGGGGACAACTCGGCGGCAATTCTATCAGAAGTTGCCTACACGTATGAGATATTTGCGCCGAACTAAGTTTCAGCAATGCCTGCAAATTTCTCACGCAGTTTATCTAGAGCGCGTTTGTACCGCATTTTTGTTGCACTCAAACCCATGTGCATGATGTCTGCGATCTCCTGAAACTCCAGCTCTGCGACAAATCGTAGCACCAGAATTTCTCGGTCAATCGGGTTCACATACACCAGCCAGCGATCAAGTCCGCCCTTCTCCTCGGGTTTCGGCGCCTTCTCTTCAGACGCTTCCTCAAGGGGGTCCAGACTCAATGCGTCCATCAAGCGACGCTTTCGCCGTTCCTTCCGATACTGCGTAATACACTCGTTGTACGTGATGCTATATAGCCACGTCTTGAACTTCGATTTGCCCTCGAAGTTCTTCAGGCCATACAGCACCTTCAACATGACCTCCTGACAGACATCATCTGCATCACGATCGTTCCCGAGATATCGCGCACAGACGTTAAATAATGTTCGTTGGTAACGCCGCATCAATTCTTCATAGGCGCGCGTTACGTGAAACAGCTCAGTATGCGAGCGCGCGACCAACTCCTCATCAGAGAGCTCGCGGGGGTCGTAGCGCATGGATAGCGATTGGGCTTTATTCAAAACAAGTCGTGCCGACAGTCAGGTCAATGTCCGCCGCAGCCAGCATCAGGCGGCATTTTGCGGCGGCATACATTAGCAGGATTTGCCGGGTTAGCGGCTACTCACATGCTGTTCAAGCAGGATCCGATTGGAAAGAGAGACTAGCTCACCCTCGTCGGTCAGCAATGTGGTTTTAACCGTGCCGATCTCTTCGATCTGCCCTTCGACCTCTCCAACACGCACTTGTTGCCCAACCTGATACAACTCACGCACATAGATTCCCGCAAGAATCTGACCGGCAATTTCCCGGCTTCCCAAGCCCATGGCCAGCGCAACCGCCAGACCAACGGTAATCAAAACGATCACAATCACATGGTTGAGCAGGTCGGTTTTGACCTCCAACTGGCTGATCGCAACCGAAATACTGATGATGATCACCAGACCCTGGGCAATTCGCCCAAGGCCCGAAGCGTAGTCCAGGCCTACACCTTCTGCCGCTCCACGCACCAGGCCATTGGCCAATTGCGCCAGCAAAACGCCCACCAACAGCACCAGCGCGGCACCGAACACTTTCGGCAAATACAGCGCCAGCATATCGAGCGTAGCTGAAACTCTCTCAAGACCAAGGGATTCTGCCGCAGAAACCAGAAAAATCAGCAGAACGAACCAATAGACGATCTTGCCGATCAGTGTCGAGATGGGTACTTGCAGGCCCGCGCGGGACAACAATTTGGTCAAGCCGGTGCCGCCCATCAGGCGATCAAGGCCCAGTTTGGCGAGCAGTTTGGAAAGCAGCGTGTCCAGTAGTTTGGCCACGACAAAACCCAACAGCAGCACGACCAGTGCGCCGAAAAGGTTCGGAATGAAGTTAGCAACCTTGGTCCATAGCGCAGTCATTGCGGTGACGAGGCTCTGTGTCCAGAGATCAAGTTCCATATTCAATCAGCCTTATCAGCAGTGCGAGCGGTAGGTTTACGAAGACGGGACACCGGCGCCACGTGGGCCGATCCGTTATTCAGGGCGATCATCAGCGCGGGCAACCAACGGCCCAGCAGGCTGAACAAATCACCGGCGCCAACCTGGCGATTGGCGGTTTTCAGTACACGCCCAAGGCATGCATCGTCGTCCCGGGTGGACGGTGATGCGTTGAGCATGTCGCGCAAAGACTGTTCAAACGGATCGTGCATACGCACCTCTCGTGATGTCTGTGAAAGACGCGGCGAAATTTGGTCGGGTCACATGGCTTTCCATCAGACCCAACGCAAACGTCGAAACATCCACCATTGCCCGAGCGCCACCGAGACCATCAGCAGGCATGCAACGAGGAAGCCATATGGGCTTCCGGATAATGGAATTCCCCCGACATTGATACCCAAGAGACCGGTCAGAAAACTCATCGGCAAAAAAATCCCGGTGATGATCCCGAAGCGATACATCGTACGATTCATGCGCACGCTCAATCTTCGGTCTTCAGCCTCCAGGACCAGCCCCACGCGCTCGCGCGTCAATTCCAGCTCCTCGAGATAACGGGTCAGGCTGTTGTTCAACTCATTCCAGTAATCGCCATCGTCCTCGACAAACCAAGACAATTTGATCCGAGTCAGTTGACCGAAAATATCCCGCTGCGGAGCGAGAAAGCGCTTCAACGCAGCAGCCCGACGGCGGATCTGCAGAACCTCTCCATGTTCCGGGGCGTACCGTTCGTCGGCATCCAGCTTTTCTTCTTCCTCATCGACCACTTCCGAGAGGCAACTGACCAGATCCTGCACTTTGTTGGTCAGGTACTGCGCCATATAAAGGATGAGTTCGGACGCGGTTTTTGGTCCTTTGCCCTCCTCCAGTTGCACCAGCAGTTCCTCGGTGGCGCGCAATGGCCGCAAACGCAAGGAAATGACCCGCTGGGCGGAACCGAAGATCCGCACCGAGACCATGTCTTCCGGTTCAGCCCCCGGATTGAGGTTGACCCCGCGCAAAAATAGCAGCAGCTCGCTGTCGGAAAGCTGTAAAAGACGCGGACGGGTATTTTCTTCCAGCAGCAGGTCGCAGCTGAACTCACTCAAACCGCTGGATTTACGCAGCCAGGTCCGGGTTTGCGGGTGACTGCGATCCCAGTGCAGCCACAGGCTTTCATGGGCCTGCAGCTGCAAGTCATCGAGTTCTGTCCGGGCTATCGAACGCGCGCCGCCTTTACCATCCAGCACCAGGGCATGTACCAGCCCCCATTGCGCGTTTTCTTCCTCGAACATCCGCATTCCTTCAGTCAATCGGGGATTTATTCAGGCATTTTCAGCGGGCTGGGCGAGATGATCACGCCATTGTTGTCCGCATAAATGTATTGACCAGGATGGAAGGTCACGCCGGCGAACGTCACGGCCACGTTCAGGTCGCCGATCCCGCGTTTGTCGGTTTTCATCGGGTGGCTGGCCAGGGCCTGAACCCCAAGATCGGTTTGCGCGATGACGTCCACGTCACGGATGCAACCGTAGATCACCAGCCCTTCCCAACCGTTTTTCGCCGCTTTCTCTGCCAGCATGTCGCCCAGCAGCGCGCGCCGCAGGGAGCCACCGCCATCGACCACCAGGACTTTGCCATTACCCTTGAGTTCGACCTGCTCCTTGACCAGCGAGTTGTCTTCGAAGCACTTGATTGTCACGATTTCGCCGCCGAAGGAATCGCGACCGCCGAAATTGCTGAACATCGGTTCCAGCACCTGTACCAGTTCCGGATACGCGTCGCACAGGTCAGGCGTGAGGTAATGGTTCATCGAGAAACTCCTGTAATGAGGGAGACAGCAAGAACATCACTGACGATTCGGTCATCGAAAATGACCAGAACAGCTCAATGCGTCATATCTTAGCCGCAAGCCAACCAGAGCGAAATGCCTCTGTTAGAGCGCCTATCTTAGATGGCCGTGGCCAAATCCGCATTTTCACCGAGCAACGGCGTTTGTTGATCCGCCAACCAGCGAGCCACCAAGGGCCAGACCTCAGCCTGTGCGGCTTTGCTCACCAGCATTTCGACGTGACCGAAATTCTCGCCAAAGCCCTGCTCGCGACCCAGATTGATGAATTGCTTGTGCTCGGAACCCACTTGCTCGAACAACTTGCGACATGCCCAGGCCGGGTCCTGATGATCGCCCACGGCACTCACCGCGAGCACCGGCAACTTGACCTCGGCCAGTCCTGCCCACCAATCCTTGTCGGCATCGCCGAAGCGTCCGAACAGGCCAAACCAACGCATGCTTTCCAGGGCCAGGCCAATCGGCTCGTCCTCCGGGCCGCGCTTGAGCCGTGAACCGGACAATTGGGCAAAACGCTTGAGAATGAACCGCCCGCTCCACTCCACCGGTGGAATTTTCAGCGGCCAATAAGTGCGGCTCACTTGGGTGCCGAAGAACGCTGCGGAGGCGACAACGGGCTCACCGATGTACTCACCACCCAATGCGGCCGCCAGGGTAATGCCGCCCAGCGAATGGCCGATCCAGTGCGGGATTTGGCCGCTCTGCTCGCGCACGAATGCGCCAATGGCCGGCAGATCGTAACGTGCGTAATCGGCGACGCTGTTCTTGCGATAGTTCTGGTTGCGCTGGGACAAACCGTGACCGCGCATCTCCGCAATCCACACATCGAACCCCAGGCGGGCCAAATGGGCACCAAGGCCCAGGCCTTTGGGCGAGAACCAGAAGCGTCGATTGGAAAAACTGCCGTGCAACAGTATGACCGGCACGCCACGGGATGCCGATTCATCGGCCATGCCCAGACGCGTCACAGCCAATTCGACCGTGTAGTCGGGACTGTTACCGGGTTTGAGTCGGTAGACATCTTCGCTCAGATCACCGCGCCGCTCGGCGCTGATCAGGGCGACAGGAAATAGGTTGCTGCTGCTTTGCATAATCTCTTGCACAAAAAAGGGCGGCATCCAGAGGAGCCCGCCCTGCTTGAATCTCTAAAACGGCCACCCCCTGTAGGAGCGAGCTTGCTCGCGAGGAACTTCGGGACACCACGTTTATCCAGGATAAACGCGTTATCGTTGACGTCCATCGCGAGCGAGCTCGCTCCTACAGTGAGCGAGCCGTTCATACACTATCAAGCCGAAGCCTGACCCTCAGCCAGGAAGAACCAGGTTTCCAGTACGGAATCAGGGTTCAGCGAAACGCTTTCGATGCCTTGTTCCATCAGCCACTTGGCCAGGTCCGGGTGGTCCGAAGGGCCCTGACCGCAAATGCCGATGTACTTGCCAGCCTTGTTGCACGCGGCGATGGCGTTGGCCAGCAGCTTCTTGACCGCCGGGTTACGCTCGTCGAACAGGTGCGCGATGATGCCGGAGTCACGGTCCAGGCCCAGGGTCAGCTGGGTCAGGTCGTTGGAGCCGATGGAGAAACCGTCGAAGTACTCGAGGAACTCTTCGGCCAGGATGGCGTTGGACGGCAGCTCGCACATCATGATGACGCGCAGGCCGTTTTCACCACGGGACAGGCCGTTCTTGGCCAACAGATCCACTACCTGGCTCGCTTCGCCCAGGGTACGGACGAACGGCACCATGATTTCAACGTTGGTCAGGCCCATCTCGTTACGCACGCGCTTGAGGGCGCGGCATTCGAGCTCGAAGCAGTCACGGAACGATTCGCTGATGTAACGCGAAGCGCCGCGGAAGCCCAGCATCGGGTTCTCTTCTTCCGGCTCGTACAGCTTGCCGCCGATCAGGTTGGCGTATTCGTTGGACTTGAAGTCCGACAGACGCACGATGACCTTCTTCGGATAGAACGCCGCCGCCAGGGTGCTGATGCCTTCGACCAGTTTTTCGACGTAGAAGCCGACCGGATCGTCGTAGCCAGCGATACGCTTGTCGACGCTGTCCTTGATGTCCTGCGGCAGGCCGTCGTAGTTCAGCAGTGCCTTGGGGTGCACGCCGATCATACGGTTGATGATGAACTCCAGGCGGGCCAGGCCCACACCAGCGTTCGGCAGCTGTGCGAAGTCAAAGGCACGGTCCGGGTTGCCGACGTTCATCATGATCTTGAACGGCAGGTCCGGCATGGCGTCGACGGAGTTCTTCTTGATGTCGAAGCCCAGCTCGCCTTCGAAGATGTAACCGGTGTCGCCTTCGGCGCAGGAAACGGTCACGCCCTGGCCTTCCTTGAGCAGCTCGGTGGCGTTGCCGCAACCGACCACGGCCGGAATGCCCAGCTCACGGGCGATGATCGCCGCGTGGCAGGTACGACCGCCACGGTTGGTGACGATGGCGCTAGCGCGCTTCATGACCGGTTCCCAGTCCGGGTCGGTCATGTCGGAGACGAGTACGTCGCCGACCTGGACCTTGTCCATCTCGGACACGTCCTTGATGATGCGGACCTTGCCGGCGCCGATGCGCTGGCCAATGGCACGACCTTCCACCAGCACGGTGCCGGTTTCTTTCAGCAGGTAACGTTCCATGACGTTGGCCTGGGTACGGCTCTTCACGGTTTCCGGACGGGCCTGCACGATGTACAGCTTGCCGTCGTCACCGTCCTTGGCCCATTCGATGTCCATCGGGCACTGGTAGTGCTTCTCGATGATCATCGCCTGCTTGGCCAGCTCGCTGACTTCAGCGTCGGTCAGGCAGAAGCGCGCGCGATCGGCCTTGTCCACATCGACGGTCTTGACCGAACGACCGGCCTTGGCCTCGTCGCCGTAGATCATCTTGATGGCCTTGCTGCCCAGGTTGCGGCGCAGGATGGCCGGGCGACCGGCGGCCAGGGTGTGTTTGTGAACGTAGAATTCGTCCGGGTTCACCGCGCCTTGTACGACGGTTTCACCCAGGCCGTAGGCGCCGGTGATGAACACCACGTCACGGAAGCCCGATTCGGTATCGAGGGTGAACATCACGCCGGCAGTGCCGGTTTCGGAGCGGACCATGCGTTGTACGCCGGCCGACAGGGCAACCAACTTGTGGTCGAAGCCCTGATGCACGCGATAGGAAATCGCGCGATCGTTGAATAGGGAGGCGAACACCTCTTTGGCGGCGCGAATGACGTTTTCGACACCACGGATGTTCAGGAAGGTTTCCTGCTGACCGGCGAAAGAAGCGTCCGGCAAGTCTTCGGCGGTAGCGGAAGAGCGCACGGCCACGGCCACGTCGGGATTGCCGGCGGACAGTGTGGCGAATGCGGTGCGGATTTCGGCGTTCAGTTTTTCAGGGAACTCGGCGTCCATGATCCATTGACGGATCTGGGCACCGGTCTTGGCCAGGGCATTCACGTCGTCGACGTCCAGGGCATCAAGGGCGTCGTGAATCTGCTGGTTCAGGCCGCTCAGTTCCAGGAAATCACGATAAGCCTGAGCGGTGGTGGCGAAGCCACCAGGCACCGAAACACCGGCACCTGCAAGGTTGCTGATCATCTCGCCCAGGGATGCGTTCTTGCCCCCCACATGCTCAACATCGTGTTTGCCGAGCTTATCGAGGGAAACTACGTACTCTACCAAGGTGATCTCTCCACTAACT
>NZ_JBOIBY010000182.1:0-14187 GCF_050739655.1 Pseudomonas sp. | reverse complement strand
CCTACAGAGATCGGCGCAAACACCATTGCCCACTGTAGGAGCGAGGCTTGCCCTAATGCCGGTCAGTTAAGGCATTTGTAGGAGCGAGCTTGCTCGCGAAAAATTTAAGGACGCCGCGTTCATTCAGAATTTCCGCGTTATCGTTAACGTTTTTCGCGAGCAAGCTCGCTCCTACAGTTGACCTTCATCGCTTAACTGACTGGCATTAAGGCTTGCCCGCGAAGAGGCCTTCAAAATCCAATGATTGCGGATTGGTTTAATTAGGGAGCAGGGCAGGTGAGTGTCGATATCCAATGCGTGGTGGTCGGTGCCGGCGTGGTCGGGTTGGCAGTGGCCAGGGCCCTGGCCATGAGTGGGCGCGAAGTGATTGTGGTCGAGGCGGGTGACGGCATTGGCACAGGCATCAGTTCGCGCAATTCCGAAGTGATTCACGCGGGGATCTACTACCCGACCGGCAGCCTCAAGGCCCAGTTGTGCGTGGAGGGCAAGCAGCGCCTTTACGCCTACTGCGATGACCGTGATGTCAGCTATCAGCGCCTCGGCAAGTTGATCGTTGCCACCGATCAATCGCAGTGCGCCGCCCTGCAACGGTTACTGGAACAGGGCCAGTGCAACGGCGTCGCTGACCTGCAATGGCTGTCAGAAAATGAGGCGCAGGCGCTGGAGCCAGCGTTGTCCTGCGTCGCTGCGCTATGGTCGCCGTCCACCGGGATAGTCGACTCCCATGGGCTGATGCTGGCGTTGCAGAGTGATGCCGAAAGCTTTGGCGCCTCGCTGGCCTTCAAGTCGCCGCTGTTGTCGGCCCGAAGCACTGGACAGGGTTTCGAGCTGCACGTCGGCGGCGTCGAGCCCATGGTCTTGAGTTGCCAGGAACTGATCAACTGCGCTGGTCTGGCCGGCCCTGAAGTGGCGAGCCGCATCGAAGGTCTGTCTTCAAGGCTCGTTCCGGCAGCGCGATTGTGTAAGGGCAGCTACTTCAGTCTCAACGGCCGTGCGCCGTTTCGGCATCTGGTCTACCCCGCGCCGGAGAGCGCCGGGCTGGGCGTGCACATGACCCTCGACCTGGGCGGCCAGGCGCGTTTCGGGCCGGACGTGGAATGGGTCGATGCCATTGATTACCGCGTCGATCCAGCCCGCGCCGAGCGCTTTTACCAAGCCATCCGCCATTACTGGCCGGATTTGCCGGATAACACCCTGCAACCGGCCTACAGCGGTATTCGCCCAAAAATCAGCGGCCCGGATGAGCCCGCTGCGGACTTTCACATCAGCGGCCCGACCGAACATGGGGTGCCGGGTCTGGTCAATCTGTTCGGTATCGAGTCGCCGGGCCTGACCAGTTGCCTGGCCCTGGCCGAGCGGGTAGTGGAATCCCTGGCCGGGTGACGGTCGTACCGATGATCAGCGCTGGCGCAACGGCGCGTGGATAGCGCTATCCTTGGGAGATGCGCTCTTCGCCATCGGAGAAGTTCGATGATCAACGTACGCACTGCTCGCATGCTTGCCGATTACAGACAATGGGCCAACCAGCGCCTCTTCGACAATCTGGCGCAATTGCCACCGGGGGAAGTCGAGAAAGAACGCGCCGGAATCTTCAAGAACATCATCGGCACGTTGAACCACATCTATGTGGTGGACTGTCTCTGGCAGGCGCATCTTGAAGGTCGAGGGCACCACTTCAAAACCTCCCATGAGCTGGTGTATCCCGCGCTGCCGGACTTGCGCCTGGCGCAACAGAAGGTTGACCACTGGTACTGCGAGTGGAGCGCCCGCCAGACCGATGCCTCGCTCGACAAACCCCTGCGGTTCACCTTTGTCTCCGGTGAGAGCGGCACCATGAGCGCCGGCGCGATATTGCTGCATGTAGTTAACCACGCCAGTTATCACCGTGGTTGGGTGATCCAGATCTACTTCGAAATACCGGCGATGCCGCCCATGACCGACCTGCCGATCTACCTGCGCGAAACCGATCCGAATTTCAACTCGCTCAATGCACCGGCTGTGGCGCTGACATGTGCTCCGCAATTCGCGAGCGCAACCAACGTTCTGCCGGATCGTTATCGTTGACGCCGTTCCAGACCATCGACAGTTCGGACAGAACGATGTCGAACGGCGGGTCATCGGCGCGCAACTGGTTGCTGCCTTCGATCAGCGCGCTCGCCGCATAATCCGGTACCGAAGCCAGCATCTCGGTGCCCGCCAATATGGCACGCAGGCCAGAGAACTGTGGCACTGCCAGCACCACGCGACGGGAGCGGCCGATACGGGCCAGATCGTTGTCGATGGCGCCGCTCAAATCCCCGGAAAACGACACCAACGCGTGGGGTCGCTCACAGAATTCATCCAGGGTAAGGGGGCCAGGACGGTTGTCGCCGCGCAGCACCTTGACGCTCAGGTCCCGCAACTTCTTGCGCTTGGCATTGGCCGGCAGTTCGGTGGTGTAGCTGATGCCCACGGAAATCTCGCCGCTGGCGAGCATCGAGGACATCAGCAGGTAATTCACCCGGCGCACTACCACGACAACGTTCTGGGCTTCCTCGCGGATCTGTTTGAGCAGCGGCGGAAACAGTCCGAACTCGGCGTCGTCGGACAGGCCGATGCGAAACACGTCGCGGCTGATGGACGGATCGAAATCCTTGGCCCGACTGACCGCCCCGGAGATGGTGTCCATCGCCGGTTGCAATTCCTTGAGAATCGCCAGCGCCCGCGGCGTCGCTTCGAGGATCCGCCCGTTGCGCACCAGCAACGGATCGTCGAACAAATCCCGCAACCGCGCCAGCGCCGCACTGACAGCAGGCTGGCCAAGAAACAGCTTTTCCCCGGCCCGGGTCAGGTTCTTCTCGAACATCAGGGTTTCGAAAATCACCAACAGGTTCATGTCCACGCGGCGCAGGTCGTTGCGGTTCATGGTGGGGAGCTCGCTGGATTTTTGAGTTCCTTGAGTAAAGCACCAAACCCGCGCATGGACGTTGAATGTCCCGGCTTCACAGAACTCGCAATCAACCGGAAACAGTGTGGGAGCTAGCCTGCTAGCGATGACGGCGGCACATTCAACATCTTCTTTGAATGTGAATGCCCTATCGCTAGCAGGCTAGCTCCCACAGTGGTTATGGGTCGGTCACAGAAATTGCGATCAACCGGTCGAGCCCGGCTCCGTCAGCACCTTCCTGAACGTTTCCACCAGTGGCCGCAGATTGATCCGGTGCCACGCCGCCCACAGCGGTCGGGTCAAGGCAATACACGGCAGTTCCCGCAGGACCACGCCGGGTGGTGCGTTGCGGCTCAAGCCTTTCTGAATCATGGCGATGCCCAGGCCCGAGGCCACCAGCGCCAATGCGGTGAAGGGGCCGGTGGCTTCCATGCGGATGTCCGGGGTGAAGCCGGCGCGGATGCAGGCGCTGACAAAGCTTTCGCGGCTGGCGACATTCTGGTGCTGCACGCCGATCCACTCCTGATTGGCGAGGTCGGCCGGGGTCAAGGTTGCCTGGTTGGCCAGAGGATGATCCTCGGGCAATGCCAGCAGCATGGGGTCGTCCAGGACCTGGAAACTCATCAGGTCGGGGTCGTCGTCGGTCGGCGGTTCGCTGACCAGTGCGATATCCAGACTACGCTGACGCAGGCCTTCCAGTTGTTCGGCGGAGCGCAAGTTGTACAACGCCACATGCACATTCGGCCGATCGACGCGCAACACGCGCAAGGCATTGGGCAGGACGCCGGCGTGCATGGCGTTTTCGATGTAGCCGACGCACAAACCGCCTTCTTCACCGCGACCCAGGCGTTTGCCGAGGGAATCCAGGCGGTTGGCGTGGGTCAACAGGGCGCGGGTTTCGGCGAGGAACGTCTGGCCGTCGCGGGTCAGGCGGATGCGCTGCTGGCTGCGTTCGAACAGGGTCAGGCCCAGGCGTTCTTCGAGCTGGGCGATCTGCCGGCTTAGCGGCGACTGGGAAATGTGCAGGCGTTCGGCGGCGCGACCGACGTGTTCTTCTTCGGCGACGGCGACGAAGTAGCGCAATTGGCGAATGTCGATCATGTCAGACCTCTGGGGACTCAAGTGCTGCACATTATGTCTTGGACGGTCCGATCATCGCAATCTAGGATCTGCTCATCGGTAAGGCAATTAACCGTTCTCTGTAGGACCCGCTTGCTGGCGATCGCTGTTGATAGCTGTGTCGCCCATTCCGGCGCCATCGCCAGCAAGCCGGCGCCTACAGGTTTCCAGACGTTCGAGAGGATTCATTTATGAGCTTGAAAGACAAGCTGCCTGGCGCCCTGGGTTTCGGCACCGCACCACTGGGCAACATGTTCCGCGCCATTGCTGAAGAAGAAGCACAAGCCACCGTTCATGCTGCCTGGGATGCCGGCGTGCGTTACTTCGACACCGCGCCGTTCTACGGTTCGGGCCTGTCGGAAATTCGCCTCGGCGCCGCATTGTCCCGCTACAACCGTGACGACTATGTGCTCAGCAGCAAGGTCGGCCGCGTGATTCTCGACGAAGTCGAAGACGCTGCTGCCCGCGACTTGGGTGAGAAGAGTGGCGTGTTCGAACACGGGCTCCCGAACAAGATCGTCAACGACTACAGCGCCGATGCGACCCTGCGCTCGATTGAAGACAGTCTCAAGCGTCTGCAAACCGATCGTCTGGACATCGTCTGGGTGCATGACATCGCCCAGGATTTCTACGGCGATCAGTGGCTGGAGTATTTCAACCAGGCCCGCACCGGTGCCTTCAAAGTGCTGACCCGTTTGCGTGAAGAAGGCGTGATCAAGGGCTGGGGCCTGGGCGTGAACAAGGTCGAACCGTGCGAGTTGACCCTTGATCTGAGCGAAGCGCAGCCGGACGGTTTTTTGCTGGCCGGTCGCTACACTCTTCTGGACCATGACCGCGCCCTGCAGCGCTTGATGGACGCAGCCCTGGCGCAGAACGTCGAGATCGTGGTCGGCGGCCCTTACAGCTCGGGCATCCTGGCCGGTGGCGCACACTTCGAATACCAGAAGGCCAGCCCGGCGATCATCAGCAAGGTCGAGCAGATCAAGCGCATTGCGGCGGGCCATGGTGTCGACATCAAAGCGGCGGCATTGCAATTCTCGTTGGCTAACCCGGCAGTGGCGGCAGTGATTCCAGGTTCAAGCCGACCTGACCGGATAGCCGAAGACGTGGCCGCGTTGTCGGCGGTTATTCCTGCAGCCTTCTGGCAAGCCATGCGCGACGCGAAACTGGTGTCCGAGCGCGCACCGTTGCCAATCATCGGAGCTTGAGCATGAAAATTGATTTGAGTGGAAAACTCGCGATTGTCAGCGGCAGCACTGCCGGCATTGGCCTGGGCATCAGCAAGGCGCTGGCCGAATCCGGCGCCACGGTGGTGGTGATCGGCCGCGAGACGGCCAAGGTCGAGCAGGCATTGGCGAGCATTCGCCAGAGCGTGCCGGGCGCACAGTTGCGCGGCCTGACCGCGGACCTGGGCACCGCCGAAGGCGCCGAGATACTGTTCGCCGCCGAGCCACGGGCCGACATTCTGGTGAACAACCTGGGGATCTACAACGACGTGGATTTCTTCGATACGCCAGACAGTGAGTGGACGCGTTTCTACGAGATCAACGTGATTTCCGGCGTGCGTCTGTCCCGTCACTACGTGCCGGACATGGTCAAGCAGGGCTGGGGTCGGGTGATTTTCCTGTCCTCGGAGTCCGGGGTCGCGATCCCGGCCGAGATGCTCAACTATGGCGTTACCAAAAGCGCCAACCTCGCCGTGTCCCATGGTCTCGCCAAGCGACTGGCGGGCACGGGGGTGACGGTCAATGCGATCCTGCCAGGCCCGACGTTGACCGATGGCGTGGAGCATATGCTCAAGGACGCCATTGCCGAATCAGGTCGCAGTGTTCGGGAAGAAGCCGACGCCTTCGTGCGCAAGGCCCGTCCAACTTCGATCATCCAGCGCGTGGCGGAGGTCGAGGAAGTGGCGAATCTGGTGGCCTACATCGCTTCGCCGCTGTCCTCGGCCACCACTGGCGCGGCCCTGCGGGTCGACGGCGGTGTCGTCGACAGCATGGCCATCTGAACCTTATTGATTAAGCGAGAAAACATTACATGGCAACTGCATCAGCGTTCATCGACATCCCGGCTTCGGCCGATCAGGTCTGGCAATTGATTGGCGGCTTCAACTCGCTACCCGACTGGCTGCCGTTCATTCCCAAGAGCGAGCTCAGCGATGCCGGGCGAGTGCGCAACCTGCAAACGGCGGACGGCGCGGTAATCATCGAGCGACTGCAAGGGTTCGACAACGCCGCGAAAACCTACAGCTACTCGATTGTGCAGGCGCCGTTTCCGGCCACCGATTATCTGGCGACGATCAAGGTTGAAGCCCAGGGGCAGGGTGCGCGAGTGACCTGGTCCGGTCGGTTTGAACCGGTGGGCGTGAGTGACGAGGAAGTGGTGGCGTTGTTTACCGGGATTTATGAGGGTGGGTTAAAGGCGTTGCGAGCTAATTACCCCGCGTAGGCCTTTAAAAGATCGCAGCCTGCGGCAGCTCCTACAGGGTTTTGTGTAGGAGCTGGCGCAGGCTGCGATCTTTTGATTGTCAGGTCTGTGGAATCAAACGCTGCTCACAATCGAGCACCAGCCGCGCACCGCCCAGTTCGCTGCTGCCTACCTCAAGCTTGAATCCGTGCAGGCTGACAATTGCTGCCACGATTGACAGTCCCAGCCCGAAACCGCTTTTCAAATTGCCTGCTTCGGCGCGATAGAAGCGCTGGAAAACGGCGATGCGTTCAGCATCGGGAATGCCTGGGCCGGAGTCGAGGACTTCGATGCGGGTATGCCCGTTCTCATTGACCCCACGCAAAATCACCAGGCCACCGGGTGGGGTGAACTTGATCGAGTTGCTCAACAGATTGGCTACCGCTTCGAACAGCAGGGCCCGATCGCCATTGAGCGGCGGTAACGATGGCGGCAGTTGCAGTTGAAAACTCAGGTCATCGTCTTCCGCCAGCGGCAAGTAGAAATCATGCAGTTCCTGCAGCAACGACACGGGGTCGAGTTGTACGAAGCCGGAGCGGCGCTGGCGATCCTCCAGCTCGGAAATACGCAACAGCCCGCGAAACCGCGCCATCAGCGTGTCGGCCTCGGCCAGCACCAAGTCCAGTTGCGTGGCCTGCGACGAGCCTTCACCGGCCTGTTGTTGCATGCGATACAGCTGCGCGCGCAAGCGGGTCAACGGGGTACGCAAGTCATGGGCGATGTTGTCACACACGCCCTTGACCTCATGCATCAAGCGCTCGATCTGTTCGAGCATGGCGTTGACGATGGCGGCGAGCATGTCCAGTTCATCACGGCGGTTGGACAGCGGCAGGCGCCTGGTCAGATCGCCGGCGACGATGGCCTCGGCGCTGGCCTGAATCGCGCGAATACGCCGCAGCGGTCGCCGTCGCAACACATGCCAGCCGACGATGCCCGGCACGATGGTCAAGGTCACGCCCCAGAGCAACGCGTGCAGGATGATCCGGGTCACGGCAAACAACGAGCCGTTGTCGCGCACCAATATCAGCCAGCGGCCATCCCCCGTTTGAGTCGCCACGGCGTCGCAGCTGTCGATGGGCAGCGTCGGATCATCGGATTCGGCGCAGTCGCTGAGCATGTGGATCTCGCCGTCCAGCGGCAGGCCTTTGGGGATGTGGCGCAGCGCGCCATTGAGGTAACGGTGCTCGGCATCGAACAGGCCGTAGGCGTCGATGCCGCGAATATCGAAGGTCATGCTGACTTCAAGGGCGTCGGCCAATTGTTCGCCGGAAAAACGCGAGAACAGATGCTGACGTTGCATCAGTGAATGCTTGGCCAGGTTGTCCAGATAGGTGGATACCTCGTAGTACATGACACCCATGAGAATCCCGCTCCAGGCCACGAACAGTGCACTGTAGAGCGACAGCAAACGACTGCTGGAGGAACGCCAGCCTTTAGACGGGTTCGGCAATGACATAACCCGAGCCTCGCACGGTTCGAATCAATGGGGCATTGCCAGGTGGGTCGATTTTTTTACGCAGGCGACCGATGTGCACATCGATCAGGTTGGTGCCGGGGTCGAAGTGATAACCCCAGACCTCTTCGAAAATCATCATTCGCGAAAGAATCTGCCCGGTGTTGCGCATCAGGAATTCCAGCAGTTTGTATTCGGTGGGCAGCAACGTGAGCAATTGCCCGTCGCGGCTGGCTTCGTGGCTGATCAGGTTAAGCTCAAGATTCGCCACTCGCAACGTGGTGGCTTTCGCGGTCCCCGTGTTTTGCCGACGCAGCAGGACCTCGACCCGGGCGGCCATTTCATCGGTGGCGAAGGGTTTGGTCAGGTAATCGTCGCCGCCGGCACGCAAGCCGCGCACTCGCTCATCGACGTCGGAGAGGGCGCTGATCATGAGAATCGGCGTGGCCACGCCCATGGTCCGCAATGTGGTGACAATCGCCAAACCATCGAGTTCGGGCAGCATGCGGTCAAGGGTGATCAAGTCATAGTTGCCATTGGCCGCGCGCTCCAGGCCTTCGCGGCCATTGTCGACCCAGTCGACGTCGAGGCCGTGGCTGCTCAGTTCGGCGACAATTTCCCGGGCGGTCACGGCGTCGTCTTCGATGGTCAAGATGCGGGTCATGGGGCTGGCCTGATTAAATGTTCACAACGTTGTGCGGCATTTTGCCAAGAATTGCCTGTTGGCTTACTAAATAAAAGTTCATGAGCAGTAAAAGATCGCAGCCTGCGGCAACTCCTGCAGGGGGTTGATGCATTTAACTGTAGGAGCTGCCGCAGGCTGCGATCTTTGATCTTCCCACCTAATGCATAAAACCCGCTAACTCTCTTTGTTCATTGCAAATTGCATGGGCACAGGAAGTTCAAACTTTATAACTGCCTGACTTGTCACGACTTATTCAACCAGACGCAACTGGCACGGTGACTGCAACGGCTCCTTCGAGACTTGTAACACCATCTTTCTGCCTGGAGCGATAAAACAATGAATAGATCCTCTGATGGTTTCTATCCCGCCATGGATGAATCGACGACGCTCTCTGGCGTGTCCTGGGGGGCAATCTTCGCCGGGGCCGCCGCAGCGGCGGCATTATCACTGATTCTGGTACTGCTGGGTTTCGGCCTGGGCTTTTCTGCGATCTCCCCGTGGGCCAATGAAGGCATGAGTGCCAAAGGGTTGGGCATCACGACAATCATCTGGCTGGCCGTTACACAAATCATTGCTTCGGGGGCCGGCGGTTATATTGCTGGCAGACTACGGGTGAAATGGGCGTACATGCATGGTGATGAAGTGTACTTTCGCGACACTGCCCATGGTTTTCTCGCCTGGTGCGTGGCCACTTTGGTGACGGCAACGCTGGTAGCCGGCTCAGTCAGCAGCCTGGTCAGCGGTGGCGTCCAGGCTGGGGCGCAAGTTGCCGGCGGAGCAGCCAGCGCCATGACCCAAGTGGCGGGCACAGCAGCTGCCAATACCGATGGCGATCAATACGGTTACTACATCGATAGCCTGTTGCGCGATGATCGCCCGGGCGCCGTTAACGATGCCGACGCCCGTGGCACCGTGACGCGCATCTTCGTTCGTTCCCTCGCCGACGGCCAGTTGGCTGCGGAGGATCGTAACTACCTGGCGCAACTGGTAGCGCAACGCACCAACCTGACCCAGGCCGATGCCGAACGTCGCGTGGATGAAGTCTATGCCCGCACGCAAAAAGCCGTAGCCGATGCCAAGCAGACCGCTAAAGAGGCTGCCGACACAGCCGCCAAAGTCGCCGCTTGGAGCACCTTGTGGATGTTCGTTGCACTGCTGGCCGGCGCATTCTTCGCCAGCCTCGCCGCGACCTTCGGCGGCCGTCGTCGGGATGCCGTGGTGTATGTGGAAACCGATACCTACGTCACCACCACACCTGTTCGCTAACCCAGGAGAAGCCTCATGCGCTCATTACTATTGTTCTTTCTCGGCGTACCGATCCCGATCATCATCCTGATTGCCCTGTTCATGCATTGATTGTGTAGAGGCAAACAGATCGCAGCCTCCGGCAGCTCCACACCGATCTCTGTAGGCGCTGCCGCAGGCTGCGATCTTTTGATCTTGATCTTCTAAACCCAGATTGCATCCCACAACGGATAATCCCCCACGCGCTTCACCAGCCCCGCACGCAACGGATTCATGATGATGTAACGAGCGGCGGCTTTCAGATCTTCGTCCCGACGTAAGGCTCGGTCATGGTAACCCCGTTGCCATAAGCGGTTTTGTGCGCCTCGCATAAGATTGATCGAACGGCTGCTTCGGGATTTGATGCGGCATGCCAATTCAGCCAGTGATCCGCGTTGAAGCTGAAACAGCCAATGCAAGTGATCAGGCATGACTACCCAAGCCATTGAAGTGACGATTTCCGCCTCGTCCGCTGCGCGTAGTTGTTCGACGAGTAAACGTGCTGAACGCCAGTCTGAAAAAACAGCTTGGCGATTATGAGTAACTGCAGTTAGCAGATAAGTTCGCCCCGGTTCTGAGTATCGACCTTTACGTAAGTGACATCCGTTTGCTGCGACAGGCATTGCGTTACCCTCCATCCATGGTGTGATCGGATGAAAATAGTGGCTGCAGCCTGTTCTAGCGCATTAAGCAATTTCGGGGTGTTTCGAGGATATTCAAAAGCAAAAGATCGCAGCCTGCGGCAGCTCCTACATTGGAACGCGATCCCCTGTAGGAGCTGCCGCAGGCTGCGATCTTTTGATCTTTCTGTCCTTAATCAATCGGCGTACTGACAAACACCTCCAGCCCCTCGGCATACGCTGTAAACGCAGCAATCCGGTGAAACTTCTCATCCGTCACCTGATCCGGCACGACAAGATTGGTAAAACTCCAGGCCACAGCCAGGGTGATGCCCGCCTGATCAATCTCCCCGTCGGTTTTCAACGGCTGCTTTTCCAGCTCCTGCTCCAAGCTCGAATACGCCGCGGCCAATTGCCCCTGGACTCGCTCAACCCAGGGTTCGTACTGAATGTCTGCCGGTCGCAGGTTGCGCTCATAATAAAGCTGCACTGATTTTTCGCTGGCGGCCAACGCCAGGCCAATCAGGCGCAATGAACGCAGGCGCTGATTGAGGAGGGCGGGCATCAAGCTTCGACCGGGTTTGGCCAGTGCTTCCAGGTAATCGATGATCAACGTCGAATCCATCAACACTTGGCCATCATCCAGCACCAGCGTGGGCGCCTTGACCACCGGGTTGATCTGCTGGAATTGCTCAAAGTGGCGGAACACCGACACCGATTCGTGCTCCAGCGCGATGCCCAGGCGTTTGGCAGTAATGGCGACGCGTCGCACGTAAGGTGAGTCCAGCATGCCGATCAGCTTCATTTAATCGCTCCTTGAGTTAGCCATTACGGGAGGAACAACCTTAGCTGAGGTTCATTGGCCTGCAAACACAGCCGTTTATCCTCTATCTACCTGTGCTGGATTGAATTTCTTGCTATAAACGCACTCCGATAACCGCCCCAATGCCTGCCATAGAGCATTTTCGAGGCTTTGTCGGACAAATTCGCTGTCTTTTCAGTTGCTGAGGCCTCAAGTCGGCCTTAGACTGCCGCCCCTCGTAAATTGAGTGCCGGGTGGCGCTTTGAACAAACTGCGCCTTTCCGATGACCTGCCAAGGTCCGCCGGAACGCTCCCTTATTAGCCTTAATGCACGTTTTTTTATAGAGATATCAATGACAAAGGACAAGTTGCTGGCCATGCCGGCGGATGACTACATGAATGCCGAGCAACATGCTTTTTTCTCTGAGCTGTTGCAGAACATGAAAGTAGAAACCCATGAGCGCATCGAGCAAAACCGCATCGCCATTGAAAGCCTGGACACTCCGGCTGACCCGGCTGACGCGGCTTCGGTCGAAGAAGAGCGCACCTGGCTGGTGAACGCGATCGATCGTGATCAGCGCATGCTGCCTCAGTTGGAACAAGCCCTGGAACGTATCAAGGAAGACAGCTTCGGCTGGTGCGACGACAGCGGCGAGCCCATCGGCCTCAAGCGCCTGCTGATCAGCCCGACCACCAAGTACTGCATCGAAGCTCAAGAACGTCACGAGCAGATCGACAAGCACCAGCGTCAAGCCTGATTCTGTGAAGTAGCCCCACTGAACGGGCTGCTTTAAAAAGATCGCAGCCTTCGACAACACCCCTTCGGCAGGTGTTATCGAAGGCTGCGATCTTTGCTTTTCGACGTCCGCAAGAAACCCCGCGCTTCTATTGATCTACTGCAATGCCCACGACTAAAGGCTCATGGATGATGGCCTCGTAGTGGCGTTTAATGCGAAGACAACAATTAGAAGATCTGTGGGGTGACAACGATGACGAGGGACGAGTCTCTGGTTGCGGCAGTGTCTGCACCAGTTTTTTTGCCGGGTAACCGCTGGTTGACGCCGACGCTGCAAAGCATCGCCCTGATGCTTTTACTGTGTGGCATGACGCTGGGGGGCTGGTCGCTGTACCTTGGGCTGCCGTTGGCCGTGCTGATCATCTGGCTGCCTCGCTTGCGTTCACGCACTAAATCCGAAGTCCCCACTGTCGAATCGCCCAGTGCGATCTCCGCCTTGACCCGCGACCTTTCCTACACCACCAGTCATAACGCGCTGTCGGCCGCAGGCGTGGCCTTTTCCGTCAAGCAATTGGCCGA
This sequence comes from Pseudomonas sp., assembly GCF_050739655.1. Lineage (GTDB taxonomy): Bacteria > Pseudomonadota > Gammaproteobacteria > Pseudomonadales > Pseudomonadaceae > Aquipseudomonas. Next base: position 1,517 of record NZ_JBOIBY010000182.1, on the reverse strand, counting down.
CAAACTGCAATCGCAACTCGGCGCCGCCGCACAGATCGTCAGCAACGCTGAAGTCATGATCGCCACTGAACAAGCCACTTCGACGCTGAGTCGCGAGGCCTTGAGTGCTGCCATTGAAGCGCATCGCAGCGGCGCCGCCGGGCGCACGGAGTTGATCGAGTCGATTGCACGGATGCATCAGCTCAGTCAGCGCGCCAATAGCAGCCGTGAACTGATCGAGGCGCTGAGCCTGCGCAGTGATGATATCCAGCGCGTCACCTTGGTGATTCAGTCCATCGCCAGCCAGACCAACCTGCTGGCTTTGAACGCGGCGATCGAAGCGGCGCGAGCGGGTGAGCATGGTCGTGGCTTTGCCGTCGTGGCCGATGAAGTACGTGGGCTGGCCGCACGCACGGCGACCGCCACGGGTGAAGTCGGGGAGATGGTGGCTGATATCCAGCAACGTACCGCGCAAGTGGTCGAGCAGATCCGCCAGTTGTCCAGTGATCTTGATACCGGTGTCGACCAGGTCGAACACACCGGTCAGCACCTGGAAAACATCACCCGGCTGGCGGCCAGCGTCGAAAGTCAGGTGGGGGAAATCGCCCGCGGCGCACAAACCAATCGCGAACAACTCGACAGTCTGTTTCACGCCGTCGAGCAGATGCGCAGCGACCTGGCCATCAGCGATCAACAGACCCAGCGCTTGGCGCAGGCGGCTGTGCAGATGGAAGGTCAGGCCGAGACGATCAGCGAACGTCTGGCCGAAGTTGGTCTGGACGACTATCACCAGCGCATTTATGACCTGGCCAGGGAGGGCGCGAGTCAGATCGCGGCGCGTTTCGAAGCGGACATCGATGCCGGCCGCATCAGCCTCGACGACCTGTTCGATCGCAATTACCAGACAATCCCCAACACCAGTCCGGTCAAGTACCAGACGCGTTTCGACCGTTACACCGATCAAGTCCTGCCGATCATTCAGGAGCCGCTGCTGCCACGCCATGAAGGCCTGGTGTTTGCAATCGCCTGCACTCAACAGGGCTACGTGCCGACCCATAACAAGGTGTTCAGCCAGCCACTGACCGGTGATACGCAGGTCGACACCCTGCAAAACCGCACCAAGCGCAAATTTGCTGATCGCACCGGAATCCGTTGCGGCAGCCATCAACAGTCGGTGTTGTTGCAAACCTATACCCGGGATACCGGGGAGCTGATGCATGATCTGTCGGTGCCGATCATGCTCAAGGGGCGGCATTGGGGTGGGTTGCGGTTGGGGTACAAGCCGGAAAAATCGCGATAGTTTTTGATCGTGTACATATCCGTTTCTGCGGTATCGGCGGCTATAGGTTTCGCCCTTGCAGCGGGCAGATCACGTCTTCCGTAGGAGCTGCCGAGTGCAACGAGGCTGCGATCTTTTGATTTTCAAAGGCGAGATCAAAAGATCGCAGCCTGCGGCAGCTCCTACAGAAGGCATGTGTTCATGCGATGGCTAAGTGTCAGGTATTATTTTTTGAGTACACATATCCATTCCTGCGGTA
>NZ_JBOIBY010000181.1:0-7262 GCF_050739655.1 Pseudomonas sp. | reverse complement strand
TCAGGACTTTTTCCACGCCTTCGACGGTCAGCGCGTCTTTGTCGCGGGTCTGGCTGGCGGCCAGCACGTAGAGGTTTTCCAGGCGCTTGTCTTTGATCAGGGCCTGTTGCAGGTTGGCTTCGCCGTTAACCACGTTGACAAAGTCATACACCACGCGGCGTTCGCAACCCATGATCAGGTCGAGGTTACGCAAGCCGACGTCGAAGTCGACGATCACTGTTTTGTGGCCGCGCAGAGCGAGGCCGGTACCGATAGCGGCGCTGGTGGTGGTCTTACCCACACCACCCTTGCCGGATGTAACCACGAGAATCTTGGCCAAGGTGTTTCACCCCTAATGAAAAAGGACTTTTAGCCCCTGAAAAACATCTCTTGAAAACTACTGCAGTCGAACAGCCTTGGCTGGAATTCGGTTTTAAGCGGCGTTTACCCCCGGTAAACACTGCGTTTGGCCTGTTTCCTACTTCGTTTGCGCCATTTTCGCTACGTTTTGGAGATGCTTGGAAAATGCGGCAGTATCCGTTAAAGACGAATGATGTTCAACACGTCGCCCGACAGGCTGACTTGCACGCCCGCACCCCATAAGGGATCGCGGCGCAGATCTTCGGAGACCTTGTAATGACCGGCGATGGACACCAGTTCAGCGCTCATTTGCTGACAGAAAATCCTGGCTTTCGTGTCGCCTTTGACGCCGGCCAACACTCGACCTCGCATCGGGCCGTATACATGGATGTTGCCATCGGCAAGAAGTTCCGCCCCCGGGCTGACCGAAGAAATCACTACCAGGTCGCTGCCCTGGGCATAGATCTGCTGGCCACCGCGTACTGGCGAAGTGATGATCTTCGTCGGCTTGACCGTGGGTTCAGGCGGCTTTTCCGGTTTTTTCGCTACAACGGCTTCGTTCAACTCCAAAGCACGCTCACGGGCACCGGACGGCGGTAACACCGGTATATCGACGGCAATGGCGGCCGCGATGTCTTCAATGCGGCTGGCGCGAATCGCCAGCGTGCGCAGACCATGCTGACGGCAGACACGCATCAGGCCCGGCAGATCGACAGCGCCTTCGCCGGGCGGGAGCTTGTCCAGGGCCAGTACCAGCGGCGCATTGCTGAAGAAACCAGGTGCCTGGGCGACCTTGGCCGCCAATTGCCGGTCGAGGCTTTCGAGGTCGTTACGGGCCAGTTCCAGCACCGTAATGGCGAGCATGCTGCCCTTCAGCTGGAACACGGGATCTTGGTCTAGCGGTTCGGTTTGGCTCATGTTCGGCATACAACGACTTGTCACTAAAAGTGCCCAGACTTATAACGAGAACGCCCGCAGGCCGCAAGCCGGGTCGAACGATGTAGAATGCGCGGCCATTGTCTTTACGGAAGCTTTAATGGATCGCCCGCGTTTTCGAACAGCATTTCTTTCTCCACGTTTCTGGCCGCTGTGGTGTGGCCTGGGACTTTTGTGGCTGATAGTGCAGCTGCCATACCCGGCCTTGCTGCGGACCGGTCGTGTTCTCGGCGCGCTGATGTATCGCCTGGCGGGTGACCGACGGCGCATTGCCAAGCGCAATCTGGAGCTGTGTTTCCCTGAAAAGTCCGCTGCCGAGCGCAAGCGCCTGCTCAAGGAAAACTTCGCCTCCACCGGCATCGCGTTTTTTGAAATGGCCATGAGCTGGTGGTGGTCGCGCAAGCGACTGGCGAAGCTGGCCCACATTGAAGGGTTGGAGCATCTGCAACAGGCCCAGCGTGAGGGCAAGGGCGTGATCCTGATGGCCGTGCACTTCACCACGCTGGAGATCGGCGCAGCATTGCTCGGCCAGCAGCACACCATCGACGGCATGTACCGCGAGCACAAAAATCCGGTGTTCGACTTTATCCAGCGGCAGGGCCGAGAGCGGCACAACCTCGATTCGCTGGCGGTCGAGCGCGAAGACGTGCGCGGCATGCTCAAGCTGCTGCGCGCCGGCCGGGCGATCTGGTATGCGCCGGACCAGGACTACGGCGCCAAGCAAAGTATCTTTGTGCCATTGTTCGGCATTCAGGCGGCCACCGTCACCGCCACCAGCAAATTCGCACGGCTGGGCAAGGCTTTGGTGGTGCCGTTCACTCAGGAGCGTCTGGCGGACGGCAGCGGGTATCGCCTGGTGATACATGCGCCGCTCGAAGGCTTTCCCGGAGAAACCGAAGAAGCTGACTGCCTGCGCATCAACCAGTGGATCGAAGGTGTGTTGCGTGAATGTCCGGAGCAATACCTCTGGGCCCATCGCCGCTTCAAGAGTCGTCCACCGGGCGAGCGCAAGATCTACGCGAAACGCGGCTGATCAATCTCTCGGTTCCTGTAGGAGCAGCCGGTCGACGCTCGATTGCTCGCGAAAAACTTGAGTTCGCCACGGGTTGGCAGGCTGCAAACATCATTAGAATGACATCCCATCCCAGCACCATGGAGCGTTGCGAATGAGTCCAGGCGAACCGGTTACAGGGTTGATACTTTCCGGTGGCGGGGCTCGGGCGGCCTATCAGGTGGGTGTATTGGCGGCGATCGCCGAGTTGCTGCCGTTGGGAGCGGACAATCCGTTTCCGGTGATTGTCGGCACGTCTGCCGGGGCGATCAATGCGGTCAGCCTGGCCAGCGGGGCCACGGATTTTCGCGCAGCCATCGAGCGCTTGACCGCGTTCTGGCAAGGCTTTCGCAGTCATCTGGTACTGCGCAGCGACTGGCCCGGAGTGATCCACCAGGCAAGTCGTTTCGTCAGTCACAATCTAATGGGGCTTGGGGCTCAAGTTCCGGTGGCGTTGCTCAACAGTTCGCCGCTGCGCGGTCTGCTCAACGACAAGCTGCAGATGAACGGTATCGCCGAAGCCATCGCACAACGCCAGTTGCATGCCGTGGCTGTGACGGCGTTCGGCTATGAGTCCGGTCAGGCCGTCACGTTCTATGAGGGTGGCGGCACTATCGACGCCTGGTTGCGTCATCGACGGATTGGCGTGCCCACTCAATTGTCCGTTGATCATTTGCTCGCCAGCTCAGCCATTCCCCTGTTGTTCGCACCGGTGAAAATCGGAGAAGAGTATTTTGGCGACGGCGCGGTGCGCCAGTCAGCGCCGATCAGCCCGGCGCTGCATTTGGGCGCCAGCCGCGTGCTGGTGGTCGGCGTCAGTGGCAACCCACGTGGATTCGATCCTGAACAACCGCTGCAACGCGCTTATACCGGACAACAACCGACCTTGGCGCAGATCGGTGGGCACATGCTCAACAGTACGTTCATTGACAGTCTGGAAAGCGATATCGAGTTGTTGCAGCGCTTGAATCAGTTCAGTCACCTCATGCCCGACGGCACGCCCATCCGCACATTGGGGGTGGCGCCTGTGGAGGTGTTGGTGATTTCACCGAGTCAGCCGATCGACGAGATCGCCGCCCGCCATCGCCAGGAATTGCCCGCGGCACTGCGCCTGTTTCTACGCGGCCCGGGGGCGACCAAGACCAGTGGGGCAGGGGTGTTGAGTTATTTGCTGTTCGAGGCGGGGTATTGCAGCGAATTGATTGACCTGGGGCGGCGGGATGCCTTGGCCAAGAAGGATGAGCTGTGCAGGTTTCTGGGGTTGCCTTCTTAATGCAAAGATCGCAGCCTTCGGCAGCTCCTACAGGGGAACGCATTCCAAGGTAGGAGCTGGCGCAGCCTGCGATCTTTTGCCGTTAAATCAGAAGTGAACCTTGACCAGGAAGCTGGTCACGCTCTGATCGGTCTTGAAGCCATCAGAGTCTTCGATACCGTACTTGTTCTTCCAGTAGTCATACTCGACACCCACGTACAGCTGCTTCTCGCCCAGATTCAGCGCCTTGCCCAGGTCGTACTTGATCTGAGGATTGAAGTGCAGGTTGGCGTGGTATTCGCCTTTGCTGTTGACGTCGTTGTCGACCACCCAGTCCATGAAGCCGTCGATCAGGATGCTCGAATCGCCAACCGGGATGGTGTAGGACCAGACCGGCGTGACCTGCCAGATATCGTCACCTGGACGGCTGCCTTCGGTGTGACGGTTATAGAAGTTCAGTTGGAAGTAGTCGAAGCCCGGGATGGCCAGGTCGAAACCAGGGCCGATCAGGTAGGACTCGGTATCGTCTTCGCCGAACTCGTAGGTCATGGCCAGCAATACGTCTTTGATCGGGCCAAATTCCAGCTTCTGGTCGAAAATCTTGTTGAACGACAAGCGCGGGCTGAACTCGCCGTAATGGGTGTTATCGCCAGCGAAGGCGTCTTCCTTGCCGTTGTAGAAGATTTTGTCGATGAAGAAGAAGTTGTCGCCGTATTTCCAGCCATCGGCGTGTTCGAAGGTCACCGTCTGCTGAATGCGCGGGTTGACCTGGAAGTCCTTGCCATACAGATAAGTCAGGCTGTTGTTTTGCCATTGCAGCAGATCGCCGGCCATGGCCTGACCCCCCGCCAGCATCGATCCCGCCAGCATCAGGCTAGTGCACGTACGTTTCATTCGGTTGCTCCCAAAATGTAGTGGTTTCACGTTATTTTTTTCAGGTCGGCGCTCTGGTGTGGCGCCTTTTTCTGTAGCTGTAAAAAATCATCCAATCGGTCAGCTTCAATGCCGAAAGCAAGAGCTGCGCCAAGGCTTTCGAAAAGCAAAAAAACTCCCGCTCGGCTGCTCAAGAACAGTCGATTGAGAGGGGGTTCGGGATGCCTTGGTACCGTCCAGAGCCGGGATAAGTTGGCTTTCTGGTCAGGAATTAAATCCGGGCTTTTTTTTAAAGCGGATTCAGGCGGCCGCGGAGAATACTGACTCCTTGGCCAGGTCTCAAGTGCCCCGCAACAGCGCACCGACGACAGGTTTGGCGCACGGTTGCGGGTCATCTTAGAAATGCACCTTCACCAGCAGGCTGGTGGTATTTTCGTTGGTGTCGAAGCTGGAGGTGTTTTCGATGCCGTATTTGTCTTTCCAGTAGCTGTACTCGATGCCGGCATACACCTGCTTCTCGCGCCAACCCAGGGCTTTGCCCAGGTCGTATTTGATTTGCGGGTTGAAGTGCACGTTGGCGTGATAGGTGCCATGCGAGTTCTGATCGTTGTCCGTCACCCAGTCGATGTAGCCGTCGATCAACAGGCTCGAATTGCCCAATGGAACGGTGTAGGACCAGGCCGGCGAGATCTGCCACACGCCATCGCCGGGGCGCGAGCCTTCGGTATAACGCTGGTAGATGTTCAGGGTGACGAAGTTGAAACCGGGCACCTTGAGGTCGAAACCGGGACCGATCAGATAGGCCTCGGTGTCGTCTTCGCCATTCTCGTAAGTCATGGCGAGCAACACGTCCTTGATCGGGCCGAATTCGAGTTTCTTGTCGAAGATCTTGCCGAAGGACAGGCGCGGGCTGAACTCGCCGTAATAGGCATGAACGCCTTTGTTCCGGTCTTTTTCACCGTTGTAGTAGGTGCTGTCGATGAACATGAAGTTGTCGCCGTACTTCCAGCGGTCGGCGTGCTCGAAGGTCACCGTTTGCTGGATCGACGGGTTGACCTTGAAATCCTTGCCGTACAGGTAACTGACGCTGTTGGTCTGCCACTGCAGTAAATCCCCGGCCATGGCCTGGCTGGCTGCCAGAAGGCCCGCGCCCAACAACATGTTTTTCTGTGTCCGAATCATCTGTTGCTCCTCTTCTTTTTATTTTTCTCAGGCAAAGGCAGCCCCATACCCCTGTAGGAGCGAGCTTGCTCGCGATGGTCGTTAACGATTACGCGTGCAGTCTGGATAAACGCGGTGCTCTTGCGTCCATCGCGAGCAAGCTCGCTCCTACAGGGATCGGCTGTACCTTTTCAGTCAATGCGAGTGGGCGTGGCAGTCGTTGGCCGCGGCGCGTTCCTGTCCACCGAGGATGTTGAACAGCAAGTTCAGCGACAGGGCGCTGAGGGTGGCCATGGCGATGCCGCTGTGGGTAATCGGGCTCATCCACAGGGGCAGGTGGGCGAAAAACTCCGGACGCACCACCGGGATCAGGCCCATACCGATGCTCACTGCCACCAGTAACTGGTTGCGACGATCACCAATGTCGGTTTCCTGAAGAATCTTGATCCCGGTGGCGGCAACCATGCCGAACATCGCGATCGCTGCACCACCCAGTACCGCGGGGGGAATCGAGGCCACCAGGAACGCGGCCTTGGGCAGCAGGCTCAGCACGATCAGCAAGCCACCGGCAACAATGGTCACCGAGCGGCAACGCACGCCGGTCATCTGCACCAGGCCGATGTTTTGTGCGAAGGACGAATGGGTGAAGGTATTGAAGAAACCGGCGAAAAACGACGCGCCGGCATCGCACAGCAGGCCGCGGCGCAGCCGGCGTGGGCAGACTTCATCGCCGGTGATCTTGCCCAGCGCCAGGAACATCCCGGTGGACTCGACGAAGATGATCACCACCACCAGGCACATCGACAGGATCGGCGCCAGTTCGAACTTCGGCATGCCGAAGTGCAGCGGGGTAACAAATTGCAGCCACGGCGCCTGGTCCATGCCGCTCAGGTCAACCATGCCGATCAGGCCGCAGAGCACGTAGCCCAGGCACATGCCGATCAATACCGAAATGTTGACCCAGAAACCGCGCATGAAGCGGTGCACCAACAGAATGGTGCCCAGCACCAGCGAGGCGATGGCCAGGTAAATCGGTGAGCCGAATTGCGCCGCCTCGGCGCCGCCACCGGCCCAGTTCACGGCCACGGGAAACAGCGACAGGCCGATCGAGGTGATGACCGTGCCGGTCACCAGCGGCGGGAAGAAGCGTACGACCTTGGACATGAACGGGGCGATGATCATGCCGAAGAACCCGGCGGCGATGGTAGCGCCGAAGATCCCTTGCAGACCGACTCCAGGCATGCCGGCCATGGCGACCATGCTGCCGACAGCGGCGAAACTGGCGCCCATCATCACGGGCATGCGAATGCCCATTGGGCCGATACCGAGTGATTGAACGATCGTGGCGATGCCGGCGACCAGCAGGTCGGCGTTGATCAGGAAGGCGATTTCTTCACGACTCAGGCCCGCGGCCTGTCCGATGATCAGCGGCACCGCGATGGCACCACCGTACATCAGCAAAACATGTTGCAGACCGACCAGGATCAGTTGCAAAAGGGGCAAACGCTGAATGGCGGGTGCGTCGGGGATGCGTGCTTTGGAGAGCTCGGACATGCAACACCTCGGATCTTTTTTATTCTTGTGATTTTGTGCATCAGGATGACCGCGGCGCGGCCAATCGCTGGCAAGCCAGCTCCCACAGGTCATATA
>NZ_JBOIBY010000180.1:0-20086 GCF_050739655.1 Pseudomonas sp. | reverse complement strand
CTTTTGATCTTCAGCAAACCTGAGGGTGCTGAAAAGATCGCAGCCTGCGGCAGCTCCTACGGGGGGGCGCGTCAATTTGTTCATTTGCGACATACCTGATTCAACGCTATTGCCTCTTCTTGTGGCTTGCCGCTCGCCGCTCGCCACCACATTTATCAAATCGCGCCATCCTTGTAGGGCAATCCCTACCCCCAACCTTCCATCCTGCTGAGGCGATTCTCTCCTGCGCCCCGATTTGCGTGGTCTACAGCGTCCACTAGGCTTAGTCCACAGCAGTCATCAACAACAAAGGTGTGGGTATGAGCCAGGTCGATTCAAGCGCAGGGGCCAATGATGTTCTGGTCAGCTTTCGTGGAGTGCAGAAGAGCTACGACGGCGAGAACCTGATCGTCAAAGACCTCAACCTGGACATTCGCAAAGGCGAATTCCTCACCTTGCTCGGGCCATCCGGCTCCGGCAAGACCACCAGCCTGATGATGCTCGCCGGTTTCGAAACACCGACCGCGGGTGAAATCCTGCTGGCCGGGCGTTCCATCAACAACGTGCCGCCGCACAAGCGCGATATCGGCATGGTGTTCCAGAACTACGCGTTGTTCCCGCACATGACGGTCGCCGAGAACCTGGCGTTCCCGCTGAGTGTGCGCGGCTTGAACAAGAGCGATGTCAGCGACAAGGTCAAGCGTGTACTGAGCATGGTGCAACTCGATGCTTTTGCTCAGCGTTACCCGGCGCAGCTTTCCGGTGGGCAGCAGCAGCGTGTGGCATTGGCCCGAGCACTGGTGTTCGAGCCGCAGCTGGTGCTGATGGACGAACCTCTGGGCGCGCTCGACAAACAGCTGCGCGAACACATGCAGATGGAAATCAAGCACCTGCACCAGCGCCTGGGTGTGACTGTGGTCTACGTGACCCACGACCAGGGCGAAGCCCTGACCATGTCCGACCGCGTGGCGGTTTTCCATCAGGGCGAGATCCAGCAGATCGCGCCTCCGCGCACGCTGTATGAAGAGCCGAAAAACACCTTCGTCGCCAACTTCATCGGCGAGAACAACCGTCTCAACGGCCGTCTGCACAGCCAGACTGGCGACCGCTGCATCGTGGAACTTGGGCGCGGTGAAAAAGTTGAAGCCCTGGCGGTAAACGTCGGCAAGACCGGCGAGCCCGTGACCTTGTCCATTCGCCCGGAGCGCGTGAGCCTCAATGGCTCCAGCGAGTCGTGCATCAACCGCTTCTCGGGACGGGTCGCGGAATTCATCTATCTGGGCGACCACGTCCGGGTTCGCCTGGAAGTCTGCGGCAAGACCGACTTCTTCGTGAAACAACCGATTGCCGAGCTCGATCCTGCGCTCGCGGTCGGCGACGTGGTTCCGCTTGGCTGGCAGATCGAACACGTACGCGCGCTCGATCCCATTCTAGAGGCGAACTGATCGCCCCGGCTGCAACAACACCAACCCTGCACGTGGAGAGAACAATAAATGTTGAGATCCCTGAAATTCACCGCTTTAGCACTGGGCATGATGGGGGCTGCGAGCGCAATGGCCGCAGGCCCGGACCTGACCGTGGTGTCCTTTGGCGGGGCGAACAAGGCGGCTCAGGTCAAAGCCTTCTATGCACCGTGGGAAGCGGCAGGCAACGGCAAGATCGTGGCAGGCGAATACAACGGTGAAATGGCCAAGGTCAAGGCCATGGTCGACACCAAGAGCGTGTCCTGGGACCTGGTGGAAGTAGAGTCGCCGGAACTGTCCCGCGGTTGCGATGAGGACATGTTCGAGCAGCTTGACCCTGCTTTGTTCGGCAAGACCGAAGACTACGTCAAGGGCGCCATCCAGCCCTGCGGTGTGGGCTTCTTCGTGTGGTCGACCGTGTTGGCCTACAACGCCGACAAGCTGAAAACCGCGCCGACCAGCTGGGCGGATTTCTGGGACACCAAGCAATTCCCGGGCAAGCGTGGCCTGCGTAAAGGCGCCAAGTACACCCTGGAATTCGCATTGATGGCCGACGGCGTTGCGCCAAAAGACGTCTACAAAGTGCTGGCCGGCAAAGACGGCCAGGATCGCGCGTTCAAGAAACTCGATGAACTCAAGCCAAACATCCAGTGGTGGGAAGCCGGCGCACAACCGCCGCAATACCTGGCCTCTGGCGACGTGGTCATGAGCTCGGCCTACAACGGTCGCATCGCTGCCGTGCAAAAAGAAAGCAACCTGAAAGTGGTGTGGAACGGCGGCATCTATGACTTCGACGCATGGGCCATTCCGAAAGGTCTGGATGCCAAGCGCGCTGAAGCGGCGAAGAAGTTCATCGCCTTCTCGGTACAACCGCAGCAGCAGAAGACCTACTCGGAAAACATCGCCTACGGCCCGGCCAACACCCAAGCCGTACCGCTGTTGGCCAAGGATGTCCTGAAAGACATGCCGACCACCCCGGAAAACATCGCCAACCAGGTACAGATCGACGTCAGCTTCTGGGCTGACAACGGCGAGCAACTGGAACAGCGCTTCAACGCCTGGGCTGCGAAATAAGCGGCGGTACACCGGATGATCGTTCCCACGCTTTGCGTGGGAATGCCACCCGGGACGCTCCGCGTCCCTGTGACGCAGAGCGTCACTGAATGCGTTCCCACGCAGAGCGTGGGAACGATCAGCACCAAATAGTTCGAGGCAGCACTCTGCCTCTGCAACGATCAAAGATTTCCGGAGTACGCCATGGCTATCGCCGTTCCCGTGAACGCGGGCACTGACCCCACCTTGAAGCAGCGGCTCAAGCATGCCGAGCGGGTCAACCGCTGGAAGGCCCAGGCGCTGATCGCGCCGCTGGTGCTGTTTCTGTTGTTGGTGTTCCTGGTGCCGATCGTGGCGCTGCTCTACAAAAGTGTTGGTAACCCGGAAGTGGTCGGCGGCATGCCGCGCACGGTGTCGGCCATCGCCAATTGGGACGGCCGAGGCCTGCCCGCTGAACCGGTTTACAAAGCGGCCGCTGAAGACCTCGCCGAAGCCCGCAAGAATCAGACCCTGGGCGATTTGTCCAAACGCCTGAACATGGAACTGGCTGGCTATCGCAGCCTTCTAACCAAAACTGCCCGCGCCTTGCCGCTCGCCACCGAGCCGACCTCTTATAAGGAAGCGCTGGAAGGGCTCGATGAGCGCTGGGGCGATCCGGCCTACTGGCAAGCGGTACGCCGCAACACCAGCAGTATCACACCGTATTACCTGTTGGCCGCCGTCGATCATCGCATCGACGACCTCGGTGAACTGGCCCCGGCCACACCGGACCAGGCGATCTACCTGGACATCTTTGCCCGCACGTTCTGGATGGGCCTGATCATCACCGTGATCTGCCTGGTGCTGGCATACCCACTGGCTTATCTGCTGGCCAACCTGCCATCGCGCCAAAGCAACCTGCTGATGATCCTGGTACTGCTGCCGTTCTGGACTTCGATCCTGGTGCGAGTCGCGGCGTGGATCGTCTTGCTTCAATCGGGTGGCCTGATCAACAGCGGCCTGATGGCCATGGGCATCATCGATAAACCGCTAGAACTGGTGTTCAACCGCGTCGGTGTCTACATCTCGATGGTGCATATCCTGCTGCCGTTCATGATCCTGCCGATTTATAGCGTGATGAAAGGCATCTCGCCGACCTACATGCGTGCCGCCATTTCCCTGGGCTGCCATCCGTTCGCCAGTTTCTGGAAGGTGTACTTTCCGCAGACCTATGCCGGCGTCGGTGCCGGGTGCCTGTTGGTGTTCATCCTCGCCATTGGCTACTACATCACCCCGGCGTTGCTGGGTAGCCCGAACGATCAGATGGTCAGCTACTTCGTGGCCTTCTACACCAACACCAGCATCAACTGGGGCATGGCGACTGCGCTCGGCGGCCTGTTGCTCCTGGCGACCGTGGTGCTTTATCTGATTTACAGCTGGCTGGTGGGCGCGAGCCGCCTGCGTCTGGGCTAAGGGAGAAATGAAATGCTGAGTCCTTATATGTCGCCCATTGAGCGGGTCTGGTTCTACAGCTTGCGGATTCTCTGCGGCCTGATTCTGTTGTTCCTGATTCTGCCGGTGCTGGTAATCATTCCGCTGTCGTTCAACTCGGGCAGTTTCCTGGTGTACCCGCTGCAGGGCTTCTCGCTGCAGTGGTACCACGACTTCTTCGCGTCGGCGGAGTGGATGCGTGCGCTGAAGAACAGCATCATCGTTGCACCGGCGGCCACCGTGCTGGCCATGGTATTCGGCACGCTGGCGGCCATCGGCCTGACCCGCGGCGACTTCCCGGGCAAGGCGCTGGTCATGGCGCTGGTGATTTCCCCGATGGTGGTGCCCGTGGTGATCATCGGCGTGGCCAGTTATCTGTTCTTTGCGCCATTGGGCCTGGGTAACAGCTTCTTCTCGCTGATCGTGGTGCATGCGGTGTTAGGTGTGCCGTTCGTGATCATCACCGTGTCGGCGACGTTGCAGGGCTTCAACCACAATCTGGTGCGGGCGGCAGCCAGCCTCGGTGCCTCGCCGCTGACCGCGTTCCGTCGGGTGACCTTGCCGCTGATCGCACCTGGCGTGATTTCCGGTGCGTTGTTCGCCTTCGCCACCTCGTTCGATGAAGTGGTGGTGACATTGTTCCTCGCCGGCCCCGAGCAAGCGACCTTGCCACGGCAGATGTTCAGCGGCATTCGCGAAAACCTCAGCCCGACCATTGCCGCGGCCGCGACCTTGCTGATTGCCTTCTCGGTAATCCTGCTGCTCACGCTGGAGTGGCTGCGTGGCCGCAGCGAGAAATTGCGTACTGCGCAGGTCTGACGCAAAGCGCCTGTAGGAACTGCCGAAGGCTGCGATCTTTTGATCTTGATCCTAAAAAATCAAAAGATCGCAGCCTTCGGCAGCTCCTACAGTCATTCACCACCTGAATGGCAGACAACACCCAATCCCCGACTACTCTTTGTGCCCAGCTCCCACATCTATAAGAGGCTGCGCACATGAGTCTTTCCTCCTTCAAAATCGCTCACAAACTGATCACCGGCGTAGGTGCCATCGAGCAACTGTCCGTCGAGCTGTCACGCCTGGACATAGATAATCCACTGATCGTCACCGACGCCGCCCTGGTCAAGTCCGGCACCGTAGAGCTGGCGCTGGCGCAGTTGGGTGGGCGGACTTACGACATCTTCGATCGTGTGCTCCCCGATCCGGAAATTGCCATCGTCGAAGACTGCATGCAGGTGTATCGGGAAGGTGGGCATGACGGCCTGATTGGCCTGGGCGGCGGCAGTGCCATCGATATCGCCAAGAGCGTTGCGGCATACGCCGGCTACCACGGGGCGCTGGAGGATCTGTTGGGTGTCGACCAGGTGCCACGCAAAGGCCCGCCGCTGATTGCGATCCCGACTACCGCGGGTACCGGCTCGGAAGTGACCAACGTGGCCATCCTCTCCGACAAGGTCGCGCAATTGAAGAAGGGCATTGTCAGTGACTACTTGCTGCCAGATGTGGCGCTTGTCAGCCCGCAGATGACCCTGACTTGCCCGCGCGGCGTCACGGCGGCCAGTGGTGTCGATGCCCTAGTGCATGCCATCGAATCCTATCTGTCGGTCAACGCGTCGCCGATTACCGATTCGCTGGCCATTGGCGCGATCAAACTGATTGCCAAGGCATTGCCCAAGGCCTACGCCAACCCGTCCAACCTTCAGGCCCGGGAAGACATGGCCACCGCCAGCCTGATGGCCGGCATGGCATTCGGCAATGCCGGGGTCGGCGCCGTGCATGCGCTGGCCTATCCGTTGGGAGGGCGATTCAACATTGCCCACGGCGTGAGCAATGCCTTGTTACTGCCTTATGTCATGACCTGGAACAAGATGGCCTGCGTTGAACGGATGCAGGATATTGCCGTGGCCATGGGTGTGCAGACCGCTCACTTGAGTGCCAATGAAGCGGCCGACAAGGCCGTGGCAGCCATGGCCGAATTGTGTGCTGCAGTGGAAATTCCACAGGGCCTGCGCAGTTTCGGGGTACCCGAAGCGGCCATCCCGGCCATGGCCGAGGAAGCGGCGGGGATCGAGCGCCTGATGCGCAACAACCCGCGCAAACTGAATGCCCGTGATATCGAAAAGATCTATCGCGCGGCTTACTAGGTTCGACGCTGTTCAAGGATGATGGCAAAGCCCAATCATCGCGCTCACGGTGCGCGCGCCAAAGCATGAGGCTACAATGCGCGCCATCGTGATTTAGCTCAGAAAAGGTGCGTCATGCAGCCCTTCGTAATTGCTCCGTCGATTCTCTCCGCCGACTTCGCCCGCCTGGGTGAAGAAGTGGACAATGTCCTGGCCGCTGGCGCCGATTTCGTGCACTTCGATGTCATGGACAATCACTACGTGCCTAACCTGACCATCGGCCCGATGGTCTGTGCGGCACTGCGCAAGTATGGCGTGACCGCGCCGATCGACGCTCACCTGATGGTCAGCCCGGTGGACCGTATCGTCGGTGACTTCATCGAAGCCGGCGCGACCTACATCACCTTCCACCCGGAAGCCACCCAGCATGTCGATCGCTCCCTGCAACTGATCCGCGAGGGCGGCTGCAAGTCAGGCCTTGTGTTCAACCCGGCGACCCCGCTGGACGTGCTCAAGTACGTGATGGACAAGGTCGACATGATCCTGCTGATGAGCGTCAACCCAGGCTTTGGCGGTCAGAAGTTCATCCCCGGCACCCTCGACAAGCTGCGTGAGGCGCGTGCTTTGATCGATGCGTCCGGTCGCGACATCCGCCTGGAAATCGACGGCGGCGTGAACGTGAACAACATCCGTGAAATCGCCGCTGCCGGTGCTGACACCTTTGTCGCCGGCTCGGCCATCTTCAATGCGCCGAACTATCAGGAAGTCATCGACAAGATGCGCTCCGAACTGGCGCTGGCTCGCCCATGAGTGGTTTTGAGCAGCTGTTCCCGGGAAGTCTGCCCAAGCTGGTGATGTTCGATCTGGATGGCACGTTGATCGATTCGGTGCCTGATCTTGCGGCAGCTGTGGACAACATGCTGCTCAAGCTCGGGCGTCAACCCGCAGGCATCGAATCGGTGCGCGAGTGGGTGGGCAACGGCGTACACATGCTGGTGCGCCGGGCCTTGGCCAACCACATCGACGGCGAGGGAGTCGATGAGGTTGAAGCCGAGCATGCTCTTGAACTGTTCAATGAGTTTTATGAAGCCGGTCACGAGTTGACCGTGGTTTACCCCGGTGTGCGCGATACCCTGAAATGGCTGCATAAGCAGGGTGTCGAAATGGCCCTGATCACCAACAAGCCCGAGCGCTTCGTCGCGCCGCTGCTCGATCAGATGAAAATCGGCCGTTACTTCCGATTGATCATCGGTGGTGACACCTTGCCACAGAAAAAACCAGACCCAGCCGCGCTGTTTTTCGTCATGAAAATGACCAACGTTCCGGCGTCGCAATCGTTGTTCGTTGGCGATTCGCGCAGCGACGTGCTGGCGGCGAAGGCGGCAGGGGTCAAGTGCGTGGCGCTCAGCTACGGCTATAACCATGGCCGTCCGATTGCCGAAGAGTCGCCGGCGCTGGTGATCGATGATCTGCGCAAGCTAATTCCCGGTTGCCTGGATCTTGCCGCTGAGATACCGTTGCCCGACGCTGTTCAATCCCCTCCTGGAAACTCCATCGTGGTGGTCACTCGCAAACTCTGGATGAAAGTCATCAAGGCCCTGGCCCGCTGGCGTTGGCGCGCCTGACTTATTCCTGGCCGGTTATCCGGCGCGTTTGCATACCTGACTGTTAGACCCTCAAGCCACGAGGCACATCATGATCCGCGAAGAATTCCTGCGTTTGGCCGCTGCCGGCTATAACCGCATCCCGCTTGCCTGCGAAACTCTGGCCGACTTCGACACGCCGCTGTCGATCTACCTGAAATTGGCCGACGAACCCAACTCCTACTTGCTCGAGTCCGTACAGGGCGGCGAGAAATGGGGCCGTTACTCGATCATCGGTCTGCCGTGCCGCACCGTGCTGCGGGTTCACGACCACCATGTCAGCGTAACCGTCGATGGCGTCGAGACCGAAAGCCATGACGTCGAAGACCCATTGGCCTTCGTCGAAGCCTTCAAGGCCCGCTACAACGTGCCGACCATCGCCGGCCTGCCGCGCTTCAACGGCGGCCTGGTGGGTTATTTCGGTTACGACTGCGTGCGCTATGTGGAAAAACGTCTGGGCAAATGCCCGAATCCGGATCCGCTGGGTGTGCCGGACATTCTCTTGATGGTGTCCGATGCGGTCGTCGTGTTCGACAACCTTGCCGGCAAAATGCACGCGATCGTCCTGGCCGACCCGGCGCAGGAGGATGCTTTCGAACAAGGTCGGGCGCGCCTGGAAGAGTTGCTGGAAAAACTTCGCCAGCCGATCACCCCGCGCCGTGGCCTGGATTTCAGCAAGCAACAATCGGCTGATCCGGTGTTCCGTTCCAGCTTCACCCAGGACGATTACAAAAAAGCCGTCGACACCATCAAGGAATACATCCTGGCGGGTGACTGCATGCAGGTTGTGCCGTCCCAGCGCATGTCGATCGACTTCAAGGCTGCACCGATCGATCTGTACCGCGCGCTGCGTTGCTTCAACCCGACGCCTTACATGTACTTCTTCAACTTCGGCGACTTCCATGTCGTCGGCAGTTCACCCGAAGTGCTGGTGCGCGTCGAAGACAATCTGATTACCGTGCGCCCGATTGCCGGCACTCGCCCACGCGGGGCCAACGAAGAAGCAGATCTGGCGCTGGAAAAAGATCTGCTGTCGGATGACAAGGAAATCGCCGAACACCTGATGCTGATTGACCTGGGTCGCAACGACACCGGTCGTGTGTCGGAAATCGGTTCGGTGAAACTCACCGAAAAAATGGTCATCGAGCGTTACTCCAACGTCATGCACATCGTGTCCAACGTCACCGGCCAATTGAAGGAAGGCCTGACCGCGATGGACGCGCTGCGGGCGATCCTGCCGGCGGGTACCTTGTCCGGCGCGCCGAAAATCCGTGCGATGGAAATCATCGACGAGCTGGAACCGGTCAAGCGCGGAGTCTACGGCGGTGCCGTCGGCTATTTCGCCTGGAACGGCAACATGGACACCGCCATTGCGATCCGTACGGCGGTGATCAAGAACGGCGAACTGCACGTGCAAGCCGGTGGCGGCATCGTCGCCGACTCGGTGCCGGCGCTGGAATGGGAAGAAACCCTGAACAAGCGCCGCGCGATGTTCCGTGCCGTGGCCCTGGCTGAACAAACTCCGCAAGGCTGACCGATGAGCGCAGCCCGTATGCCGGCCGCCTTGAGCGATCAAGCGCTGGACGCTGCGGGCCATTCATCCGAAGGCCGTATTAGTAGTCAGTGAATTCAAGAGGTTCTTAACGCCATGTTGCTGATGATCGATAACTACGACTCTTTTACCTACAACGTTGTGCAATACCTTGGTGAGCTGGGCTCCCAGGTCAAAGTCGTGCGCAACGATGAACTCACCGTTGCCGAAATCGAAGCCCTCAACCCTGAGCGCATCGTCGTCTCGCCCGGTCCATGCACTCCAACCGAAGCCGGCGTCTCGATTGACGTCATCAAACATTTCGCCGGCAAACTGCCGATTCTTGGCGTGTGCCTGGGTCATCAATCCATCGGTCAGGCATTTGGCGGCGATGTCGTCCGCGCCCGTCAGGTGATGCACGGCAAGACGAGCCCGGTGTTCCACGAAGACAAAGGTGTCTTCGAAGGCCTGAACAATCCGCTGACAGTCACGCGCTATCATTCATTGATCGTCAAACGCGAAACCTTGCCTGATTGCCTCGAGCTGACCGCATGGACTCAGCTCGAAGACGGCTCGGTCGACGAGATCATGGGCCTGCGCCACAAGACTCTGAACATCGAAGGCGTGCAGTTTCACCCTGAGTCGATCCTGACCGAACAGGGCCACGAACTGTTTGCCAACTTCCTCAAACAAACCGGCGGCACGCGCTAAGGACTACTCATGAATATCAAGACAGCCCTGGGCCGTATCGTCGATCACCTCGACCTCAGCACTGAAGAAATGCGCGATGTGATGCGCGAAATCATGACTGGCCAATGCTCTGACGCGCAGATCGGCGCGTTCATGATGGCCATGCGCATGAAGAGCGAGAGCATCGACGAAATCGTTGGCGCGGTATCCGTAATGCGTGAGTTGGCGAACAAAGTCGAACTCAAGACCCTTGACGGCGTGGTCGATGTGGTGGGCACCGGCGGTGACGGTGCCAATATCTTCAACGTGTCGACCGCATCCGCGTTCGTCGTCTCGGCAGCCGGTTGCACCGTGGCCAAGCACGGTAACCGTGCGGTATCGGGCAAAAGTGGCAGTGCGGATCTGCTGGAGGCGGCGGGTATCTACCTGAACCTGACGCCGGTGCAGGTAGCGCGTTGCATCGACAACGTCGGCATCGGTTTCATGTTTGCCCAGACCCACCACAGCGCCATGAAGCACGCAGCGGGTCCGCGCAAGGATCTGGGGCTGCGTACGCTGTTCAACATGCTTGGCCCGCTTACGAATCCGGCCGGTGTGAAACATCAGGTAGTGGGCGTGTTCACCCAGGCATTGTGCCGGCCCTTGGCTGAAGTGCTGCAGCGTCTGGGTAGCAAGCACGTACTGGTAGTGCATTCGAAAGATGGTCTGGATGAATTCAGCTTGGCGGCACCGACTTTTGTCGCGGAACTGAAAAATGACCAGATCACTGAGTATTGGGTCGAGCCGGAAGATCTGGGTATGAAAAGCCAAAGTCTTCATGGCTTGGCGGTGGACAGCCCGGCGGCATCCCTTGAGTTGATTCGCGATGCCTTGGGCAAGCGCAAGACTGAAAACGGTCAGAAAGCGGCAGAGATGATCATGCTCAATGCCGGCGCCGCTTTGTACGCTGCCGACCATGCCAGCAGTTTGAAAGAGGGCGTTGCCCTGGCGCACGATGCGCTGCATACCGGTCTGGCTCGGGAAAAACTCGAGGAGCTGGGTGCATTTACCGCGGTATTCAAAGTGGAGAATGAGGGATGAGTGTGCCGACGGTTCTGGAAAAGATTCTGGCGCGCAAGGTCGAGGAAGTTGCAGAGCGTAGTGCTCGCGTCAGCCTCGCCGAGCTGGAAAATCTGGCCAAGGCGGCCGATGCACCCCGTGGTTTTGCCAAGGCACTGCTGGCTCAGGCCAAGCTGAAACAGCCGGCAGTCATCGCTGAAATCAAAAAAGCTTCGCCGAGCAAAGGTGTGATTCGCGAGAACTTCGTTCCTGCCGACATCGCCAAAAGCTACGAGAAAGGCGGCGCGACCTGTTTGTCGGTGCTCACTGACATCGATTACTTCCAGGGTGCAGATGCGTACCTGCAGCAAGCCCGCGCGGCGTGCAAACTGCCGGTGATCCGTAAGGATTTCATGATCGATCCTTACCAGATCGTCGAGGCCCGCGCGCTGGGCGCCGATTGCGTGCTGTTGATCGTTTCCGCTCTGGATGACGTGAAGATGGCTGAACTGGCTTCGGTGGCCAAAGGCGTCGGCCTTGATGTACTGGTGGAAGTCCATGATGGCGATGAACTGGAGCGGGCATTGAAAACCCTCGACACGCCATTGGTGGGGATCAACAACCGTAATTTGCACACCTTCGACGTCAGCCTGGAAACCACTCTCGACCTGTTGCCGCGTATTCCGCGCGATCGATTGGTGATCACCGAGAGCGGCATCCTCAACCGCGCCGACGTTGAGTTGATGGAAATCAGCGACGTCTACGCGTTCCTGGTCGGCGAAGCGTTCATGCGCGCCGAAAGCCCGGGTACCGAGTTGCAGCGTCTGTTCTTCCCGGAGCGTGGTGTTCCGGTAAGTGGTTCGACCCTCGACTGAATATAGTCAGACTGAGGTGCCCTTTTCGCGAGCAAGTCGAATCGTCGCACCGCCGCTCCCACATTTACATGCGGTCTAATGTGGGAGCGGGCTTGCTCGCGAAGAGGCCTTCAATATTCCCGAATGCTGGAGCTGCCCATGTCGCTACCTATCTCCCTGACCATCGAAGCCGGCCTGCAAGCCGAACAGGATTTGCTGGCCTCGGTCTGTGCCGGCGATGCGGAGTTTGGCCTGCTGTTCTGGCAGCCAAGCGATCGGGCTCTGGTAATGCCACGCCGTTTGAATCGCCTTCCTGGCTTCGAACACGCTTGCGAAGTCTCTGCCGCTGCCGGTTGGCCTGTGCTGTTGCGCGAGACGGGCGGTGAGCCGGTGCCGCAATCGGCCTCGACGATCAACATCGCCCTGGTTTACGCACCGCCACGCAGCGAAGGTGACCTCAATCGCATCGAATCCGGTTATCGGCGTCTGTGCGATCCGATCTGTCAGTTGCTGGATGAGTTGGGAGGTACTTCTTCCCTGGGCGAAATCGAGGGTGCGTTCTGCGATGGGCGTTTCAACGTCAACCTCGACGGACGCAAGATGGTCGGCACCGCCCAGCGCTGGCGCCAGAGTCAGGGCGGCCAGCGTCCGGTAGGGCTGGTGCACGGTGCGATGTTGCTCGATAACGAGCGCGAGTCGATGGTTGCAGCGGTCAATCGCTTCAACGAGGCCTGCGATCTGGAGCAGCGCGTACGTGCCGAAAGTCACATCGCCCTGCATGAGAAGTTCACGCCGCCAGATGCGCTGGGGCGCCTCGACGAGCTTTACCGGCTGATGCTTGAGCAGATGTTCAGCGCTTAACGCGTGCCAAAGACCACCATGGTCTTGCCCTTGACGTCCACCAGGTTGCGTTCTTCCAGATCCTTGAGCACGCGACCGACCATCTCCCGCGAACACCCGACAATCCGCCCGATTTCCTGACGGGTCACCTTGATCTGCATACCGTCGGGGTGGGTCATTGCGTCTGGCTGTTTGCACAACTCCAACAGACAGCGCGCGACACGGCCAGTCACGTCGAAAAACGCCAGATCACCTACCTTGCGGGTAGTGTTACGCAAGCGTTGTGCGATTTGTCCGCTGAGTACGTAAAGAATGTCTGGATCCTGTTGCGACAATTCGCGGAATTTTGCGTAGCTGATTTCCGCCACTTCGCATTCGACCTTGGTCCGCACCCAGGCGCTACGCTCCTGCTCCAGACCTGCTTGCTCAAACAAGCCCAGCTCGCCGAAGAAGTCGCCAGTGTTAAGGTACGCGATGATCATTTCCCGGCCGTCGTCATCTTCGATCAGGATGGTGACTGAACCTTTAATGATGAAAAACAGCGTCTCCGAACGGTCACCGGCGCAAATGATATTGCTCTTGGCTGGATAGCGACGACGCTGACAATGCATCAGCAGCTTGTCGAGGTTCTTGATCTTGTGTGTGGGGGCAATAGCAACCATGGTTGTATCCCGAAAAAACTGCACGGTATGTTTGATTTTTTTATGGATGCGCAAGCCGCAGCAAAGGCCGGCCATGCGTCAGCGAATTGGCGTCAGCTTAACAGACACTTCCTGCAATATTCGAGAAATTACCTACAAGGTAGATGGATCCGTCCTATGCAGCCCAAGCGCTGTCATTCCAAAGGGCTGTGCTAAGCTGGCGACCCTTTTTATACAGTGGAGTCTTGGCGATGAAGGCACGCATCCAATGGGCTGGCGAAGCCATGTTCCTCGGCGAATCCGGTAGCGGTCATGTCGTGGTCATGGACGGTCCGCCCGATGCAGGCGGTCGCAACCTGGGTGTTCGGCCAATGGAAATGCTCCTGCTGGGTGTAGGCGGTTGCAGCAATTTCGACGTGGTCAGCATCCTCAAGAAGTCCCGTCAGGCCGTCGAGAGCTGCGAAGCCTTTCTCGAAGCCGAGCGCGCGACTGAAGATCCAAAGGTCTTCACCAAGATCCACATGCACTTTGTGGTCAAGGGTCGCGGCTTGAAGGAAGCCCAGGTCAAGCGTGCCATCGAGCTGTCTGCCGAAAAATATTGCTCGGCATCGATCATGCTTGGCGCGGCAGGTGTCGAGATCACCCATGACTACGAAATCATCGAGCTCGGTTGAATCGACATTGCGAAGAGGTGCTACAAAAAAGGCGACTACCCCACGGTAGTCGCCTTTTTTATTTCTGGAATGCTGTCCCTGTGGGAGCGAGCTCGCTCGCGATGAGACCCTATCAGACAACCCTGACCTCAGATCCGATAAGTACTCTTGGTCATCACCTTGGCCATCAAACTCATCCCAAACTTCACCGGTGCCGGAAAGCGAAAACCACCAGCGTCCAACGCACTTTCCGCGTGCTGCTCTTCATCAATGCGCATCTGCTCAAGAATCGCCCGAGACTTTTCATCTTCAGCCGGTAGTTGCTCAAGGTGTTCGTACAAGTGTTTGCACACCTGGTCTTCGGTTGCCGCAACGAACCCCAGGCTGACTTTGTCGCTGATCAGCCCGGCCACGGCGCCAATCCCGAACGACATGCCATAGAACAGCGGATTGAGAATGCTGGTGTGGCTGCCCAGTTGATGGATGCGTTGCTCGCACCACACCAGATGATCGATTTCTTCTTCGGCGGCATGCTCCATGGCGGCGCGCACTTGCGGCAGCTTGGCGGTCAGTGCCTGTCCTTGATACAGCGCCTGGGCGCAGACTTCGCCGGTGTGGTTGATGCGCATCAGGCCGGCAACGTGGCGGGTATCTTCGTCGCTCAGCTTCACATCCGGCTGCACGATGGCGGGCGACGGGCGGTACGGTTGGCCACTGAAGGGCAGTAAAGTACGCATCGCGGCGTCGGCTTGCAGCAGAAGGCGGTCAATGGGCGAGTAGTGACGTTGGGTAGTCATGCTGACCTCCGGAAGAATCTCGGCGGCCAGTTTAACTCGGCCGGGGAAGGTTTGCGCTGGGTCATTGTGAAGCAGCTGCCATGACAAAGCTGTGATGCTTTTGCGGAAGCGACATTGCGCCGCTTCCGCAGATTATTGCTATCAGCCCGGCGGCCAGTGCATCTGGCGCTGACCCAGTACGTGCATATGAATGTGATAGACGGTCTGCCCACCTTCTTCATTGCAGTTCATGACAACGCGGAACCCTTTTTCACAACCCAGTTCCAGGGCCAAGCGCTGAGCTGTGAACAGGATGTGTCCGGCCAATGCCTTGTCGTCCTCGGTCAGGTCGTTGAGGGTACGCACCGGTTTCTTCGGGATCACCAGAAAATGCACCGGTGCCTGTGGAGCGATGTCGTGGAAGGCCAGTACCTGGTCGTCCTCGTAAATGATCTTCGCCGGGATTTCCCGGTTAATGATCTTGGTGAACAGAGTATCCACAGCTGTTTTCTCCGTTGTTTGGGCTGGCCTGAGTGTACTCATGGGTTATGTCCGAGCCCAGCGATTAACTTGCTGACCGGTCAACGCGGGCAATAAGCCTTGTTGACCATTCCTGTGATTGTCCGGATCAGCCAGCGTGAGCCGAAGCGGGGAAGGGCGGCGAACCATCGGTTGCGCCGTCCGGGAATAATAATGGCGCGGTTTTTCTCCAGGGCCCGCACGGTGTAGAGGGCCACTTCTTGCGCAGACATCAGCAACTTGCTGTCGGCCAGTTTGTCGGCGTTCAACTGTGCGGTGCGGAAAAAGCCGGTGCGGGTAGGGCCGGGACAAAGCACGGAGACCTTTACCGCGCACTTTTTCAGCTCGACGCGCAACCCTTCGGAAAAGTGCAGCACATAAGCCTTGCTTGCGTAGTAGGTGCTCATCCATGGGCCGGGATGGAAGGCGGCGACCGAGGCAACGTTCAGAATCTGCCCGCCGCCTTGCAGCGCCATGCTGTTGCCGATGGCGTGGCACAGACGCGTGAGTGCGAGGATGTTGACTTCGATCAGGTCCTGCTCGGTCATCCAGTCCTGCGCCAGGAACGGACCGCACGTGCCGATGCCGGCACAGTTGACCAGCAAATCGATGTGGCGATCACCCTCTTCCAGCTCCAGCAGAAACCCGGAGAGGCGCAGTGGTTCGCCCAGGTCGCAAGCGCGGAACAACACTTCCACGCCAAACCGCTGTGTCAGTTCAGTCGCAATACTTTCCAGCTGATCACGCTGTCGGGCCACCAGAAGCAGGTTGCGGCCGCGCCGGGCCAACGCTTCAGCCATCGCCAGGCCGATACCGCTGGAAGCGCCAGTGATCAGAGCGTAACGGGTCATGCAGTTCTCCATCGCAACAGCTCCGCGCCGCGACTCGGGTGTCACGGGCGGGGAGCGCTGTTCATTCTTTCGCAGAGTCTACAGGGGGCTGGGTGTCTTCGGCTGCATCGGCGGCTGAATTTGCGTCAGGTTCGGTCTCGATTTCAATTTCGTCAGTGGTGACCGAGCCGCTTTGGTAGCTGCTTTCCAGGGTGGTTTCGTATTCTTCCTGAATAGCCGTGATACCGCCCGCCAGTGCGCCGACGATAAGCAGAGCGATCAACACCAACCATAACGACGACAGGACTTTGACCGCTGTGCTGTTGGGTGGCGGCGGTGCTCCGTATCGATTGGCGATGTTGGTCCCCGGCATCATCACCATTAATAGAGGGAAGAAACTGCCCACGAACGGCACGAGGTTGAGGAGCCAAAGCCAGCCCGACCAACCTATATCGTGCAAGCGCTGCACGGTGATCATGATGCTGGCAATGAGGAATGCCAGGCAGAGGAAAAAGGCCAGGATGCCACCAATGATCAGGCCGGCGGTTGAGTCGCTGCTCACGAGCCCCAGTCCGACCAAGGCAAACACACCGACAACGGCCAGCGTCACCAGGCTCAGTACCATCGACCAGGCGAGGAAGCGCAGGCGCCCGATACGTCCTTCCACGCCGAAGGGTTTAAGGGTGGCGAATTGCGTAAGACTTTCGCCGACACTGGCCCTTGGTGGTGCGTATGGGGATTCGGGTTCTGCAGCCGGGGCATGATCGTGAACGTCAGACAGATTCAGTTCAATAGACGGCTCGGACTCGATGCGGGCATCGATACCGGTGTTCTTCAGTGCTTGAAGGTATGTCTGCGCGTCAACGTGCGACAGATCGCGCTTGAGTGCGATCGGTCGGCCATTGAACAAGCGCTCGATGGCGGCGACGTCACTCTTGAACAGCGCCGCGAGGTTGAGTTTGGCGGTGGTGATATCAACACCTGGCAGCAGAGCGCCGTCGAACACGATCTTGAAACGGTTTTCGCTCATTGCCCAGGCATCCTTGTCGCGAGTGTTTGAATTCAGAGAGGGTAGGCCAGCCTGGCGTGGCTGGCCCGGTGTTGTTTCAGCGTGGCCAGCGCTTGGGCAGTTGCGCGGCGTGCTCCAGCGCCTTGCGATATTCGGCATCAAGACGCGCTACCAATTGATCCACGCTCGGCAAGTCGTCGATTTCACCCACGCCCTGGCCTGCGGACCACACGGTTTTCCACGCTTTGGCTTCATCGCTCAGCGGCTTGAGTTTTGAGCCGAAATTAACGTCGCCTTTATTCTGTAGCGCCGCCATATCAAAACCGGCAGCTTCCAGGCTCTGGCGCATGAAACTCGCCGGCACACCCGAGACCGCTGGAGTATGGACGATGTCCGCCGCTCTGGAGGTCAGCAACATCTCTTTGTAGGCGTCAGGCGCATGACTTTCGGTGGTACCGATAAATCGCGTTCCGAAGTAGGCCAGATCCGCGCCGAGCAATTGAGCGGCAAGAATCTCGTGCCCATGGTTCAGGCAACCGGCCAAGAGCAGGGTTTTGTCGAAGAACTGACGGATTTCGGCGATCAGTGAAAACGGGCTCCAGGTCCCTGCATGTCCTCCGGCACCTGCGGCAACGGCGATCAGGCCATCCACGCCGGCCTCGGCAGCTTTCTCGGCGTGGCGTCGGGTCGTCACGTCATGGAACACCAGACCGCCATAACCATGGACGGCATCGACCAACTCTTTTACCGCGCCAAGGCTGGTAATCACGATCGGCACTTTGTGCTCGATGCAGATATCCAGGTCTGCCTGCAATCGCGGGTTGCTGTTATGGACAATCAGGTTCACCGCATAGGGCGCGGGGTTCTCCAGTGTCGCCAACGCTGCTTCGATCTCCTCTAGCCAAGCTTTGAAGCCACTGCTTTCGCGCTGGTTCAGCGCGGGGAAACTGCCCACTACGCCATTGCGGCAGCAGGCGAGCACCAGTTGTGGGTTGGATATCAGGAACATCGGCGCCGCCACTACAGGCAGGCGTAAGCGTTGTTCAAGCAGAGCGGGCAGCGACATTGGAAGTACCCCGGTGAGTGATGCCTGTTGGATTTAGAACGGCCGGACAACGACCAGAATTACGATTGCCAGCAATATCAGAACTGGCACTTCATTGAACCAGCGATAAAAGACATGGCTGCGGGTGTTCTCGCCACGAGCAAAACGTTTCACTTGCGCGCCGCACATGTGGTGATACCCAATCAGTATCACCACCAGGGTCAATTTGGCGTGCATCCAGCCGCCCTGACTGAAATACGCGGCCGGGTTAAGGCTGATCAGCCAGCCGCCGAAGATCAACGTGGCGATCATGGCCGGTCCCATGATGCCCCGATACAACTTGCGCTCCATGATGCTGAAGCGTTCCTTGCTGACCGTGTCTTCGCTTTGAGCGTGATAGACGAACAGACGAGGGAGGTAAAACAGGCCGGCAAACCAGCAGACGACGCTGACGATGTGAAGCGCTTTGAGCCACAGATAGAGCATTTTGAGTTATTCCAGGATTCACGGTAGCCGGAATAGTAGAGGCTTGAGCGTCCGCACGTCACCTTGACGGTTGTCGCAGGGGCGCGCGGCCCCTATTATCGACGGCTTTCCAGTGGGTTCGTTGAGGGCAGGTATATGGTCAAGGTCGGTATCGTCGGCGGCACGGGTTACACCGGTGTCGAACTGTTGCGTCTGTTGGCACAGCATCCGCAAGCTGAAGTGGTAGTAATCACTTCCCGATCCGAGGCTGGCCTGGCCGTGGCCGACATGTACCCAAACCTGCGAGGGCATTACGACGGCTTGGCGTTCAGCGTGCCGGACATCAAAACCCTGGGTGCCTGCGACGTGGTGTTCTTCGCCACGCCCCACGGCGTTGCTCATGCATTGGCGGGCGAACTGCTGGCGGCTGGCACCAAGGTCATCGATCTCTCGGCGGACTTCCGTTTGCAGGATGCTGATGAGTGGGCCAAGTGGTACGGCCAACCGCATGGTGCACCGGAGCTGTTGGATGAAGCGGTCTACGGCTTGCCGGAAGTCAACCGTGAGCAGATCAAGAAGGCGCGCCTGATCGCTGTGCCAGGTTGCTATCCGACCGCTACGCAATTGGGTTTCCTGCCATTGCTCGAAGCGGGCCTGGCGGATGCTTCGCACCTGATTGCTGACTGCAAGTCCGGCGTTAGCGGTGCTGGCCGTGGTGCCTCCGTAGGTTCGCTGTACTCTGAAACGTCAGAAAGCATGAAAGCCTATGCCGTCAAAGGTCACCGTCACTTGCCGGAAATTCGCCAGGGGTTGCGTCGTGCAGCAGGCAAGGACGTCGGCCTGACATTCGTTCCACACCTGACGCCGATGATCCGTGGCATTCACTCGACGCTCTACGCAACGGTCGTGGATCGCTCGGTGGATCTGCAGGCACTGTTTGAAAAGCGCTATGCCAACGAACCATTCGTCGACGTCATGCCAGCGGGCAGCCACCCGGAAACCCGCAGTGTGCGCGGTGCCAACGTCTGCCGCATCGCCGTGCATCGTCCGCAGGATGGTGATCTGGTGGTGGTGTTGTCGGTGATCGATAACCTGGTCAAAGGTGCTTCGGGTCAGGCAGTACAGAACATGAACATCCTGTTCGGGCTGGATGAGCGTCTGGGCCTGTCCCACGCCGGCATGCTTCCGTAGGCTTTATCCTGAACCACAAAAAGGCCCATTGAATGGGCCTTTTTGCTTTTGCGCCTGGCGATTGGATTGGTTGATATACCATAACAATAGTTGACCGCTTTTCTAGGAGAAGCGGATAATGCGCGTCATCACGCAATATGACGGCCTAACGCCGGGAGATAGTCAGCATGAGCGTCGAATCCTTCACCCCCACGGCTTTGCAATTCACCCACGGTGCCGCGCACAAGGTGAAGAGCCTGGTCGATGAAGAGGGGAATGATCGCTTGAAGCTGC